>NZ_CP034086.1:1930036-2272573 GCF_003855495.1 Methylocystis rosea | reverse complement strand
GCTGGCTCCGCGCGCGATGGCGAAAGGGCTGGAGCTTGCCAGCGTCATCTCGCCTGATACGCCGAGCGAAATCGTGGGTGATCCGGCGCGACTTCGGCAGGTGCTCGTCAATCTCATCGGCAACGCGGTGAAATTTACTGAGCGGGGCGGCGTGGGCGTGCGCGTCGCGCGAGATGGCGCGCGGCTGCGCTTCGAGGTGAGTGACTCTGGGCCGGGCGTGCCCGAGGCGGCGCGCGAGGCGATCTTCGAGGAATTCGAACAGGCCGATCCTTCCGACAACCACCCTCAGGCGGGCGCAGGCCTCGGCCTCGCCATCTCCCGCCGTCTCGTCGCCCGGATGGGCGGCGCGCTGGCGCTGGTTAAGTCATCCGACCAGGGGGCCGTGTTCGCATTCACGCTGCCGGCGCCGCCCATCAGCGAAGAGCCCGCGCCGGCGCCGCTTTCCGGGCTGAAGGCGCTGATCGTGGCGCAAAGCATCTTTGAAGCGCCCTATCTCGCGCAGTGCTTGAGGTTCGCCGGGGCTGAAGCGGAGATCGTCGCGGCCGAGGACGCACCCAGCGCGCTGCATAGCGCGCGCGAAAAACCTTTCGACGCCATCATCGTCGACTGCGCGCTGGGGCCGCACATGACGTCGCAGCTTGCAAAAACCGCACGCGCCGCGCAGGCGCGAAAGCTTTTTCTCCTTTTTTCGCCCATCGAACGGCGCGCCTTCGGCGAGGACGCCTTGTGCGACTTCGATGGCTGGCTGGTGAAGCCGGTGCGGATCGCCTCGCTCATCGCTCGGTTGTCGCAGGAGCGCGCCAAGGCGCCGGCGCCCGAGCAGGGCGCGCCCACGCAGGCGCTCGCCGGGGTGAACGCCCTTGTCGCCGAAGACAATGATATCAACGCGCTTATTCTCATGCGTCACCTCGCCAAGCTTGGCGCGAGAGTGACTCGGGCGGAAAGCGGCGCGCTCGCGCTCGCGCGCGCCCGCGAGGCGATCGAGGGCGTGGGCGAGCCTTATGACGTGATCGTCATGGATCTTTTCATGCCAGATTTCGACGGATGCGAGGCGAGCCTCCGCATTCGTGAGGCCGAGGCGCGGGCAGGCGCGCCGCGCACGCCCATATTGGTGCTTACGGCCAGCGCGCGCGAAGAAGACGAGCGCGCCGCCCGCGCCGCCGGAGTCGACGCTTTTCTCACCAAGCCGGTGGAATTCACTTCGTTGGCGGCGACGATCGAAGAGCTGAGATTGGCGGCGCGTCGCAGCAGCGCTTCCTCTTAGAGCAGGTTCCCAAAAGGCTCACAGACCTTTTCGATGAGAACCTGCTCCGACATTTGCTTTTGAGCGATTGCTATCGATCACATGAGTCCATGTGATCGATAGCGCTTTAGCCGCCCTGCGGCGCGATGACGCCGAACCGTCCCGACTGATAATCGGCGAAGGCCTGCCGCAACTCGTCCCGCGTATTCATCACGAACGGACCTTGTTGCGCCACGGGCTCGTCAATCGGTTCGCCGCTCATGACGATCAGCTTCACGTCATTGTTGGCTTCAAAGGCGATGTCTCCGCCTTCCTCCTCGAATACGACAACATCCGTGGCGCGTGCGATCTTCTCGCCATTGACTTCGGCCGTTCCTTCGAGAATGGCGACAAGCGCTGTATGGTTTTCCGGCAGCGTGAATCGGGCGCTCTTTCCCGCGTCGATCCGCACGTCCCACAGGTCAATCGGCGTCGCGGTTTGCGCCGGTCCGCGATGGCCCTCGAATTCGCCGGCGATGACGCGAACAAGCCCGGCGTTGCCGGGCAGATCGACGCGCGGAATGTCCTTGTCGAGGAGGGTCTGGTAGCGCGGCGGGCTCATCTTCTCGCGCGCCGGCAGATTGACCCAAAGCTGCACGACCTCGAACCGTCCGCCCGACTTGCCGAAGCTTTCGGAATGATATTCCTCGTGAACGACGCCGGAAGCGGCGCGCATCCATTGCACGTCGCCGGGACCGATCAGTCCGCCGGCGCCGGTCGAGTCGCGATGCGCCAGTTCGCCGTCCAGGACGATCGTCACCGTTTCGAAGCCGCGATGCGGATGGGCGCCGACGCCGCGGCGCTCGGGCGTCGGTGAAAAGTCAAACGGTCCCGCGTAGTCGAACAGCAAAAAGGGGCTCACCTGTGCGCCATGTTGGTGATGCGAAAACAGCGAGCGTACGGGAAAACCGTCGCCGACCCAGTGCATGGAGTCCGGGGCGGGGTAAACGCCGATAATTCTTCTCATGATGAAGGCTCCTTGCGGCCTATGTGGGCGGCGTCCCGCGAAATGCAAATTGGCGGTTCTTGACGGATTGGACCGCAAAACCCACAAGTCGCCGGACGCGGCGACGACGCCGGCGGGCAAGGACGGTTAGATGGACTGGATCATCCTTTTTATCGGCAGCATCTGCGAAGTCGGCTGGCTCATCGGGATGAAATATGCACAAGGATTCACGCGGCTCTGGCCTTCGCTCATCATGGTGTTCTTCATGGCGGCGAGCGTCGGATGCCTGGGCATTGCGGTAAAGACGATTCCCGCCGGCACGGCCTATGCGGTGTGGACCGGCGCAAGCATCGCCGCGGCGACCTTGGTGGGCGTTTTCCTGTTCAATGAACCGACCACCGTGCTGCGGCTGGGATCGATTGGCCTCATTCTCTTGGGCATCATCGGCCTGCGGCTTGGCGGCGTGAACCTCAAATAGAAATCGCCCGGCGCTCCTTGCGAGAAGCGTCGGGCGAAGAGCGCGATTGAATCAAAAATAGCTTTCGAGCGTGCCGCGCCGGCGCACGTCGAGCGTGGCGCAGTGGAACGCGCCGCCGAACGCCGCATAGTGCAGGAAAGAGCAGGGGATGGGTTCGTAGCCCCATTTCTCCATCTGCCGCATCATGTTGGTGTGATGCGGATCGACGATGACGCGCTTCTCATCGATCGCCAGAATGTTCATGCTGAGCCATTTGCCGCACATCGAGGTGATTGCCAGAATGCGGTCGTTGATCGGATCCGGCTCCGGCGCGACGAGAATGTCCCATTTCTTCAAAATGTCCGGCAGCTCATCCGGATTGATATATTCCGGATTGATCAGCAGGCGCCCCGGCCCCAGCGGCAGAATCGTCGTGTCGATATGCATCGGGTTCGGGCAACGGCTCTTGATCTCATGGATGCGATAGCCCTCGCCAAGATGGCGGCGCAGCCAGTCGATGCCCATCGCATTGGTGACATTGGAGCGCGTCACGAAAAGATCGCGGCCGCAGCGGAAGAAATCGGCGGCGTCGAACACCGGCTCGAATTCGGTGAGAATGTAGCGAATCTCTTCGCCCTTCTCCGGCAATTTGAAATTTGGATCAAAGAGTTCGTCGGTGAGCTGCGGCTTGGGCGCCGAGGTCCAGCGCGCGCCGCGTCGGAAATAATCCTTGAGGATCTCCCGATAGGAGTGTGTTTCGAAATAGCGGCAGGGCCAGGCCATCGGGGTTTCGATGATCTCGTCGCCGATCACCAGCATCGAGTCGCGCGGGCAAGAGTTGCAGAAGCCGCGCGACGACCAGTGCGGCGTCGAGAACTTCGCCTTGTGATTGACCGCGTCGGGCCGCGTCACCTTGACGTCGAGCGATTCAAGCAAGGCGATGAAGCCGTCGAGCTCCTGCTGCGCCGGTTCGATCATGAATTTCGGAAAGCGGAAGCCTGCGGCGAGCGATTGGGCGCGCGCGGCCATGCCGGGGATGTTGCAGGTGACGACCGGATGGTCGGAAGGAATTGTCGAGCCTTCGAGGCGCCCGACGATGATCTCCTCCAAAGGATCCCACTCATTGTGGGAATTGACTGGACAGTCCGCGGCAATCGCGGTCCCCATAGTTGCATGTATATTCATAATGCGCCCCGGATCGTTTCCAGCGAGTGACATCTAGCGCTTTCCGACTGTTCTTCAATCTTACGAAAAAACGGCGTTATTTCTTGCTTTAACGTCGCGCTGCTTGGTCTTCCTCGCTTTGTTGCCGACTCAAGCCTTCTTGGCGGTCGGACTATGTCGCCAAGAGGAGGGGCCGTCTACTCCTGGCGCTCCCGACGCTTGCGCGGACTTGCGTTTCCCCCTGCATTGGGCAATAAACCGCGCTCTACAGAACCGCCCGGCCAGTGATGGGCTGCCGTGGCGGTTCTTTCGCTCGCGCGAACACGCGTCGTTTGGACCAATTTCCTGCGGCGCAAACAACAGGGCCTAGCGCCCGGGAGAGCAAAATGCCCAAACTGAAGACGAAATCCGGCGCGAAAAAGCGCTTCAAGATCACCGGCACCGGGAAAGTGGTCTACGCCCAGCAGGGCAAGCGCCACGGGATGATCAAGCGGACGAACAAGCAGATCAGAAATCTGCGCGGCACGGCTGTCTTGTTCAAGACTGACGGCGACAACGTCAAGAAATACTTCCTGCCGAACGGCTGATCGCAAAGAGCGCACTTTTTCCGCAAAGGAGTTTCGTCATGGCTCGCGTCAAACGCGGCGTCACATCGCACGCCAAGCACAAGAAGACCCTCAAGGCCGCCAAAGGTTTCTATGGCCGCCGCAAGAATACGATCCGCGCCGCCAAGGCCGCCGTCGACCGGTCGATGCAATATGCGACGCGCGACCGTAAGGCGAAAAAGCGCGTGTTCCGCGCCTTGTGGATTCAGCGGCTCAACGCCGCCGTGCGCGAGCACGGGCTGACCTATTCGCGGTTCATCGACGGGCTCGCCAAGGGCGGGATCGAAGTCGACCGCAAGGTTTTGTCGGATCTCGCCATCCACCAGCCCGAAGCCTTCGCGGCGATCGTGGCGCAGGCCAAATCGGCGTTGCCGCAGGCCGCTTAAGACTTATATCGGCGAACATATTCGAGCCTCCCGCGGCAGCGCGGGAGGCTTTTTGTTTTGGAGTTTTACTATTCTTGGCCGCCTATTGCCGGGCGATTTATCTCGCCCGCCCACGAATTTTGGGAGCGTCCGCCACCGGCCGATTTGGCTCTTGAGGCATAGGCGCGCTCTGCAATTCGGCTGGCGGCGCCTGAAGGGGCCATCGTGTTGGCCGATCCATGACGAACTGGTTGATCGCGCAAATGAACGAACTGAACATGAAGCCGCCATGGCTCATGAGCACGTCGTCATAGGCGCGCATGTTCCAGAACGGGTCGTTCGCGCGCGTGATCGGGAGCAGTCCCGCAAGCCTGAAACCGTGAGTCATCTCGACCGCGGGATGACCGCCGCTGCCGCGAGGATTCGCAGGATCTGGGTCGAGCGGCGGGGCCAGTATCGCGCTCTCCCACTGAGTGCCATTCGTTTGCGCCCTTCGAGCCCGCGTCAGCCAGTCGTGGCTGACAGCGCAGGTTAGTGAGGGATCGGCGGGGATATCCTTGTAATCCGCCTGACTGGGCGGCGCCCAACCGATGCTGCGAATTTCATGCGTCGTGCCGAGCTGGCGCGCCGGCATGCGAAGAGTATCGACGAGATTCACCGACGATCGCGGCGGATCGAGATGGCCGATCGTGCGCGAAGACTCGATATCCGTATTCTGAAAGGGAAGATCGCTCACGAATTCTCCAACCCTTTGCCAAAATCTCAGCGCTCGCTGATCTTGTCGGTTTTCGGGGAGGCTGAAGCTTTCGCAGGCTGCGCGCAAATCTCGTGCGACGCCAGCGATCATCGCGCCAAGGGGACGCAGGTCGCCGCGAAAAAGCGGAAAAGCGAGATAGGTTGCGAGGTCGGATTTTATGCCGATTTTCTTTTTTCGATCGATGTTCTCCACCGCTTGATCGAGCGCAAACGGCGTTCTCAGCGCCCCGCAGGCGCGCTCGTCGGGGTTCGGCGTCTCGTCATGGAAGATGAACTCCCCGGGTTTTTTTGCCTCTAGGAACTGCTTGTATCTCGAGCATATTTCGTCTGGCGAATTCACACCCTGACCGAGCAAACTCAGTTTGTGACGCATTGCTATGGCGCAGTCTCCGGGCCGGATCCCTCCTGGAGGCCAGGAATAGGCCGAGGTGACTGAAATCACGACAGGACTCTGATGAGCGGGAAAGAAGCGGTGGCCCGCCATGAGGTCGCCTTCGCCCTCGAAGAAAGCGACTTTCTCCCAGACGGCGCGCTGAACATCAGTCCATTTTGAGGCTTCGGCCGCAGGGTTAATGAGAACCACGAGATCGCCGAGCGGCGGATAAAAATAGGCGTTGGCGCCCGGATGATTATGCACCGCCTTGATCAAATGGTCTTTCAAAGCCGTGGCCAGCATGTTGCCGCCGAGGCTATGACCGATCACGATCATCTTGTTTGGATTGTCTCGTTGCTTTGCCTTCGTCCCGGGCTGTTTGTTGAGAACCTGCTCGATTTTTCTCAGCGCCATAAGGGCGTGCGGCGCAATATATTCGCTGACGGGTTTGCGGTCGAAGAGGGTCAGCGTCGCGACGCCGGAAGCGAGCGAATCGCCCCAGGAATTGATCCAGTTCTTCCAGCACAAGGGTTTTTCGCTGGGCAGAACGCCGTTCGAGCAATGTGCGGCGTCGCCATCTAAGAGCGCGCCGACGGTATTGCCCATAGCGATAAAGGGAAGATGCAGTCGCGTCTCGTTCAGGCGCGCGCCTCGCCAGCCGACGTACACCGCCGTCACCTCGCGCCCGCAATGCTCGCTTTCGCCAGCGTTGCACCGGTCGCGAAGGTATCGCGCGACATGCGCCGCGTAAGCGCGAAGATCGGTGACATTTCCGTCGCCGATCGATGCGTCATGTCGCCAGCCATGAACGAAGACGATGACGTAATTGCTGTGCTTGACGGCATTCCCGAATTCATCGGCGTGGGCGCGCTTTTCAACTGATCTAAGATGCGCGTTGAGCGCCTCAAGTTGTGTGATCGGCTTCCATGAGCTGCGTTCGATATAGCTCACGCGATCGGTCAATTCGTTCATGGTGAACAGCTGATGAGGGTCCTTGATCAGCTCGAACGGCTCGCCATCCTCCTTGAATTCCAGAAAGGCCAGCGTGTAGCCAAGCGCATTCGATCGATTGTTGTCATCAGCGCGAGGGACAGGAACTTCGTGACGCTGTATCGCGCACTGAAATCTCGTGTCCCAACGACCTGCCTTGTCCTTGAGCGCCGCTTCGTTTTCGGCGTTGCCATAGGCTGCAAGAATATTCCAAGCCGGCGACGCGTAGTTTCCGTTTTCGCCGATCCGCATGTTGCAATCGCGCGAGTCGGGATCAAGAACGCGATAGGGGTGATCCTTCGGCGTGGAAATGGCCCAAGCGGTCACGAGAACCGTCAGAAAAGCCAAAAGCAAAAGCCGCACGACAGTAATTGCCGCGCGCCAGATGAAACGAGCGGCGCGACGCAGACCAGCGAGGATCTTGAAAGAAAGCGAACGCAGCGAGGCGGTCGTAGATGCAAGACGGGCGCTCATCAAAGCCCCCTTATGGTCAGGTGACTGCAAACGTCTAAACAATATATGCTTTTCCTTCAGCGCGTAAATTTTCGCGAATTTTTAGAATTTGCCGACAACGCTGAAGACTGGGTTACCTGGAAGCTAGGACGAAGCATGGCCGACACATATGATCTCATCGTCATCGGCGGCGGGCCCGGCGGCTATGTCGCCGCGATCCGCGCCGCGCAGCTGGGTCTCAAAACGGCGGTCGTCGAGCGCGAACATCTTGGCGGCATTTGCCTGAACTGGGGCTGCATCCCGACGAAAGCGCTGCTGCGCTCCGCCGAGGTCTATCGCCTCGCCAGCGAGGGCGAGCGGTTCGGCGTTTCGCCAGGCGCCCTGAGCGCCGACGTCGCGCGCATCGTCGCGCATTCGCGCGAGGCGGCGACGCGACTCAATGGCGGCGTGGCGTTTCTGCTCAAGAAGAACAAGATCGACGTGATTTGGGGGGAGGCGACGCTTGCCGGAAAGGGCGAGGTGCGCGTCGCCGCGCCGACCAAACCGCCCATGCTGCCGCAATTGCCCTCGCCGAAAGCGAGGCTCGACCACGGCGTCTATCAGGCGAAACACGTCATCATCGCGACCGGCGCCCGCCCGCGCGTTCTGCCGGGGCTCGAGCCCGACGGACGACTCGTCTGGACCTATTTCGAGGCGATGAAGCCGGAGCGCTTTCCGAAGTCGATGCTTATCGTCGGCGCCGGCGCCATCGGCGTCGAATTCGCCTCCTTCTATCGGACGTTCGGCGTCGAAGTCATTCTCGTCGAAGCGCTGCCGCATATTCTCCCGAGCGAAGACGAAGAGATCGCCGCTTTGGCGCATCGATCGTTCAAAAAGCAGGGGATCGACATTCGCGTCGCGACGACGGTGACGGGCGTCGAGAAAAAGGCCGACAGCCTCGTCGTCACGCTGAAACCCGCGGACGGCGAGGTGGAGACGCTCGAAGTCGACCGCGCGCTGTCGGCGATCGGCGTCGTCGCCAATGTCGAAAATCTCGGGCTAGAGACGCTCGGCGTCGCCCTCGAGCGGGGCGTCATCAAGATCGACGGCTTCGGGCGCACCAATGTCGAAAGCGTTTACGCGATCGGCGACGTCGCCGGCGGCCCGATGCTTGCGCATAAGGCGGAGCATGAGGGCGTCACCTGCGTCGAGGCGATCGCCGGCTTGGACGCGCACGCGCTCGACAGATCTCGCATTCCAGGCTGCACCTATTGCCATCCGCAGGTCGCGTCGGTCGGACTGACCGAGGCGAAGGCGAAAGAGCAGGGGCTCGACGTCAAGATCGGCCGCTTTCCCTATCTCGCCAATGGCAAGGCGATCGCGCTCGGCGAACTCGAAGGCGTCGTGAAGACAATCTTCGACGCCAAGAGCGGGCGGCTGCTCGGCGCGCATATCTTTGGGGTCGAAGCGACGGAACTGATTCAGGGCTTCGTCATCGCCATGAATCTCGAGACGACCGAAGAAGAACTGATCCGCACGATCTTTCCGCATCCGACGCTGTCGGAAACGATGCATGAGAGCGTGCTCGCGGCCTACGGCCGCGCGATTCACGTGTAAGGCGAACCTTGCCCGCATGTCATTCCCGACGCGCGTTTCGCGCGCGATCGGGAATCCAGACGCACGGCAAGCGTCTCGGGCGTTGCTCTGGGTCCCCGATCGCGCTTCGCGCGTCGGGGATGACAAGCGGAGGCAAATTGATACGACGTGCGAGCGCCGGTTCTCGGCGCGTCAGCTCTGCAGCACATAGGTTCCCGGCGCGTCGCAGAGCGCGTCGGCCATCGCCGGCGGCGCGACCGGCGGGCCGGATCGGGCGGCGAGCCAGGCGCTCCATTCCGGCCACCATGATCCTTCCCTGACAGTCGCGATCTTCACCCATTCTGCGGGGTCGGCGTAATGCTCGCCGTTCACGCGATGCGTGAAGCGGTAATCGCCGCGCTTCTTCTCGGGCGCCGAGACGATGCCGGCGTTATGCCCGCCGCTCGTCAGCAGGAAGGTGATTTGGGCGTCGGCGAGCAGGTGGATCTTATAAACCGAACGCCAGGGCGCGACATGATCGCGCTCCGTGCCCACGGCGAAAATCGGCGCGCGAATTTCGCTGAGCGCGACGGCGCCGCCGTTGACGCGCAGCCGGCCCTCGGCGAGATCGTTGTTGAGGAAGAGCCGCCGCAGATATTCCGAATGCATCTTGTAGGGCATGCGCGTGGCGTCGGCGTTCCAGGCCATCATATCGGTCATCGGCTCGCGCTCGCCCATGAGATAGGATTTGAGCGCGTAGGACCAGACAAGATCATTGGAGCGCAGGAGCTGGAACGCGCCGGCCATCTCCTTGGAATCGAGGAAGCCGTGCTCCCACATCAGATCTTCGAGAAAGTCGAGCTGACTCTCGTTGACGAAGAGCGTCAGTTCTCCGGCTTCGGTGAAATCGGTCTGCGCGGCGAGGAGCGTCACGCTCTTGAGGCGATCGTCATTGTCGCGCGCCATGGCCGCTGCGGCGATGGCGAGCAGCGTTCCGCCTAGGCAATAGCCGGCCGCATGGATCTTTCGGTCCGGCATGAGCCGCGAGATCACGTCGAGCGCCGCCATCACGCCGAGTCTGCGATAGGCTTCCATGTCGAGATCACGATCTTCGGCGCTGGGATTGCGCCAGGAGATCATGAAGACCGTGAAGCCTTGCTCGGTCAAAAACCGCACGAGCGAATTATGCGGCGATAGATCGAGGATGTAATATTTCATGATCCAGGCTGGGGTGATGAGCACGGGCTCGGGCCGTACTGTCTGGGTTGCCGGCGCATATTGGATGAGCTCGATCAGCCGGTTGCGGTAGATCACCTTGCCTGGCGTTATCGCGACGTTCTGACCGGGAACGAAGGCTTCGGCGCCGACAGGCCGCTTGCCGCCGGCGCGCCGCTCCATGTCTTCGAGAAAATTCTGCAGGCCATAGACGAGATTGACGCCGCCTGTCTCCAGCGTGCGTTGCAACGCCTCTGGATTCGTTAGCAGGAAATTCGACGGCGAGAACATGTCGAGCAATTGCCGCGAGGCGAATTCGACGACGTCTTCATGCTGCTTGGTGACGCCGCGGATGCCCGTCGTAGCGTTGTGCCACCACTGCTGATTGAGCAGAAAACCCTGGTAGAGCAGCGCATAGGGCCAGCCTCGCCACGCTTCGCCGGCAAATCTCTTGTCCTGCGGCAGCGGCTCGATGCAGGGCGCGGCTTTCGACTGCAGCGCGCAGCGCCCGGCGTAATTGGCGAATCGCCAAGTTTTGCGCATCGCCTTTTCGGCAAGCTGCATCTGCTTTCCTGGCGCTGACGCGAGGTGCGCCGCCCAGTCCCAATAGGCGCTCGCCATCGAGGCGGGCGAAAGGCCGCCGGTCAGATGGGCGACGCTCGCATGGAGCGAACGGTCGATGACATTGCTCAGGGCCGCGTAGCCGTAAGGGTCTTTGTCGGCGGCGCGCTCCGCCGCCAGAAAGGCGCTTGGCCAAGCCTCGACGAAGGCTCTCGACGCGAGGCGCGGAAAGTCATGGGCAGGGGAGGGGTGGCCATGGCTAGAAGATGCCTGCTCTGCGTGCGCAGGGTTCGGCTGCGCGGCATGGGGGTGCTTTGTCATCAACTTCCTTTAAGCGCGAGGCGCTCGACTGAATTCTGATCTTATTTCGGGCAATGCTGCGCCGCAACATGGCGTTTCCGGGCTTGGCCGGGAGGCGAGCGCTACCATTTCCCTGTGAAGGAATGCCGACCGCTTAGGAGAGCCCTATGAGAGCCATCGCCGCAGCCGCCTTATTGACTCTCGTCTCCAGCGCCGCGCTTGCCGCTCTCAAGCCCGGCGACGCCGCGCCCGACTTCAGTCTGGAGGCCGCGCAGGGCGGCAAGGAATTCTCCTTCTCGCTGCGTCAGGCGCTCGAGAAGGGTCCGGTCGTGCTGTATTTCTATCCGAAGTCGTTCACGAGCGTCTGCACGCTCGAGGCGCATGAATTCGCCGAAGCCATGGAGCAGTTCGCCGCCATGGGCGCGAGCGTCATCGGCGTTTCGAGCGACAAGATCGCCACGCAGCGCGAATTCTCGATGAAGGAGTGCCGCGACAAATTCCCCGTCGGCGCTGATCCGGGCTTCAAGGTGATCAACGCCTATGACGCCGCCTTCAAGGTTCCGGTCGCGGGAGCGATGTTCGCGAACCGCATTTCCTATGTCATCGCGCCCGGCGGGAAGATTCTCTCGGCGGTCGAGGATTCGGGCGCAACGAAGCATATTGAGAATGCGCTCGCCGTCGTGCGGCAGTGGCGCGACGCGCAGCGGAAATAAGCTGCGAGCAAGGGGGCGATCGTCCGTATGCAAGGCCAGCCGCCCGACGCGCAAAAGCGCTATCGCGCATGCAAGGGCGGGCCGTCGTTCACCCCCTCTTCGGGCGAATGCGGATGATCACGTCGCAGCCGACGATTTCCATCCCTTCCGGCGGCGCCGGCAACCGCGTAAATTCGACAGAGCCATCGGCGGCGTCGAACATGCGGCCCGTCGCCTCATCCATGAAATGATGGTGCGGCGAGGTGCGGGTGTGGAAATAGGTGCGGGGTCCCTGCACGGCGATTTCGCGCAACAGCCCGGCTCCGGCGAACTGGTTGAGCGTGTTGTAGACCGTGGAGAGAGACATTGTCAGACCGGCTTCGCGCGCTTCGGCGTGCAGCGCCTCGGCGCTCACATGTCGATCGCCGTTGCCGAACAGCAGCCGGCTCAGAGCGAGCCGCTGAACGGTGGGACGCAGACCTGCGCCGCGCAGCCGGGCTTTGATTTCCGAGACCTTCGTCGCGCTCTCGGGGGATTGATCGCGCAGTTTGATCGAACGGTCGAAACTTGTAGTCGAAGGTTGATGAGTCATTCTTCGCGACAGGCGAGCATCACTCGCTCCCTATTCATACATTAAGCTTTTTTCAGTAGAGGGCAGCGCCCGCCCCCTGTCAAACGAAATGGCGGAAGGTGTAATATTTCCAAAGAAGCAGCAAAGGACTGGCTAATGATGCGGCGCCTTGAGCCAATACTCTGTGCAGGGATTGATCGACGTCAGATGCTCGGCGCGTCGGTTCGTGCAGTCGCCGTTCTCTGGCTTGCCGGAGGGCGCGCCAAAGCCGACACGTTCGAGGCGTTTTTGCAGGGCCTGTGGCCGTCGGCGCAGGCCGCCGGGGTCTCGCGCGAAACCTTCGACGCGGCGATCGCCGGACTTGCGCCGGACCCGTCGGTATCGGCGAAGCCGCGCGCACAGTCCGAGTTCACCATTTCGATTCCCGCCTATCTCGCCGGCTCCGTGACGAATGGTCGCGTCGCGCGCGGCCGGGCGGTCGCCGCCGAACTCGCGGGGCCGCTGGGTCGGGCGCAATCCCGCCACGGCGTTCCAAGCGAGATCGTCGTCGCCATTCTGGGCGTCGAAAGCAATTTCGGAACGGCGGCCGGCGGCTCTGACGCGCTGCGCGTCCTGGCGTCGCTTGCGTGGAAGGGGCATCGCGCCGAAACCTTCATCGAGGAATTTGTCGCCGCCCTCGTGATGCTGGAGAAGGGCTACGCGACGCGCGAGCAATTGCGCGGCTCCTGGGCCGGGGCCATGGGCCAACCGCAGTTCATGCCTTCCGCCTATCTCAAATACGCCGAAAGCGACGCGGGCGGCGGCGCGCCGGACATCTGGCGCTCGCGCGGCGACGCCGTGGCCTCCATCGCCAATTTCCTGGCGAAATCCGGATGGATCGCCGGACTGCCCGCCGTCGTCGAAGTTCGACTGCCTCAAGGATTCGACTACGGCGCCTTCGATCTCGACTTCGCCCGCTGGCGACAGCTCGGCGTGACGCGCGCCGACGGCGGCGCGCTTCCCGGCGGCGGCGCCGCCAGCCTCTATTTGCCGGCTGGCGCGAACGGCCCGGCCTTTCTGATCACCGACAATTTCGAAGTCATTCGGCAATACAATACGTCTGACGCCTATGCGATGTCGGTTGCGCTGCTCGCCGATCGCATCGCCGGGCGCGATATCCCGATCACGCCCTGGCCGAAGGTCGCGCCGTTACCGACCGCCGACGTCAAGGCGATGCAGCAGCTGTTGACGGAGCGCGGCTTTTATCGCGGCACATTCGACGGCAAGCTCGGGCGCGCGAGCCGCAACGCCATCCACGCCTTTCAATTGAGCGAAGGCATTCAGCCCGCCGACGGCTTTGCGACGAAAGACGTTCTGGCGCGGCTGCGCGGCCGGTAAAGCCGCCACGATTCAGACATCGAGATCGCGGTAGACGGAGACTTCCCTTTCGCGCGCGGTCCGCGCCGCATCGCCGGCGCGGAAGCCACGCCAGACGTCGAACGCCATGACCAGGGTCGTGAACAGTCCGGAAATTTTCCCGACGATGAAGCTGAAGGGAAAAATAAGACGGTCCGGCGGAAGAATGAATTGCGCGCCAAGAAAGATGAGCGCCGCGTTGACGAAATAGGCTGGCCGGAACAGCGATTTTTCTTCCCAGGCGCTTTGCGCATAGCTGCGTGAATTCTTCTTCACCGTGCGGTTATAGGCCGGATTGGGAAACATGCCCCAGAAGCGCCGTTTGGGCGGAAGCGCATTCGGCCCCGCGAGCAGCGCGCGATAGCTTTGACGCACCGAGGAATGCGCAAGCAGCGCGAGAATGATGTTGGCGATCACGAACGCGAATTTGAGCTGGAGGAACGAGAACGACAGTTGCGCGGCGAGGTCGACGAAAAACAAATGGGTGAATGCGTTCAGCATGAAGGCGGAGCGATGAAAGCTCGCGCGGTTGATGTCTTGAATCTTCTCGTCGACGAAAGTCGCGCCGGCCTTGGTCTCGGCGAGTTCCTTGAGAGTCAGCCGATCATAGTCGTCGGTTTTGAACCGCTTCGCGATCTCGCCAATCATTTCGAGCGGCGGCCCGCGCTTGATCTTGAAGGTCGCTTTGTTGAGGAAAGTTGAGATACGCGCGAAAATATCTCGCGCCATGGCGTAACGCGACGTTACCGAACTGAGAAAATCGGGCTCTCCCGCCATTGCGCGCACCTAAGCTGATTCTTTCGCTCTCATATTGTTATAGACGCAACTGGCGCCGGCGCCGACCCTGACCGCAGGTTGATCCTGTCCGGCCTCTTGCCATATTTAGGCTGATCCCGATCCTCGCGTCTTCGCTTGTCGGAGCCGCCCATTTTTTGGTCCCCGCCATGTTCAGCGCCCGTTCTTTCGCCCATTCGACCGCCGAAGCTCCCGCCGCGAAAACTGCGGAACGACTGCCAGAATGGAATCTCGCCGATCTTTATCCGGGCATCGATTCTCCCCAGGTCGTGTCCGATCTTGGCAAGGCCGCGCAGGAGGTTGCGCAATTCGGCAAGGATTATCGCGGCCGGCTAGAGTCGCTAGCTAAAGGCCCCGACGCCAGCGTCAAGCTTGGCGAGGCGGTGGCGCGATATGAAGCGCTGCAGGACTTGCTCGGGCGACTGATGTCCTTCGCCGGCCTGCTCTATAGCGGCGACACCACCGATCCCGCGCGCGCCAAATTCTATGGCGACGTGCAGGAGAAGGTCACCAACGCTTCGGCGCAGCTGCTGTTTTTTCAGCTTGAGCTCAATCGGATGGACGACGCCGCGCTGATGGCCGCGGCGAGCAAGGAGCCGCTCTCGCGCTGGAAGCCGTGGCTCGAAGACATCCGCAAGGAGAAGCCGTACGAACTCGAGGACAAGCTGGAAGAGCTGTTCCACGAAAAATACATCTCCGGCGCGGCCGCTTGGAATCGTCTTTTTGACGACACCATCGCCGGGCTGCGCTTCAAGGTCGCCGGCGAGGAGCTTGCGATCGAGCCCGTGCTCAATCTGATGCAGGATTCGCGCGAAGAGACGCGTCGGGAAGCGGCGCAGGCGATCGGCGTGACGCTCAAAAACAATCTGCGCACCTTTTCGCTCATCACCAATACGTTGGCGAAGGACAAGGAAATCTCGGATCGCTGGCGCGGCTTCCAGGACGTCGCCGATGCGCGCCACCTCTCCAACCGCGTCGAACGCGAGGTGGTCGAGGCGCTCGCGCAAGCGGTGGAGGCTGCGCATCCGCGCCTGTCGCATCGCTATTACAAGCTGAAGGCGAAATGGTTCGGCAAGGACGCGCTGGACTATTGGGATCGCAGCGCGCCGCTGCCGTCGACGCCGGCCAAACGCTATTCCTGGCCGGAGGCGCGCGAAATCGTGCTCGAGGCGTACGACGGGTTTGCGCCGCGCATGGCGGAGATCGCCGGGCGCTTCTTTGAGAAGAACTGGATCGACGCGCCGGTGCGGCCGGGCAAGGCGCCGGGCGCCTTTTCACATCCCACCGTGCCCTCCGCGCATCCCTATGTGCTGCTGAATTTTCAAGGAAAGACGCGCGACGTGATGACGCTCGCGCATGAACTCGGCCATGGCGTGCATCAGGTGCTTGCGGCGCGACAGGGCGCTTTGATGGCGCCGACCCCGCTGACTCTCGCGGAGACGGCGTCCGTCTTCGGCGAAATGCTCACCTTCCGCGCGCTCATCGCGCAGGCGTCCGATAAGGCGCAAAAGCGGGTTCTGCTCGCCTCCAAGGTGGAGGACATGCTCAATACCGTGGTGCGGCAGATGGCGTTCTACGCCTTCGAGCGAAAGGTGCATAACGCGCGACGCGAAGGCGAGCTGACCGCGGATCAGATCTGCGAATTATGGATGAGCGTGCAGGCCGAAAGCTTTGGCCCTTCAATCCGCCTGGGCCCCGGCTATGAGACCTTCTGGGCCTATATCCCGCATTTCATCCATTCGCCGTTCTACGTCTACGCCTATGCGTTCGGCGATTGCCTGGTGAATTCGCTCTACGGCGTCTATCAAAAGGCGCATGATGGATTCGCCGAGCGCTATTTCGCTTTGCTCGAAGCGGGCGGCGCCAAGCCTTATGCCGAGCTTCTCAAGCCTTTCGGATTGGACGCGCGGGATCCGGCGTTCTGGAACATTGGCCTTGAAATGATCGAAGGCTTGATCGCGGAACTGGAGGCGATGGAGGACGCTTAATGAGCGCCATGACGACCTTCGCGCAAAAAAAACGCCGGCGTTGAGCCGGCGTTGTTGTTGGAAGCAGCTGGTGTCAGCGCTTAATTCTGGCCGCCCCTGATCACGATCTTCTCGCCGTCGCAGGCAGCTTCGCCAATATACACGTTGTGGGCGCCCTCGACGGGCTTGCCGGTCCATACGCAATTCTTCTTGGAATCGGAGCGGTCCACGAGTTTGAGCGTGTAAACGCCGCCGGTGAGTTCGCCTTCAAGCTTGTAGGTCAGCATGGAGCCGTTATCGAGCTGCATTTCGCTCTTGCCCGAAACCTTGTCGCCTTCCGTCGCGACAGTCCAGGTGCCCTGCGCGCGCTTGATGCCCGCCTTATTCGCTTCGGTCACATTCCACTGCGCGGCATAGGCCGAGGCGCTAAAGGCGGCGGCGGCAAGGGCCGTCGTCAAAGCAAGCTTGATCATTTGTTGTGCTCCCATAAAGTGTTGTGATGAGCAGCATATCGGCCGCAGTCCAACTGGGGCTCGTGAAATGCGGCTATCAAGCCTTTTTGCGCCCGTGCGCTTTGGCGCGCGAACGACGGCGGAACATCGCGTGATATCACGCGAGATGTCAATTTATTTCCGCCCGAACTAACGTTAGGCGCTCGATGTAAGGGACGTCAAATGTTCGAAGTAAAAAACTGGCCTCGCGTGGACGACTACATCGGCGCGGCGCTGATTTCCAAAGAAGAAGCGCAGGAGGAAACGCTTGCGGCAAATGCGCGCGCTGGCCTTCCGGCGATCGACGTTTCGCCGCCGCAAGGCAAATTGCTGTATCTGCTCGCCTGCGCAATCGGCGCAAGACGCGTTCTCGAAATCGGGACGCTTGGAGGCTACTCGACGACCTGGCTGGCGCGCGCCGTGGGCGAGGGCGGCAAGGTCGTCACCTTCGAAGTCGATGCGCATCACGCCGAGGTCGCGCGCGCCAATATTGCCCGCGAAGGCGTGAGCGCGCGCGTCGATCTACGCGTCGGCCCCGCGCTCGAAATGCTGCCGCTGCTTGAATCAGAGCGGGCGCAACCCTTCGATCTTGCCTTCATCGACGCCGACAAGCCGAGCAACGCCGCCTATTTCGATTATGCGCTGAAGCTGTCGCGTCCCGGGGCGCTGATCATCGTCGACAATGTCATTCGGGAGGGCGCCGTCGCCGACGCATCGGCCACGGACAGCGGCGCGCTGGGAGCGCGCGCGCTGTTTGACGCCGTCGCCGCGGAGGGGCGGGTCGAAGCGACGGCGGTGCAAACCGTCGGCGCCAAAGGTTGGGATGGGTTTCTGATCGCGCGCGTCAGATAGGACGCCTCTTCAGCTCCCTTCAAACGCTGTCGAACGCCCGCTTGCCGCGCCGCTTGCGGGGCAATGGCGCGCCGTCGGCTCCGAACAGGGCCGCTTCGACCTGGTTGCCGCTGTCGTCATAGCGCCAGGAGATGCGCGCCGCGCCAAGATCCTTGCGGATCGTGGGCTTGCCCTCGGCATTGAAGTAGGCCTCCTCGACCTGATTGCCCTTGGCGTCATAGAAGCGCGCGACCCTGGCTGCGCCAAGGCTTTTGCGCTTCATTGGCCGGCCGTCGGGATCGAAATAGGCCTCGACGACCTCCACCCGTCCGCGCGTGGGGGCAGGCGCCGCAATGGCTTCAGGCGCGACGCGGATATTGCCGTCGCTCGCCGCGGTCAGCTTCCCGTTCTGAGAGCAGCGCCGTTCTCCCGAGGCCGCGCTGCGCGCCCTCTTAGCGAGGCGCGGCGCCAATTGAGTTTTCTGTTCCATGATCCCAAATCGCTGCGCGGTCCGATGGCTCGTCGCAACCGCCAGTCAGAGAACTGAGCGGCGCGTGCTCTCTGCGATGCACGCTGACAAACGACGGATACGCTGGTCTGACTCTCCCCCGCCGGCGGCATGCCGACATCGGGGCGTGACGCCGCACTGCTGCGGCAAGCGTCAGATCAGGACGGGAGGGGCGCGGGAGCCGAGCGGCGGTGTCGACGCCTCTGGAGGACGAGATGTCTCGTCAAAGGCCAGTCCGATCGTCGAATAGGACGCGGCTGGTGGCGTCTCGCCGATGAACGGCGAGGCGGCGGTCGCGCCGCCGAGCGATGCGCAATGCGCGACGCAACAGACGTCGCCGTGCCGCGCCGGACGTGCGGGAGTCGCGGGATCTCCGGAAAGCGGTCCGGAAGCCTTGCTAAAGCAGATCGTGTTGGCGAAGAGGCCCGAACCGCGTCCGCTGAACGAAACGCCTACAGCAAGGCCTTGCAAAACAAACAGATAGGCGACGAGCAGAGCGACTGCCGTCGAACCGTACTGCGATGTTTTGACTTCGCTGCGCGCGCTCATAGCCCGTCGAAGCTATTCACTGATCTTGTCAAGGTCAATGGCGACGCCGCGCGCCGGCGGCGATTAAGGGTTGGGCCGCCCAGAGCGCTTATGGATCACATGGAATCATGTGATCGATATGGAATTGCTCGAAATCAAATGCTGGAGCAGGTTCTCATCGAAAAAGTCCGTCAACTTTTTCGTAACCTGCTCTCGTCAAGGGTTCCAGGGCCCCTCGGCTTCCGACGCGCGCTCATACGCCTTTTGCGCCTCGATGGCGTCGAACACAGCGCGGAGCGCTTCCCTGACGCCGGCGCGGCTCGCGGACGAAAGGAGCAGGGGCGCCGGATGGCGATCGTGCGTCTCAGGGCCGGCGGCGGCGATCGCCCGCTTCAGCCGCTCCCGCTGCTTCTTGAGATGATCCGCGTCGACCGCATCGATCTTCGAAAGCGCGACGATTTCCGGCTTCTCGGCGAGACCGGCGCCATAGGCGGCGAGTTCGCCGCGGACGATCTTGTAATCCTTGCCGGCATGTTCCCCGGTCGCGTCGATCAGATGCAGCAGCGCACGGCACCGCTCGACATGGCCGAGAAAGCGATCGCCGAGGCCGTGGCCCTCATGGGCGCCCTCGATCAGACCCGGAATGTCCGCGAGAACGAGTTCCCTGTCGTCGATGCGCACGACGCCGAGACCGGGATAAAGCGTCGTGAACGGATAGTCGGCGATCTTGGGCTTCGCCGCCGTCACCGTCGCCAGGAATGTCGACTTGCCGGCGTTGGGCAGGCCGATCAGCCCCGCGTCGGCGATGAGTTTCAGCCGCAGGATGATGGTGCGCTCCTGGCCCTCGAGGCCGGGATTGGCGCGCCGCGGCGCTCGATTGGTCGAGGTGGTGAAATGCGCGTTGCCGAAGCCGCCGTTGCCGCCTTTGCAGATGACGACGCGCTGCCCGACCTCGGTCATGTCGGCGATGAGGGTTTCCCCATCCTCCTCGAAGATTTGCGTCCCGACCGGCACTTTCAGCACGGCGTCGGCGCCGCGCCCGCCGGCGCGGTTCTTGCCCATGCCGTGGCCGCCGGTCTTGGCCTTGAAGTGCTGCTGGTAGCGATAATCGATCAGCGTGTTGAGCCCGGCGACGCATTCGGCGACGACGTCGCCGCCGCGTCCGCCGTCGCCGCCGTCCGGCCCGCCGAATTCAATGAACTTCTCGCGCCGAAACGAGACGGATCCCGCGCCGCCGTCGCCGGAGCGGACAAAAACGCGGGCCTGGTCGAGGAATTTCATCTGCCGCTCACGGTGAAAAGAATCGCGGCCGGCGCGCGCCGAACAGCGTATGCGCTTCGCCGCGCTTTAATTCGAAAAGCTCGACTTCCATTTCGCCGCCGCGCGCGGGCGCCGGCCGCATGCCGCGGCCGATGGTCCGGAAGCCGAGTTTCTCATGCACGTGCAACGAGGAGCGATTGTCCGGCCGCGCCGCGGAGACGATCCGATCCAGCGAGGTGATGCCGAAGGCGAGGTCGATGAGGGCTCTGGCCGCCTCGGTCGTATAGCCTTGCCCCCAATAGGGCTTGCCCAGCCAATAGCCGAGCGTCGCCGAGCCGCGGCGGTCGGCGCCATGCAAACTCACAAGCCCGATCGGCTCGTTGGGCCGGTTTTTCGGGGTGATGACGAGATGAAGCCCGCCGCCGGCGCCGTTCTCCGCGCGCACCGATGCGATGAACGCGTCGGCGTCGTGCGGCGCATAAGGATGCGGGATGCTGGCGGTCATCAACGCGACGTCGGGATCGCCGACGTGCTGGCGAATCTCGTCGGCGTCAGCGGCGCGCGGCCAACGCAGCCACAGTCGTTCAGTCTCCAGCCGAAAAACGTCGTCGCGGGTAATTTCGGGAAACATTGATTGCTCCAAGCGACATCGGAAATATTGGCCTAAGAGCCTGAAAGGAGAGCGCTCCCCACTGGCCCTTCACGGCGCTTCCGGACATCTCGCCTGAAACGTTCCCGCCTGAATTCGCGAGAGTGGTAGTCGAGACGACTGTCCGCCGGAAGGCCGGCGGCGGGTCGTCCCCTACCGCCTTACTCGGCTGCTGCGGCGGGCGCCGGCGCCACCGATACGCTAGCGCGTCCGCCGCTGGACTTGAATTCGACGACTCCGTCGACGAGCGCAAAAAGCGTGTGGTCCTTGCCCATGCCCACATTGCGGCCCGGGCGCCACTTCGTGCCGCGTTGACGCACGATAATATTGCCGCCGATGACGGCTTCCCCGCCGAATTTCTTGACGCCGAGGCGCCGGCCGTCCGAATCGCGGCCGTTGCGCGACGAGCCGCCTGCCTTTTTGTGAGCCATGGTCTTGCTCCGATCTTCCTATGCGGCGACTGGGGCCGCTTTATTCCAAGTGTCGCGTTCCAAGTGTCGCGAGAGGCGGTCAGCTCTCGATCGCGGTGATTCTCACAAGCGTCAGGTCCTGGCGATGACCGCGCTTGCGCTTGGAATTCTGCCGGCGGCGCTTTTTGAAGGCGATCGACTTGGCGCTGCGGGTCTGCTCGGCGATCTCGCCGGAGACTTTCGCGCCGGCGATCGTCGGGGCGCCGACCTTGGGGCTGTCGCCGCCCAGCATGAGCACTTCGTCGAAGGTGACGGCGTCGCCCGGCGCGCCGTCGAGCGCCATGACGGTGATCACGTCCCCAGCGGCGACGCTATATTGCTTGCCGCCGGTTTTAATGACTGCGAACATCTTTTTTTCCTGTGTTCGTCCCGACGCTGGCGTTTCCGCCGGCCGGCTTCTTGGCAGTTAGTGGCTTCGCCTCGATCTTGCGCCAGGCGCAAACGAAAAGCGCGGCGAAACCGCCGCGCCGAAGCGACGTTCATCTACCCTTCAAAGCCGGCGACTGTCAATATGTGGGGTGGTTGGGTTCAAAGGCGGGGGCGCTGTCGATTTCGGTTTCAGCTGAGATCGGCTTTCTATTGCATCTGAGGCGTCGACTCTCTTGTCGCGATCCAGATGACGTGCCGGGCGCCGCCACGCCCGCCGTTGGCGCGCACCTTGACTTCATCCACGCGGAACCCGGCTTTGCGGAGGCGCGACGTGAAATTCCGATCCGGCCCCGATGACCAGACGGCCAACACCCCATTATGGCGCAGCGCCTTGCGGGCCGCCCTCAATCCCTCGATATCGTAAAGTCCGTCATTGGCTTCGCGAGTCAGGCCCTCGGGGCCATTATCGACATCGAGAAGGATTGCGTCATAAGTCGCGCGGCCGGACCGGATCAGGCGCCCAACGTCCCCTTCCTCAATGCTGACGCGCGGATCCGTCAGGCTGGCGCCGAAGACTTCCGCCATCGGGCCGCGCGCCCAGGCCACGACCGCCGGAACGAGTTCGGCGACAACGATCCGCGCTTTCGCGCCGAGGACAGTGAGCGCGGCGCGCAGCGTGAAGCCCATCCCCAGCCCGCCGATCAGAAGGCGCGGCTGTGGGCGCGCCTGAATTCTCTCGCAAGAGAGCGTGGCGAGCGCCTCCTCCGAGCCACTGAGGCGACTGTTCATCAGTTCGATATCGCCCAACATGATCGAGAATTCCGCGCCGCGACGCTTGAGGCGGAGTTCGCCCTCGCCGCCCGGTATCGGCGCTGTGTCGAGCAGGGTCCAGGGAATCACTGATAACACTCCGTTGGAGTTCAAAGCCCCTCACGAAAAATGGCGCAGCAGCGATAGGCCGGCGAGGAGGCCGGCCACCGCCAGGCCGACCGACGCCACGACATAGAAGGTCGCCATCGCCAGTTCGCCGCGCTCGTAAAGCAAAACCGTCTCGAGCGAGAACGCCGAAAAGGTGGTGAAGCCGCCGAGGATCCCGGTCGTGAGGAACAGGCGCCAGTTCTGCGACGCCTCGCCCTGGAAGGCGAAATAACCGACGATCACGCCCATCAGGAACGAGCCAAGCACGTTCACGGTCAGCGTCCCGAACGGAAAACCAACGCCGATCAGTCGGGCAAGAAGAATGTTGACCCCGTGGCGCGCGGCCGCGGCCAGTCCTCCGCCAGCAAACACAATGAAGAAGCCCATGACGTCGTCCTTTCCAACGAGCGGACGACAAACATGCTGCGGCAGGCGGCGTTTTAGGCGCGCTCCTCCCGCAGGACGCGCGTCCTTGCGGCAGGAGCCATCAGCCTTCATCAGGCGGTTACCGGGAGCCCCATCCCGTGTGGAAGGCAACATAGCCGCGCCGGCGCAAACGATCAACCGGCCGTCGCCCCCGCAGGGCTTCGACCTCTGGTTAATTTCAGCTCACTTCGGCTCTCACATTTGCCTCGCGTCATCGCGTGGATGTCCGCGACAAGCGCGGCCATGACGCGGCGCGATGACCCCTCGTTCACCTGGATTCGGAGCCCTGCAGCCGCCGTCGCCCGTGCGGAACGCTTGCGCGCCACACGCGTTATCCTTCCGTTACGAAAGAATTTTTTGGAGAATAGCTATGCATTTACGCTCTGGTTTGCGCCTCTGCGCGGTCCTCGCTTCGACGCTCTTCGTATTTTTCATGGCGACGTCATCGCCAGCGGTCGCCGCCGGCGCGGTTGGCGCGAAGTGCGGCGGCATCGCCGGCCTTCCCTGCGCGAAGGGCTTGTGGTGCGAGATGCGCCCCGGCTCCTGCCGCGTCGCCGACGCGTTCGGCCATTGCGCGCGCAAGCCCGCCTTCTGCCGCCGCAATTTCAGGCCGGTTTGCGGCTGCGACGGCCGCACCTACCCGAACGACTGCGCGCGCCGCGCCGCCGGCGTCAGCAAAAACCACAATGGCCGCTGCCGACGCCACCACTGACCGCTCGTTGAAGCAGCATATTTTAAAGGAGGAGAATATGACGAAATTACTTTGGAGATTAGCGATCGCCCTGGCGCTCTCACACTTTGTTTCCGCCCCCGCCTCGGCCGCCAAAGTCGGTGAGATGTGCGCAGGCATCGCCGGCATTCAATGCGACAAAGGCTGCACGCGTCGCGCCGCGAAGATCGCGAAAAAGTCCGACGGCGAGTGCCCGAAACCCTACAGGTGAGCCTTGATGATGGCGCGGCGCACTCGGGCCGCGCCATCACTTCGGTTACGCGCGTTCTTGGGCTAGTTGAAGCAGCCGCTGGCGTGCATCTGAGCGAACCAGATGGCGCAGGCCGCCTTGGCGCGCTCGTAACGGCGACGGGGGGAGCCGCCGCCATAGCCGTCGTAGCCGCCAAATCCGCCGTAGCCGCCACCGCCGCCATCGTCGTCATCGTCGCCGGGATAGCCGCCGCGATAGCCACGACCATAGCCTTGACCATAACCTTGGCCATAGCCCGGACCATAACCGCCGCCGCCGCGCCCGTACTGATGCTGGCGCATGCAGGTGTTGTAGTTTTCAGCGATCGCGAGGCACAGCGGCGCATTGGCCGCCTGCGCGATCGGCGTGAAGAGGATGCCGAGGGCGCAAGCCGCGCCGACGATAGAACAGGTCACGAGCCGCATGCGGGCATTTTCCTTGTTTGCGCCCCCCAGCGCTTTGCCAAGGCATCTTCGCGCGCGCCGGCTGAAACCAAGCTGAACGGCGTCACAGCTACCGCGATCACCAGCCGGCGATGCGTCGGCATGAAGAATCGCCCGCGCCAAAGGCGTAATGATCGCCGCAGGCGAAGGCCACCGGCGGTTCGCCGGTCTGCTCGAAGATGTCGTAGCCCTGCTTCAGATTGCGCCAGAACTCGGTCCAGTGCTGATAATTGCCGCCCGCGCCGACGAAGGCGAGCCAGCTGCCGCCGGTCTCCCGAGCGATCGCCTGCTCCGTCAAGCGGAAGGGAAAAATATGCACCTGCACTTCGTGCTGGCCGGCGCGCATCGCCGCCTCGACGAAGGCGTAGATTTCCTCGATGCCGCGGTCGGTCATGGCGAAGCAGCCGACCGATTTGCACGCGCCATGCACCATGACGAGGCCGCCGGTCCGGCCGTTCTGGCGATCGAAGGCGTTCGGATACCCGACGTTGAACGCGCGGTGATAATTCGAATGCGGATGCAGCTGCTTCGCCGAGACGCTGTAGAAGCCCTCCGGCGACTGGTAATCGGCTTCCTTGAGCTTGGGTCCGAGCCTGCCTGACCATTTGCAAATCGGATAGGTTTTATAGAGCGAGAAGCGGCTGTTGCTCTTTCGAAGCCAAAGCTCGAGCTGCCCTTCCTGCTTGAAGATCCGCACGAAGACCTGGTCCCCCATGCCGTAACGGATCGGGGCCTCCTGCTGAAACGCGTCCTCGGGCGCAGCCCGCAAGGTCGGCTCGACGGCGCGCGCCACCTGGGTCGGCGGCGCCGACTCCTGCGCCGTGGGCGTCGCCTCTACCGCGGCTCTCGCCGACGGCTCCTGCGGCCGGGCCGGCGGCAGCGGCGCATTGGCGAGCGCCGGCGCCGGGACCTCGGCGGGGGCGGGCGCGGTCGCCTCGGCGGTTTGCGGCGGCTGGGCGGGAGCTGCCGCCGTCTCGGCGAATTTGTCGGCAAGCTCGGCGAGATTGGCCGGTCGCGACGGGGGCAGCGGCGTGGGCTTTTCCACAATCTCCGGTCGCGCGGGCGGCGGCGGCGCGGGCGGGAAGGACACCGACCCTTCGACGCCGTCGCCGCCTTGCGGCAGCGCCGCGACCTCGGCGGACGGCTCTTGCGGCGGCGCAGCGACTGGCGGAGCAGGGGGAAAAGCGCCGGGCTTTATCCGCAGGGCCATGCTGCGCAGGCCGGTCGGCAGCGCGCCGCTCCAGGCGCTGCGCGCGGCGTCGCTGCGGACGGGAGAGTTGCTCCCAACGTCGGGCATATAGCGGAGGGCTACGACTCCGCTGACGAGTGCGGCGAGGGCGATCGCCGCCAGCGCCAAATGGGTCCGTCGCGGCGTCATGCGCCTATGCAAGCCTCTCACGGAGATTCTGAACTTCGAGCCTGGGCTGAGCAAGAACACCCGGAAAAAGGCGCTTTAGTGGCCTGCGAAGGCGACGAGCGTGCGCACCGGGACGCCGAGCGCCTGGAGCCTTTTCACGCCGGCGAGATCGGGCAGGTCGATGACGAAACAGGCGGCGACGACGTCAGCGCCGCCCTGGCGTAGGAGCTTCACCGCGCCCTCGGCGGTGCCGCCGGTAGCGATCAGATCGTCGACGAGAATGACGCGCTCGCCGGGGGAGACCGCGTCTTCATGCATCTCCATTTCGTCGACGCCATATTCGAGCTCATAGGCGACCGAGACGACGCGATGCGGCAGCTTGCCCTTCTTGCGGATCGGGATGAAGCCGGCGGAAAGCTGATGCGCCACCGCGCCCCCGAGGATGAAGCCGCGCGCCTCCATGCCGGCGACCTTGTCGATCTTGCCGCCGCACCAGGGCTGCACGAGTTCGTCGACCGCCTTGCGGAACGCCTTGGCGTCGCCGAGCAGGGTGGTGATGTCGCGAAACAGGATTCCCTTCTTGGGATAATCGGGAATGGTGCGAATGGCGGCGGCAAGCGGCATGAAACGGCCTTGCGATCAGCGGCGAGGTGGCCGCGTGGATGGATATGGCGCAACCGCCACGGCTCAGAGGAATACACGGAGGGCGGGGCGGGGCGCAAATGGGTGGTAGGCGCTGGGGCAATCGGGCGAACAGCGAACTCGAACAGTTGCGCGAAATACCTCCCCCTTGCGGGGAGGTCGGCGGTCGCAGGCAAGTTTACGCAGCGTGCGTAAACTTGGCTGGGACCGCCGGGTGGGGGGTCTTAAACGCCAGATCGAGCGGAGCTTACCCCACCCGACCCCGCTTCGCGGGGCCACCCTCCCCGTAAAGGGGAGGGATTCGCAAACGCCTGAAGTGAGCGGCCTGTCTGCGACGAGCAGGCCTCGATCCGCAGCAACCTTTTCTTCGGATCAGCGAACAAATATCGACATCTCAGCATTATGCGACATGAGGGAACTAAGTATGTGACTCTCGCGCTCTAATTCCGATGTGATGGAAAAAATTGCCAAGGAGTGTTCCTTAAGATTCCCCAACTTATTGAATGGACTGAATAAATCCTTGGCGACAATTGCATCTCCGACTTTTACGTATGTTCTACAAAGCCTGTGTGCTTCCGAAAAACGCTCGATTTTCGATATGGTATCGGGCCCAAAAAAGACCCTAAAGACAACAATGCTCTGATTAGTCTCAACCTCTCTGCCAGCTGAATCAAACACCTTTGCTCGATTAACTGGCTCAACGTGATAATAATCTATGTTGATGGAGGTTCCCGCGACGCATTGAGCATTCTCTGCTCCGCACACAGCGCCCGGAACAGAATAAAAGATCAAAAGAATCGTAATTTGTTTCAGAAAAAATTTATCGAAGTTCATCACCTACGCCCTCCAGGCGTTTCCTTGGCAATCGCTCGCCTTCTGCAGAAAACATCATAATACTCCTCATCATCGCGCGCTCCGTTAGCGAACTGCGGCGGCGCTGATATCGTGGATCAGTCGCGACTGCCCCTTTCCATCACCGCGTCGAGCCTCTTTGAGCAGTTCCGGATCGCTCTCCGCCGTATCCGCGTCGGCAAGTTCGGTAACGATAACGCGAGTCATCGCCCCTTGAGCGCGGCGAGACGGGCGGCGTTACGCGCCCTGTGCTCCTCAAGCGAAATAAACTCGCCGCGTTCAAGCGCGGCCAGACCTTCCTCAACGAGGGGCTTTGCCCAAACCAAATCGTCTTTTTCAAGTTCACGCTCGACAATACGCTCGTCGATGAGCTGACGGGCGGCCTCCTCGATCGAGGGAAAATCACCGGTCGCGACATGCGCTTGAAGCCAAGCTTTTTGGTCGGGGGTGAGGGTGATCGCCATGAGGCTTCCTATATCATAAAACGCCTTTGCCCTTCACCCTCCCCATCACCGCATCGAGCTTCTTCAACAATTCCGGATCGCGCGCGTCGGGGGCGGTGACGATGGCGTTGTCGAGCGCGCGGTCGGAGCCGATCGGGCAGGGCTCGTGTTCGCGCGGAAAATCCGTCAGAACCCGCGCCAACAATCGCGCGACGGTCGCCGAATTCTTCTGAACGACCGCGATCACCGAGGCGATGTCGACATTGTCGTGCTCGGGATGCCAGCAGTCGAAATCCGTCACCATGGCGACGGTGGCGTAGGAGATTTCGGCCTCGCGCGCGAGCTTGGCTTCGGGCATCGCCGTCATGCCGATCACGTCATAGCCGGCGGCCTTGTAGGTGAGCGATTCGGCGTAGGACGAAAACTGTGGGCCTTCCATGCAGACGTAAGTTCCGCCGGCGACATGTTCGATGTTCTCGTCTTTCGCCGCGGCGCCGATGCGCGCGGACAGCAGCGGCGCGATCGGATGCGCCATCGACACATGCGCGACGCAGCCGTCGCCAAAGAAGGAGGATTGGCGCGCGAAGGTGCGATCGACGAATTGATCGATCAGCACGAAGAGACCCGGAAAAAGCTCCGATCTGAACGAGCCGCAAGCCGAGACCGAAATCAGATCGGTGACGCCGGCGCGCTTCATCGCGTCGATGTTCGCGCGATAGTTGATGGTCGAGGGCGAGAGCCGATGGCCGCGCCCGTGCCGCGGCAAAAAGACCGCCTGAGTCGCGCCGAGTTCGCCAAAGACGAGTTCGTCGGAAGGCGCGCCCCAGGGCGTCGTGACCCGCTCGCGGCGGATGTTGGCGAGCCCCGGTAGATCATAAACGCCTGACCCGCCGATTATTCCGACGACCGCTCTGGTCATGAATATGTCTCCTCGATAGCTGTTGCTCGGCCGGGTTTTGGGCCGGCGCCGAAAATCGCGGCAATGTGACAGGGTTGCGCCCCCAAAATGCCTGTGTTAGGGGACGCTCGCCTTGGAGCTGGGGCGCAGCGGCCCTCGTTCCTTTTCCTACAGCATCCGTCGTTTGAGGCTAACCGCTTAATCGTCGCGACCGTGCAACTTGCACTGCGAGCGGCGTCTCCAAACGGCGTAGATTGACGAGCGAACCAAGTGGCTCAAGACGGGGATTCCTTATCGGGCGTTGCAGGTCGCTACGCTTCCGCACTCTATGATTTGGCGACGGAAAATCACGCCGCCGATGACGTCGCCGCGGCGCTCGATCGATTCAAGACTCTGCTGGACGGCAGCGACGATCTCAAGCGCATGGTCAAAAGCCCGGTGTTCTCCGCCAAGGAGCAACTCGACGCGCTCGAGCCCGTTCTCAACAAGGGCCAGATCTCCGGCATCGCCGCCAATTTCATCCGTCTCGTCGCCGCCAAGCGACGTCTCTTCGTCATCTCCGACATGATCGCCGCCTATCGCCGCCTGCACGACAAGGCGAAGGGCCTGGTGCGCGCCGACGTGACGATCGCGGCGGCGCTGAAGCCGGATCATGAAGCCGCGCTGCGCGAGACGCTCGCCGGCGTCACCGGCGGCAAGACCATCGATCTCAAGGTGACGACGGATCCGTCGATCATCGGCGGTCTGATCGTCAAAATCGGTTCACGCATGGTCGACGCCTCCGTGCGCACCAAGCTCAACTCAATCCGCACACGCATGAAAGAGGTCGGCTGATGGATATCCGCGCCGCAGAAATTTCCGCGATCCTCAAGAAGGAGATCGCCAACTTTGGCGCCGAGGCCGAGGTCACCGAGGTCGGCCAGGTTCTGTCCGTCGGCGACGGCATTGCGCGCGTCTATGGACTCGACAATGTTCAGGCCGGTGAGACCGTCGAATTCCAGGACGGCACCAAGGGCATGGCGCTCAATCTCGAAACCGACAATGTCGGCATCGTGATTTTCGGCGACGACCGCCACATCAAGGAAGGCCAGACGGTCAAGCGCACCGGCGCCATCGTCGAGGTTCCGGTCGGCAAGGAGCTCCTGGGCCGCGTCGTCGACGCGCTCGGCAATCCGATCGACGGCAAGGGCCCGATCAAGACGGCTCAGCGTTCGCGCGTCGACGTCAAGGCGCCGGGCATCATTCCGCGCAAATCCGTGCATGAGCCGATGGCGACGGGCTTGAAGGCCGTCGACGCGCTGATCCCGATCGGCCGCGGCCAGCGCGAACTGATCATCGGCGATCGCCAGACCGGCAAGACCGCCATCGCGCTCGACACGATCCTCAATCAGAAATCGCTGAACGACGGCGACGACGAGAAGTCGAAGCTCTACTGCGTCTATGTCGCTATCGGCCAGAAGCGCTCGACCGTGGCGCAATTCGTCAAGGTGCTCGAAGAGCGCGGCGCGCTCGAATATTCGATCATCGTCGCCGCGACGGCTTCGGATCCGGCGCCGATGCAGTTCCTCGCGCCCTTCTCCGGCTGCGCGATGGGCGAATATTTCCGCGACAACGGCATGCACGCCGTGATCATCTATGACGATCTGTCGAAGCAGGCCGTCGCCTACCGTCAGATGTCGCTGCTGCTGCGCCGCCCGCCGGGCCGCGAAGCCTATCCGGGCGACGTCTTCTATCTGCATTCGCGCCTGCTCGAGCGCGCCGCGAAGCTTTCCGACGATCGCGGCGCCGGATCGCTCACCGCGCTGCCGGTCATCGAGACGCAGGCGAACGACGTGTCGGCTTATATTCCGACGAACGTCATCTCGATCACCGACGGCCAGATCTTCCTTGAGACCGATCTCTTCTACCAGGGCATTCGTCCCGCGGTGAACGTCGGCCTTTCGGTGTCGCGCGTCGGCTCGTCGGCGCAGACCAAGGCGACCAAGAAGGTCGCCGGCAAGATCAAGGGCGAACTGGCGCAGTATCGCGAAATGGCCGCCTTCGCCCAGTTCGGCTCGGACCTCGACGCGGTGACGCAGCGCCTCCTGAATCGCGGCGCGCGCCTCACCGAACTCTTGAAGCAGCCGCAGTTCTCGCCCTTGAAGATGGAAGAGCAGACCTGCGTGATCTACGCCGGCGTCAACGGCTATCTCGATCCGCTGCCGGTCAATCGCGTGCGCGCGTTCGAGGACGGCTTGCTCGCGCTGCTGCGTTCGCAGCACAGCGACATTCTCGAGAGCATCCGCACGACGAAGGATCTCACCGACGAGACTGCGGCGAAACTCAAGAGCGTCGTCGAGAGCTTCGCGAAGAGCTTCGCTTAACGCGCCCGGTCATATGGGCGTTGGTGAAACGAGACAGGCAAAAACGACATGCCCTCGCTAAAGGATCTTCGAAACCGCATCTCCTCCGTCAAGGCGACGCAGAAGATCACCAAGGCCATGCAGATGGTCGCCGCCGCAAAATTGCGCCGCGCCCAGTCGGCGGCGGAAGCGGCGCGTCCCTATGCCGAGCGCATGGAGTCGGTGCTCGCCAATCTCGCGTCCAGCGTGACGGCGGGCGGACCTCCGCTCTTGGCCGGCAATGGCAAGGATGAGACGCACCTGCTGGTCGTCGCCACCGCCGAGCGCGGCCTTTGCGGCGCCTTCAATTCCTCCATCGTGCGTCTCGCCCGCGAGCACATCGCGCGGCTTCAGGATCAGGGCAAGACCGTCAAGATCCTCTGCGTCGGCAAGAAGGGTTTCGAGCAGCTTCGCCGCCAGTATGAGCGCAACATCATCGAGGTCATCGAGCTGCGCGGCGTCAAGCAGCTGGGCTTCGACACCGCCGATGAGATCGGCAAGAAGATCATCCGCATGTTCGAAGAGGGCGACTTCGACGTCGCGACGCTGTTCTTCTCGCGCTTCAAATCGGTGATCGCTCAAATTCCGACCGCGCAGCAGCTCATCCCGGCGCAAATTCCCTCGAACGAAAACGCGCCGCCCGTCGAAGGTCCGCAAGCGTCTTATGAATATGAGCCGGGACAGGACGAAATTCTCTCGACGCTGCTGCCGCGCAACATCTCCGTGCAGGTGTTCCGCGCGCTGCTCGAAAACGCCGCCTCCGAACAAGGCGCCCGCATGAGCGCGATGGACAATGCGACGCGCAACGCCGGCGATATGATCAAGAAGCAGACGACGATCTACAACAGGTCGCGTCAGGCGATGATCACCAAGGAGCTCATCGAAATCATCTCGGGCGCCGAGGCGCTCTGAGGCATTTTAGGACGAGGACCAAACATGGCCGCCAATAAGCCCAGCGGGCGCATCACCCAAGTCATCGGCGCCGTCGTCGACGTGCAGTTCGACGGGAATTTGCCTGAGATTCTGAACGCGCTCGAGACGACGAACCAAGGCAATCGCCTCGTTCTCGAAGTCGCGCAGCATTTGGGCGAAAATTCCGTGCGCACCATCGCCATGGATTCGTCCGAAGGCCTCGTGCGCGGTCAGGAAGTCACCGACACCGGCGCGCCGATTTCGGTTCCGGTCGGCGACGAGACGCTTGGGCGCATCATCAACGTCATCGGCGAGCCGGTCGACGAGGCGGGCCCGATGCTCACGAAATCGCGCCGCGCGATTCACCAGCCAGCGCCCTCCTACGCCGAGCAGGCGACGGAAGCGCAGATTCTCGAGACCGGCATCAAGGTCGTCGATCTGCTCGCGCCTTACGCCAAGGGCGGCAAGATCGGCCTGTTCGGCGGCGCGGGCGTCGGCAAGACCGTGCTGATCATGGAGCTGATCAACAACATCGCCAAGGCGCATGGCGGCTATTCCGTCTTCGCCGGCGTCGGCGAGCGCACCCGCGAAGGCAACGACCTCTATCACGAGATGATCGAGGGCGGCGTCAACAAGAAGGGCGGCGGCGAAGGCTCGAAATGCGCGCTGGTCTACGGCCAGATGAACGAGCCGCCGGGCGCGCGCATGCGCGTCGCGCTGTCGGGCCTCACCGTCGCCGAAGATTTCCGCGACCGCGGCATGGACGTGCTGTTCTTCGTCGACAACATCTTCCGCTTCACCCAGGCGGGTTCGGAAGTCTCGGCGCTTCTCGGCCGCATCCCCTCGGCGGTGGGCTATCAGCCGACGCTCGCCACCGACATGGGCGCGCTGCAGGAGCGCATCACCACGACGACCAAGGGCTCGATCACTTCGGTGCAGGCGATTTACGTCCCGGCCGACGATTTGACCGACCCGGCGCCCGCCACCTCCTTCGCGCATTTGGACGCCACGACCGTGTTGTCGCGTTCGATCGCGGAAAAGGGCATTTATCCGGCGGTCGATCCGCTCGACTCGACCTCGCGCATGCTGTCGCCGGCCATCGTCGGCGAGGAGCACTACGACGTCGCCCGTAAGGTGCAGTCGACGCTGCAGCGCTACAAGTCGCTGCAGGATATCATCGCCATTCTCGGCATGGACGAACTCTCCGAAGAGGACAAGCTCGTCGTCGCCCGCGCCCGTAAGATCGAGCGCTTCCTGTCGCAGCCCTTCCATGTCGCCGAAGTGTTCACCGGTTCGCCCGGCAAGCTCGTCGCGCTCGCCGACACGATCAAGGGCTTCAAGGGCCTCGTCGAAGGTGAATATGACCATCTGCCCGAGGCGGCTTTCTACATGGTCGGCTCGATCGAAGAAGCGGTCGAAAAGGCCGCGAAGCTCGCCAAGGAAGCGGCGTAACTTTTACAAAGCGTTTTGGCCGGACGTGCTCCGGCCATGACGCTGATCAGTTTTCGTGGATGGCCGGGTCGCCCGGCCATGACGGGCTGAACGCAAAGCGCCGTCGGAGAACATCATGGCTGCATTCCACTTCGAACTCGTCTCACCCGAGAAGCATCTCTTCTCCGGCGATGTCGAGTCGGTCGTCGCCCCTGGCGCCGACGGTCAGTTCACCGTGCTCAAGGACCATGCGCCGGTCATGACCACGCTGAAGGCCGGCGTGGTGACGGTCGCCGGCGGCGACGGCAAGGTCGAGAAGCTTTTCGTGCGCGGCGGGTTCGCCGACGTCAATGCGTCCGGCTTCACCATTCTCGCCGAACAGGCGATTCCTCTTGCCGAAATCGACGTCGCCAAGGTCGACGTCGACATTCGGAACGCGCGCGAGGACATCTCCGACGCCAAGTCTGACGAAGCGCGTCTAGCCGCGTCCGACAAGCTCGCGCAATTGCAGGAGCTGCGCGCGGCGATCGGCGGCTGATCACCGCGCGAGGGCCATCACGCGGCGCAGCGCGCAAGTCTCGCAACTTCTCTCCGCGTCATGCCCGCGCTTTGTCGCGGGCATCCACGCAGAACTGCTCAAACGCGGCGTGAACTATATCTCGTTCACGTCTTCCGACGCCGGCTCCTCGAGCTCCGCTTCGATCATGTCGCCGTGCCGCTCTGCTGGCGCGAGTTCGGATCGTGACTGCGCAATCTCTCGGATCGCCTCTCCAATCTCCGGATTGCGCTTGGTCAGCGTCTGCAGATCATAGGCGTCGAGGATAAGGAGTTTCGTCGGCGCGGTCGCCCGCACGTCGGCGGTGCGCGATGTTTTGTGCAGAACGGCGATCTCGCCGAAGAACTGCCCTTCGCCGAGCTTGACGTTTTCATGCGCCAGTTCGACTTCGACCTCGCCTTCGGCGATGAAATACATCGAATGCGCGGGATCGCCCTTGCGCACGATCATTGCGCCCCGGGGGATGGACTGCGCCCGAAGATAGCGCATGATCTCGGCAATCCCGGCCGCATCGAGGCCGCGAAACAGCGGCACGCTGGCGACCATCGTCCACGTGACGACGAATTCGCGGCGGTGAATTTCTTCGGCGAAGGCGGTGGCGAGAATGCCGACCGGCAGGCCCAGCAGCAGAAAGCCCGTCACCATGGCGAAGGAGGCGATGAGCTTGCCCGCCAGCGTGAGCGGGATGACTTCGCCATAGCCGACGGTCGTCACCGTTTCGATCGCCCACCACATGGCGTCCGGAATCGTGCCGAATTTTTCGGGCTGCGCCTCATGTTCGGCGATATGCATCGCGGTCGAAAAGAACAGCACCGCGCCAAACAGAATGATTAGCCAGGCGAGCAGCGCCTTGCGCTCGGCCTCGATCACCGCCAGCAATGTGCGGATGCCAGGAGAATAGCGCGCGAATTTGAAGAACCGCAGCAGGCGCAGCATCAAAAAGACGCGCAGATCCGCCGAGAAGTAGAACGAGAGATAGAAGGGCAGGAAGGCGGCGAGGTCGATCAGCGCCCAGCCTGATCCGATGAAGGCGAGCCGCGCCGCCGTCGGCGAGCGGCGCGCATAGAGCGCATGTTCGGGGGCGCACCAGACGCGCAAGACATATTCGAGCGTGAAGGCGGCGACGGCGACATATTCGATAAGGTCGAAGACATCCGCATAGCTGTCGCTGTATTCCGGCACCGATTCGAAAATCACCGAAACGACCGACAGCAGCACGAGCCCAATCAGCCCGCGATGCACGACGCGTGCGAACCGGTCGTGGCTGCCGCCGTCCAGGACGACGTGGACGCGTCGCCGCAACAAAGCCAGACCGCGCCGCCGGTCCGGCTCGTTCATGGCGTGGCCGCTTTTCCGCGCAACGCATCCTCGACGGAGGCGAGCGCCTGATCGATGGCGGCGGCGTTGGGGCCGCCCGCCTGCGCAAGGTCGGGGCGGCCGCCGCCGCCCTTGCCGCCGAGCATAACGCTCGCGACGCGCACGAAATCCACGGCGCTGTATTTCTCGGTGAGATCATCGGTGACGCCGACGACAATGCCGGCCTTGCCGTCGGGCGAGGCGCTAGCGATCGCGACAACGCCCGAGCCGATCGCCTTCTTGGCGTCGTCGACCATCGACTTCAAATCCTTGGCCTCGATGCCTTCGACCGCGCGCGCCAGCAGCTTAACGCCGCCGATGTCGCGCGGCTTCTCGGCGGCGCCGTCGACAGCGCCACCGCCCATCGCGAGCTTGCGTTTTGCGTCCGCGAGTTCGCGTTCAAGCCGCTTGCGCTCGTCGAGAAGAGCGGCAAGTCGCGCCGGCGCGTCTTCGACAGGGGCGCGCATCAGCGCCGCCATGTCGCGCAGCGCGCGCGATTGCGCGACAAGCTGGCTGCGCGCGCCCTCGGCGGTGCGCGCCTCGATGCGGCGCACGCCGGACGCGACCGCGCCCTCGCCGACGATGGCGACGAGGCCGATGTCGCCGGTGCGCGCGACATGCGTGCCGCCGCACAGCTCGACGGAGAAGGGATGCGCGGCGCCGGGACTCACCGGGCCCATCGAGACGACGCGCACTTCGTCGCCGTATTTTTCGCCAAAGAGCGCGCGCGCGCCGGAGCGGATGGCGTCGTCCTGGGCCATCACCCGCGTCTCGACGGGCGCATTGTCCTGAACAATCTCATTGGCGAGCGTCTCGACGCGCGCCAGCTCCTCATCGGTGAGCGGCTTGGGATGGGTGAAGTCGAAGCGCAGCCGATCCGGCGCGACGAGCGACCCCCTTTGCGCCACATGCTCGCCGAGCACCTGCCGCAGCGCCTCATGCAGAATATGGGTGGCCGAATGGTTGGCGCGCGACTGAGTGCGGCGCTCGTGGTCGACGTCGAGCTCGAGCGCGAGGCCGGGCGTGATCTCGCCCTCTTCGACGACGCCCTCGTGAACGATGAGGTCGCCGAGCTTCTTGACGGTGTTTTCCACGCGAAAGCGCAGGCCGCGGGCGCGCATCACGCCGACGTCGCCGACCTGTCCGCCCGATTCGCCGTAGAAGGGCGTCTGATTGAGGATCAGCGCGCCGCGCCCGCCTTCCTTCAGCGAAAAGGCCTCGCCGCCGTCATGAATGATGGCGGTGACGACGCCCTCGCTTCTTTCGGTTTCATAGCCGAGGAATTCGGTCGCGCCGAGACGTTCCTTCAGCGCGAACCAGAGCGCTTCGGTCGCGGTTTCGCCGGAGCCGGACCAGGCCTTGCGCGCGTCCGCCCGCTGGCGCTCCATCGCGGCGTTGAAGATTTCCTTGTCGACGCCGATGCCGCGCGGACGCAAGGCGTCCTCGGTGAGATCGAGCGGGAAGCCGTAGGTGTCATAGAGTTTGAACGCCGTTTCGCCGGAGAGCTTGTCGCCCTGGCCGAGCGCCGCCGTCTCCTCGTCGAGGATCGCGAGACCGCGCGCGAGCGTGGCGCGAAAGCGCGTCTCTTCGGAAAGCAGCGTGTCGGCGATGAGCGACTGCGCGCGCACGAGCTCCGGATAGGCCTGGCCCATCTCGGCGACGAGCGTCGGCGCCAGCTTCCACATCAGCGGTTCTTTCGCGCCGAGAAGCTGGGCGTGCCGCATGGCGCGGCGCATGATTCGGCGCAGCACATAGCCGCGGCCTTCGTTCGACGGCGTGACGCCGTCGGCGACGAGGAAGGAGGAGGCGCGTAGATGGTCGGCGATGACGCGATGGCTCGCGCCCTGCGGGCCGTCGACCGCCGCGCCGGTGAAATCGGCGACCGCGCCGGTCAGCGCGCGGAAGAGATCAATGTCGTAGTTGGAGGTCACGCCCTGCATCAGCGCGGCGATGCGCTCCAATCCCATGCCGGTGTCGATCGAGGGGCGCGGCAGCGGCGCGCGTTGTCCCGGCGCCACCTGCTCATATTGCATGAAGACGAGGTTCCAGAACTCCAGGAATCTGTCGCCGTCCTCGTCCGGACTGCCGGGCGGACCGCCTTTGAGCGCCTCGCCCTGGTCGTAGAAGATCTCCGAGCAGGGGCCGCAGGGGCCGGCATCGCCCATGCTCCAGAAATTGTCGGAACTGGCGATGCGGATGATGCGGCTGTCGTTGAAGCCGGCGATCTTTTTCCACAGATCATAGGCCTCGTCGTCGTCGTGATAGACGGTGACGAGCAGCCGATCGACGTTGAGCCCGAATTCGCGCGTGATGAGGTTCCAGGCAAGCTCGATCGCGCCTTCCTTGAAATAGTCGCCGAAGGAGAAATTGCCGAGCATCTCAAAGAAGGTGTGATGGCGCGCGGTGTAGCCGACATTGTCGAGGTCGTTATGCTTGCCGCCGGCGCGCACGCATTTTTGCGCCGAGGCGGCGCGCGCATAGGCGCGCTTTTCGACGCCGGTGAAGACGTTCTTGAATTGCACCATGCCGGCGTTGGTGAACATCAACGTCGGATCATTGTGCGGCACGAGCGACGATGAGGCGACTTTCTCGTGCCCCTTGTGCGCGAAATAGTCGAGGAAGGCGGTGCGGATCTGGTTGACGCCACTCATGCGGTCACGGCTCGCGAATGCGCTCCCGTCGCCGAAGCGGCTTCTGCGCCGATGCGGGAGACGCGTTAAAACAATAACCTGGAGCGGCTTTTCGTTTCAACGAAACAGGCGACGGCCCGAGGTTGCGGCGAAGGCTGCGGCAGGCGGCGCCGTCGCGCGCTTCGTCCTGCGCGATATGACAGTTTCGGGGGGAAACGGCAATGGCGCGGGGGCGCCAGGCCCCCTCGCCAGTTCCAAATCACCGGCGCGCGCAGCGCCGGAAGTGCGATTGCATACGACGCGTAGGGTGGCTTAGGCCTCTCCGGCCTCGTTGTCATCGGGCGCGTCGAGAATACGCTCGGCGATCAGCCCGGCGTTCTCGCGGATCGCCTGTTCGATGCGCTGCGCGGCCTCGGGATTTTGCTTCAAAAAGCTCTTGGCGTTCTCGCGGCCCTGGCCGAGCCTCTGGCTGTCGTAGGAGAACCAGGCGCCCGATTTCTCGACGACGCCGGCCTTGACGCCAAGATCGATCAATTCGCCGAATTTGGAGACGCCTTCGCCATACATGATGTCGAATTCGACCTGTTTGAACGGCGGCGCCACCTTGTTCTTGACCACTTTGACGCGGGTCTGGTTGCCGGTCGTCTCGTCGCGGTCCTTGATCGCGCCGATGCGGCGGATGTCGAGCCGCACCGAGGCGTAGAATTTCAGCGCATTGCCGCCGGTCGTCGTCTCGGGCGAACCGTACATTACGCCGATCTTCATGCGGATCTGATTGATGAAGATGACGAGCGTGTTGGAGCGGGCGATCGAGGCGGTGAGCTTGCGCAGCGCCTGGCTCATCAGCCGCGCCTGCAGGCCGGGCTGCACGTCGCCCATCTCGCCTTCGATTTCGGCGCGGGGCGTCAGCGCCGCGACCGAATCGACGACGAGCACGTCGACGGCGCCCGAGCGCACCAGCGTGTCGGTGATCTCAAGCGCCTGCTCGCCGGTGTCGGGCTGCGAAATCAGGAGATCTTCGAGATTGACGCCGAGCTTGCGGGCGTAGATCGGGTCGAGGGCATGTTCCGCGTCGACAAAGGCGCAGACGCCGCCCAATTTCTGCGCCTCGGCGATGACATGCAGGGTGAGGGTGGTCTTGCCCGAGGATTCCGGCCCGTAAATCTCAACGACGCGGCCGCGGGGCAGGCCGCCGACGCCCAGCGCGATGTCGAGCCCCAGCGAGCCGGTCGAAATCGTCTCGATCTCGACGGCCTTCTGGTTCTTGCCGAGCCGCATGATCGAGCCTTTGCCGAAGGCGCGCTCGATCTGCGACAGCGCGGCGTCGAGCGCCTTGGTCTTGTCCACGGACGTCCCTTCCACGAGGCGGAGATTGGCTTGGCTCACGGCTGAAATTCCTTCTGACACGGTTAGCTAGGCGCGGCAATGCGGCTGCGAGGGGCGGGGCCAAACGCGCCAAGGCGAGAAGGGGGACAGCGCGCTTGACCCTGACCTCCAGTGTGCATGATTTGTTCTTTTTGCCAAGTTCTTTTTTTGTTCGAATTGGAGCGGACATAATTGTTAGTCCTCGGCGGACATCGCTATTTGTCCATCCAAAACCGTGTCTGATTTAAAAACAGGCCACTTAGATTGCGGAACATTGGCGAACCTATTGGCGAAACTCGCGCGTGGCCGCAGAACTTATCAAAACACGTCAAAACAATGAATTATGCAATTTGGATTCGCGAAAGCCTCCCGCCCAGCGAGGCGATTGGCGAACATATTGGCGAAAGTCTCGCCTGCCTTATGCGTCGTCCAAGGGCCCGTTTAACTCGGCTTCACAGATTCGATCATACTTGCTGTCGAGTAAGAGCACGATCATTGATGCAGCGGCTCTTAGAGACTTAAAGTCGCGATCTTCCGCTGGAGGATTTCCAATTTCGATATTCATTCCGCTTTCCCGCGATGTGTTGACGCTCACTGATGGCAGCTTCTGACCTAAAACATCAACCAGGGCAGTCTTTATGTTTTCAACATCAAGCTTCATCCGGCAACCATCCATCGGATACGACCGTGGAATGCGCGCGAACCGACATATTTGCTCGTACAGCGAAAGCGGCATGTCATTTTTATTAAAATAGTTCTGCAATGACCTGTATGGAATATTAAGATCACGCGCTACGTCTGTCAGCTTTACACGTCTTTGCTTCAGAGCGGCCCGCAAATGCTCAACGGTGCGCGTCCCTCCACTCTCAGCCTTGACATAGGCATCGTCAGGTGTATTTTTCATCAATTATGGGCCAAATTTCGCACAACATTCGCCTCACGGTCGCGCCGTCAGAAGATTTGTATCTGATGGTGCGCGCGGGTTTCGTGGCGCAGGGCACAACGCTTAACGCGTGGTGTATCGCTAACGCCCTTAATCGGCAAACCGTTGAACGCTCTCTGCGAGGATATCGGAACGGGATGCGGTCCCACTTGCTTCGAGAGCGTGTTGTTGCCGCCGCGCTTCAAAAGGCGAATGGCGCGCCATGAATGCATTCGTATCGACAGTCGCAATAGCGGAGGCAACAGGTAAAACGAAGCGAGCGATTGAGATTGCAATTTCCCGGATCGTTGCTGGGCAAGCAAGCACTTGGCGCGGAGCCAAGTTGGACATTCGTCAAGTGCACGGTCGCGGCGGGAAGGCTGGCGTTCAATATCAAGTTCGCGTCGACTCCCTTCCAATCGACGTTCAAGACCGCCTGAAGGTCCATTTGAACGGCCCTTCAACGCCCGTTATGCCGCGAACCTTTGCAACCCACTCCGCTGCGGTGCTGGACTGGTTCTCCCGTTTTGTCGAAGAGGTCGAAGCGACGAAGCCGGGCTCCGTCGCCCACGCGAACATCCTTCGCGCATGGAGCGGAAGGCCGCTGCCTGACATCAAGGGCTCGGGCACATTTCGGCGCTACAGCACGCGCTCGCTCAATCGCTTCCTCGCGGACTATCAATGCAACGGCGTCAGAGCATTGTGTCGCGCCAAGCGCAGCGATCACCGGACGAAACGCACGATCGTCACAGTGAAATTCGACGCCTGGGTGCGCGAAGTCGGGTTGGGGAATGAACTGGAGCCCATTGCGGAAGCGCTGAAAACTCGCATTCGCGGCTGGCACAAGGCGTCGGAAGGCATTTCCGCGATCCGTCTGGACGCCGAACGTCACCTTGAGAAGCTCGTCAGGGAGCGCGGCTTCGAGCCGCCGAACGGTGCCTGTGCCATCCCGCTTCACATCGTCAAGGCGGAGAGCAAATACCGCGCCGTCGCCAAATTCAAGAAAGACCGGAAAGCATGGCAGGACAGCGCGCCCGCCATCCGTCGCACGATCGACGGACTGGCGCCGATGGATATCATTGTCGGCGACGTGCATCCGCTCGATTTTCTGTTGCCCGAGGTGGAGGGTTTTCAGCGCTACGCAAAGGCGATCTGTTGGCTCGACGTTGCGACGAAGCGCCTGTGGATGACTGTCGTCTTTCTTCCCAAGGGCACAGGCATTCGCAACGCGCATGTCATCGCCAGCTTCATGGAGATGGCGTCGGCTCGGGGCCTGCCGAAAACCCTCTATCTCGATAACGGCTCGGAATATAACTTTGCCGAGTTTATCCCCGACGCCATGAAGCTCGCGGGCAATGACGGGGAACGCGTCCTCATCCGCGCGAAACCGTATAACGCTCGCGCCAAGGCGATTGAAGGCGTCTTCGCGATCTTGCGCCACCTCTTCGCAAAAATTCCGGGCTATATCGGCGGCGATCGCATGAAATCCAAAGTCGCCAACATCGGCAAGGCGCCCGTCCCCTTCAACGGCACATTTGGCCAATTCCGAGAAATCATCGGCGCGGTCGTTATGCAATATCACGCGCTGCCGCAACGCGGGCAATTGAAGGGCCTTTCGCCCATCGAAGCCTACAACCGGGCCGTCGGGGCCGGTTGGCATATGACTGAAGTCGACCCCGACGCCTTCTTTACCGCCTTTTCGACGCGCGAGACGCGCGTCATCAAGAATGACTGTTCCATCGATGTCGGCGGACGCTCTTGGACGTGTAGAGAGCTTCGCGAGCGCATCAGCGATCGCGTGACCGTGCGCATTCCAAAATTCGAGCAATGGGACCGCCTGCCGCTCGAAGACGAGCGCGGCAACCTCATAGGCTTCGCTGAAGAAGCGGTTGAGTATCGCTATTTCGACCCGGCCGGCGCGCGCGCAAGCGCCAAGCAGCAGCGCGAACGCGTCGCAGCGGTTCGCAGGCTCGATAGGTCGGCGCCAGATATCGACGTCATTGGCGAGGTTTTGGCGCTTGCAAATACCGTTCCCAAGATGCTTCCAGCGCCGATCGGCGCGCGCGTGACGGCCTCCGACTCTGCGCGAGCGATCGCGCGTGGGGCGAAGGAAAGTCCCAAGGTCAAGCGCGCGCGAGAGGACGCCGCGCGCGAGAGTGAGGCGGCGTTTGACGAAGACTTTATTCGCCGCATTCAAGGAGCCAAACAGCAGTGAGGGAGGATTTCTTCGTCGAGACGACAATCACGCGCGGCGTGCGCGCGAGTGTCGAATACGCCCTACAGAGCAAGACCGCCGTCGTTATCAAAGGCAAGGCGGGCCAGGGCAAGACGGTCACCTTGTTGCGCGAAATCGACGGGCGCCGCCCGTTTGCTCGAGGAATATATTGGCGCGCCAATGTCAGCGACGCGACGCCACGCGCGGCGCTTTGTTCGCTCGCTGACATTCTCGGTGACCACTATGGCTCGCATTTCAGCAATGCGAGTTCCTGCAAGGCGGCTTTCGAAGCGATCGAAGAATTTCTCACCGCGTGGCAAGCCATGGGCGATTTCCTGGTCGTCGACGAGGCGCACAAGATCGACCTTTCTGTTTTGCAGGAAGTCTCAGATTTTCCCTACCGGCACGGTCTGCCCGTCGTCTTCTGCGGCAATGACAAGCTCTTGAAGCGATCGCGCGCCAAAGCCGGCAATCTTGATCAAATTGAGAGCCGTTGTGGGCGGCAATTTATCGTCGGCGAAGCCTCTGAAGAAGATCATAAGGCCATTGCGGTCGCCTACGGGGTCGTCGGACAAGAAGCTTTGCAAGCCTGCATCCAGTTCGCCGCCAAGCAGTCGATTCGCGAGCTTGTCGAAATGCTGTCCGCTGCGCGCGCCGGGTCAGCCGGAAGCGATATCGGTTCAAATGAAATCCGCGAAGCCGCCGCCTTTCTCAAAAAGAAGCGTGGCCTGCGAATGCTCGCGCGGGATGACGATGATTTGTAAAGCGCGCTCGTATGGCCGCGTGAGAGCCCCGAAAGCGAACGGAGCAGCGGAGTAGCGGAATGTTGAACGCAAAGCAGCTAAGGCTCGTTCAGATCGTCAAGCGACAACTCGCCCTCGATGAGGAAACCTATCGACATCTCTTGCGTGAGGCGGCCGGCGTCGAGAGCGCGAAAGACCTCGACAATGTGGGATTGAACGCGTTTGTCAGGGAGGCGAAGCGGCTTGGGTTCAGGCACACGTCCGCGACCAGCTTCGGCGCGCGGCGAGGGATGGCGACACCAAAACAGGTCGCGGTGATCCGCAAGCTTTGGGAGGAATGGTCGACGATCGACGGTTCCGAAAAAGCGCTCAACGCCTGGATCGAACGTTCCTACGGTGTTTCGGCGCTCCGCTTTCTTTCGTTGGATGCGGCCGGAAAGGCGATCAACGGTCTTCGCGCCATGATCCGGCGCATGGCTGAAACAGCTGACCAGTCCTCAGATCGGAGTGCTTGATGACGCAAGGACCGATTTTCACACGCGAAGAGCTTCTTTCGCTCAGCAAGGAAAGGCTCGTCGATATCATCGGCCCGCAAAGCGTGACCATAAGCGCAATTCGAGAAATCAACAATGAAGCGGTGACCGTAGGGCTGCGACTTATGTCGGCGGATGTTCGAGACGATCACGCATATAGCCAAGTTCCACTTAGAGCACGGCGTCGCTTTCGAAGCGATGTGCAGGCAGAAATCCAGTCGTCAAGCACGAAGCAATAGTTGAGCGGGAAATCGCCGCGCAGGAAATAGTCGCAGTCTTTGCAACGTTTTTCGGCGGAAGAGATCAAGTCGCAAGCTTTGCGACTTGGAAGGCGCGAGACGGGCGCTGCTACGCCCGCCTCGCATGATCGTAAACCACGACAGACAGGTGAAGTCCATGAGCAGCATACGATCGATGAGAGATTACGACGAACGCACTCAACATCTCAAGCATCTATGGCATGAGACGGTTATCAAGAGGTTGCTCGACAATGCCGAACATCTTGAGGGCAGAGTGGGCGCGCTTCGCCACGACATGAAATTGGAGAACCTCGACGTCCGCCACGCCTACGCCAGAACATTTGAGTTCGACAAAATCCTTGCGGACATACGACGGCTGCTTTTGGAGACGGAGATATTCCAGGACAAGGAAGTGTTTTTCGAAGGGTTTTTGGAGGATGCGGCCGAGGCTGAACGATTGAAGGCGAAGCCCAGCCGAACGAAAGCGCGGAAAGCTAACGGCCGCGCCGCAAAGCCGCAAACGCCCGTCCGAAAGAAGCTCGCAAAAGCGCGCCCTTCGGCGTGACGCTGTCCACAATGGGCGTTTCGATTTCACTCCCAAAGACAAGGCCTTTCAACATGAGCGAACTGAAACATCATGCCAATGAGGCGCTCGCCGACATCGGCTATCTTGGCGACATTCTCGACGCGCTGGACAGCGTTCCAGACGACAAAGCCGACGCCGACGTTCTCTTGCGAGGAGTCACGGCGATTGGGCGGCGCATCGTCTGGCTTTCGATTGAAGCGTCCGAGCCGTTTCAACTATCCGCCGATGCTCGCTACACGCGCGCAGCGCTGTCCGATCTTTGCGGCTTTGGCCAGATCATCGCCGCGCTCGACGCGGTGCCTGCGTCGAAGCAAGACGCCACAACGCTTCTTTGCGCATCGGCCGCGCTCGGCCGCGGCATCACCCATCTGGCGATCGAAGCCGGCAACTCGCCAGCGGGCGAACTCGACGTAGTCGAAGCCACATTGGCGGCTGCAGAGATCCTGGACGCCGCCGAGAAGGGCGTGGCGCCTGATCCTTCGCGAAGGCCGATCTATGCATCCTTTCTAAAGGAGTTTAGCACCGTCGAGCATGGCGGCGTGCGCTTCGACGGGCGTTTCTGGAGCTGCGCGGCGATGCAGCCACTCCACGGCGAAAGAGTGACCGTCTTCATCCCGAAAGTCGGACATCTCACACGCCTTATGATCCTTGACTCCGATGGCGGTCTGATCGGGGTGGCGAAGGCGGAGCAACCCGGCGCTTTGGCGTCGGGAGAGGTTCAGGCGGCCGACTAGGAGCCAATGTCGACCGGCCGACGCGGCGCACTATGGCAGCGCCGGCCGGAAAGGTCAGAGGTATACTAGTCTGACTGCGCCGGGGAGTACGTGACGCTCCATGGGCTTTGTCGCCTGCCACTACCGATTCCGGGCCGTCGCAGCCTATTGATGCGCCTCTCCGGTCCGTTCGACAAGCCAAGCGCAAGAAACGGCCCATCTAACGTTCGATCAGCGTGCGCGTCTGGCGAAAATCGCCATTATTTCGAGAGGCGTGACGGGGAGGACGCCTGAACCCTCCGCGGGCGCATTGCCCGGCTGCTCGATTTTGCGCCGTCGCGATCGCCGAATATAGCTTCCAGTCGCCTTCTTCAACGCGCGAGCGCGATCTTCGCAGAAACGGCCCTCTGGCGCCCCAAACCAAAAATCCACTGCTTCCACCCGCGTGGTTTCGAAAAACGCGCCCACGGCGTTCAATGGTGCTTTAACGTCGATTTTATCGGATGGAGGGACGGCCGGTCGTGACCGGCCCATAACAATTTCGAACCGCCATCATTACTTTGGAAGGCGTGACGGGGAGGACGCTGGCGCCCTCCGCAGGCGATTGCCCCGCCACACGATTTTTGCGCCGTCACGAGGCCTGACGGCCCTTCAGGCGGCCGTCTTTCAACACGTGGCGTTTTCCCGTCAATTTGATTTCCGCTCTGGGACCCCAAGCCAACTTTCGCAGGTGCAGCCTGCAAGAAAGCTTTGAGCCCCCGGTCGAGCAGCACTTCTCATCAAGAGCTAGCCTTGGGTTTCCGCGGCTAACATTTGACGACGCGCAAACATCGCAGTTACACCTTTCGACGGATTGCGAGACAAAATTAGGCGGGAAATCGGGGTGCGATGCGCGTCAGAAAAATCACCATCGAAAATTTTCGTGGTGTCGCCCACGGCACAGTCGACTTTCCGGGGCATACGTTGCTCGTCGGAACGAACAACGTCGGCAAATCGACGGTCTGCGAGGCGCTCGACCTAGTTCTAGGCGCGGAACGACTATTCCGTCGACCAATCGTCGACGAACACGACTTTCACAATGGTCGGTATTTAGACGATGCCGGCAATCTCGTCGTCATCAAGATTGAAGTCGTGTTGATCGATCTGCCAGAGGATATGCGTCGGAAACTCTTTCACAAGACCAGACCCTGGAGCGAAGAGAAAAAGGGTTTCGTCGATGTCGACGGTTCGACACCATCCGACACTGACATCCCCGGCGTCGTTCGCGCACTCCCGATCACCTTTCTCGGCTGGTACGATCGAAAGACCGACGATTTTGAGGGGAAGACGTTCTTCTCCCATCCCACCAAGGAGAGCCCGGACGAACCGGATGATCCCACACCGGGCATCGGGCTAGAATCGTTCGGTCGCGATTGGAAGCAGGCATGCGGCTTCATCTATCTGCGAACGCTCCGCACCGGCCGTAGAGCGTTAAGTCTTGAACGAGGCTCCCTGCTGGATACGATTCTTCGGCTCGGCGACAAGGGCCGCGAGTCGATGTGGGAGGATACCGTCAAACGTCTGAAGTCGTTTGAACCGCCCGTCGGCTCCATCCCGCAACTCAAGGCGATCCGCGAGCAAGTCCGAAAACGGATGCAGCGCTTCATTGGGATAGCAGACGAGGATGATGCGACAGCGTTCTTCGCATCGGATCTCACGCGCGAGAATCTGAGGGAGGTTATTCAGTTCTTTGTGCGGTCCAAGGGGAGTGAATACGCCGTCCCGTTCCACAGATTGGGCACGGGGTCGATCAACACGCTTGTTTTCTCGCTTCTGACCCACATTGCCGATCTTCGCGGAAACGACTCCGTCATCTTCTCGATGGAGGAACCGGAGATCGCGTTGCCCCCGCACTCGCAGCGTCGGCTCACCCGTTACCTTCTCAAGAAGATGGGCCAGGCGATCGTCACCTCGCACTCGTCGCACGTCATCGACGAATTCGAGGTCACGCAGATCCTCGCAATCGACCGCGATACGAACCATCGTCTCTCGAGCACCGCGATTCCGACGGAGGGGATCAAGTTCAAGGCGGTGCGCCAGCGAAAGCTTCAGCTTGCAGAAGCAATCCTCGCGCGCGGTGTCATTGTCGCGGAAGGCGCGACCGAGGTTGCGACTCTGATCGCGACATCGCGCGCGCTGGAAGCTCATAGCCCGGAAAACGCGTATGACCCCTTCGACCTGACCGGCATCTCCGTCTTCGAGGCAGGAGCCCACGGTGAAATCCCCAAATGGGGACCCGCTTTAGGGAGCCTGCGAAAGGCGTTCTTCGCGTTCCATGATCTGCCGAAAAAAGAATGGACCGCGGAGCAAACGGCAAATCTCGCCCTGTATTCGGAGAACTGCCAGACGACCTACAAGGGGATTGAGGCGCTGCTGGTCGCCGAGGTCGCGGTCGACGCGCAAAGACGGTTTCTATCGGCGGTCGCGGAGTGGCCCGACTATCCGCAACACCGTGGCAAGCTGATGGCCGGCGCCGACGACGATGCGGTCAGAAAGCTTACCTACGTCGTGCTCGCAGACCGCAAAGGGGATGGTTACGCGGCCCACCTGATCGAGTGCTGCCAATCGTTGGCCGAGCTCCCCAAGACGATTACCGAGTTTCTGCAGCGCGTGAACGCGCTCTTGAGACTTCCGCCACTGGATGGCGACGACGACGCAGACGACGAGGGCAAGCCCGGATGACCTTCGTCCTGAACGACCAGCGCAGATCGGTGCTCGACGAGCCGGGGCACGTCCTCGTATTGGGCGGACCGGGCGCGGGAAAGACTACCCTCGCGATCCTGAAGGCACAGGCCGGAATGCCAGCGATGAAGCCCGGTCAAACGGCACTTTTCTTGAGCTTCTCTCGCGCGGCCGTGCACCAGATCATCACGCGCTGCAAGACCGTCCTGAGCCGGGAGGAGCTGTCGAGGATCGAGGTCAGAACCTATCACTCGTTCTGCTGGGAACTCCTGAAGGGACATGGTCGAGTGCTCCGCGGCTCGCCGATTGCCATGATCTCTCCCGGGCAGGAAGGAATGATGCGAACGCAATTCGAGGGCGACTGGGAAGTAGAACGTCGTCGCCTTCTCGACGAGGAAAGCCAAGCATCCTTTGACGCGTTTGCCCATGCCGCCGCTCGCCTGATCGAGGAAAGCAGGCATATTCGCGACGGCATCGCCGACATTCACCCGCTTATCATCCTCGACGAATTTCAAGACACAGATGACGATCAATGGCGCCTGGTACAGGCGCTCGCCGAAGCCACCAAGAGCGTCTTCCTCGCCGATCCGGAGCAGCGGATCTACGATTTCCGCAAGGGCGTCCGCACCGATCGCCTCGATATCCTACGCCGAGGTATCAAGTTACTCGAGGCCGACCTGGAGGCGGACAATTTCCGTAGCCCGACGTCGGACGTGCTGCGCTTCGCTAACGCGGTGGTAACGGCGAAAGCGCCGGGGCGATCAAAAGATGTCATCGTCACGACCTACGAGCGCTTCCAGAACATGTTCAATTCCACGGTCCACTTTTATGTGGGTCAGGCGTTCGCTGATTTGGCCCGGCGCGGCGTGGCAGAGCCTTGCGTGGCGGTCTTGGCGACGAGCAACGATCTCGTAGCGGACATCTCCGAGCTGCTCTCGACCTCTCATAATTTCGGGAAGAACGCGCTCTCCCCCATCAGCCACGACGTTGTCTGGGACGGTGAGCAATCATCCGCGGCGGCCCTCGTTACGGCCGCGTTGCTCGAGCAGACCTCCGCCTATTCGGTCGCATCCCGGACAGCAGCGCTGCGGCGTGTGGCCGATTTTTGGCTCCTGAAAAAGGATTGGTGCGAACAGCAAAATGCCCTCGGAGCCAAGACGGCCGGCGACCGCGCCGCCAGGATGACGGCCGCAATCGATTCGCTACGGAGGGACAAGCCGATCCGCGCATCTGGACCGAACCATCTAGCGCAATATCAGAGAGCATGCACCGGCGACCCTGTCAGCGATTGGCGCCTAGCCCGCCAGCATTGCACCGGCCATGACGACCTCAGAGCTATCGCGGTTCAAGCCGCAATGGTCCGCCTCTCGAAAGCCGGCGATCCGATCGCGATGGCATTGAGCGAACTCTGGGCGCGAACTGCGACATACGCCGGCGCGGTCGAGCGTGTCACCGCTATCCTCGATCAGCAGCGACTTGTTGGTGCTGATCGCCCTCCTCGCGGATGCATCCTGATGACCATCCATAAATCCAAAGGTAAGGAGTTTGATGCCGTCGTCATCGTGGAGGGATATCGTGGAGGCGCGCTCCTGAAGGAAGATGAGGCGCCCAAATACGAGAACAGCCGCCGTGTGCTTCGGGTCGGCATCACCAGAGCGCGGTACGCCGTCCGCATCATCCGCCCGGTCGATCCCACGCCGTTCTTCGATCCGAAGTGAGGCGGCCGCTGTGGTCATTTAGTCACGTCCGGCAGTTTGGCTTGAGCTTCCACCGGAGGCTGTTACTGCAACAAGGTCGGACGGATCGTCCGCTTCTGGCGCTTCCTCGCCTTGCGGGAACGCGAGTTTTTGAACCTTTTTTCGCCATTCACCGAGACTCGAATTTATTTCATGATTTCTGAGGGTGTATTGTTCGGTCTGTGGCCCGAGGGGAAACTTGGAACCGAGACCGTTCGGGCGCCGGGCGGCGTCTTAGAGAATCTATCCCCAGAAAAGGCGGAGGAGGCTCTGTGCATTCAGAGGATATCGACGAGTTGAAAGCGAAGCGGATGTGCTTTGCTTGCATCGGCGAGCGCTACCTAAGCGATGAAGTTCGCTCCAATGGTAAGCGGGCAAAGTGCAGCTATTGCCGCAAGATGCGTCGCTCCTACAGCGTCGGTGATATTGCCGAGCGCATCCAGACGGCGTTCGAGCAGCACTACTTCCGGACGTCGGATCAGCCCGACGACTGGGAATATACCCTATTGCGAGATCGAGAGTCGAACTACGAATGGGAACGGCATGGCGAACCGGTTGTCTACGCGATCATGAACGCTGCTGAAATTCCGGAAGAGGCGGCTCAAGACGTCCAGGCGATTCTAGAGGATGAGCATAGCGACTTTGACAGCGCTGCGATGGGCGAAGAGACAGAATTCGCCGATGAGAGCTACTATGAGGAGAAGCAAGTAAGCGATGACGCTTGGCAAGAGGAATGGCGTAACTTCGAGAACGCTCTAAAAACTGAAGCGCGCTTCTTTAGTCGCACCGCGGCCTCACACTTGGCATCAGTGTTCGATCGCATTGACGGACTGCGCACGCATGATGGCCGACCGCTGGTCGTCGATGCAGGGCCGGGAACAGATTTCCATAGACTGTTTCGTGCACGCGTCTTCCAATCCGACGACAAGCTCGAAGCCGCACTCGGTAGGCCAGATCAGCACCTCGGCCCCCCTCCTGCGTTTTTGGCCGCAGCAGGGCGCATGAATGCGCGCGGCATATCTGTGTTCTACGGCGCTAACGATCCGATAGCGGCTATTGCGGAAGTACGCCCACCCGTCGGTAGCCGGGTCGCCGTCGCGCAACTCGAGATCATCCGGAAGCTGCGGCTCCTTGATTTGACAGCCCTGAAGGATGTGCGGCTTTCGGGTAGCATCTTCGATTTTGGCTTCGCAGCCCGTCTGGAGCGCGCACAATTCTTGCGGTCGCTGAGCCGACGCATCACGCAGCCCGTGATGCCGGACGACGAGCCGTTCGAGTATCTTGCGACGCAAGCTATCGCCGATTTCTTAGCGACGGAATCCTCCTTGTCCGTCGACGGGATACTCTTTCCGTCGGTTCAGGTTGCCGGTGATGTTCTCAATGTCGTGCTGTTTCAAAAATCGGCACGCGTTGCAGCCATGGACATCCCCAAGGGCGCGGAGATCACTGCGCGGACCGGACAACTCGGGGAGGACGGATGGGAACACGATTACTCGGTGATCGAGGAGGTCCCACCGGTGCCCATGGAAACGGAGAAGAAGGAGAAGGACCACCCATGGCCTGATTTCGCCGCGATAGCAACGATGCCCTGGGAGGCGGTCGATTCCGACCTACGCGGAGTGACTCTTCGCATCTTAAGTGACAGCATCAAGGTGCATCGTGTGAAACGCGTCGTATTCGATACGGACGAATTCCCGGTTCGGCGACACAGATGGGAGAAGAGAAAAGCCGACTTCTAAATGCGTTTAACGAAATTCGGCCCGCCGCTGCACTATACGGACGAATGTCCATTTTTGGCGCAAAGCGGAAATTCAAACTGACCCACTCCCCGTTTTTCGCCCAAGCCCATCCGCGCACCCTGCTACTTGATTGGCGGCAGAGGGTCGGGTGAAATTCTTCACCCTGTGAAATCGTTCACCCTTTCAGCACTGTCGGCGCGCCTAGGCGTTCGCTTCGCGCTTGTCGGAAGGACAGCGGCAACCCGTCGCTCTCGCTTAGGCGGCTAGAGACGACATACGCATGTCCGAAGACTATTCCTTCCTTCCGCCCCTGCAAGCCGAGATCGCAACTGTTATCGGGCTTTATGCGACCATGAAACTCGCGGCCGAATGGGGCGGATGCGAGATATATATTCCGGCACACGCGCCGAACGATCATTGGCTCGTGCGATCGATTGGGCGTGAGGCGACCGATGGGCTCTGCGCCTATTTTGCTGCGCGTATCGAAGGCGATGGGCGGCGCGCCCATCATGGCGTGAAAATCACGTTGCCTCTCGGGCAAGCCGGCTCACGTGAGAAGGCGCGCCGCCAGGCAATAGAACTGCTAGACAAGGGCGCGAGCCTGAAGGAAGCTGCACGCGGCTCCGGTTTGCATCAGCGAACAATTCAAAACATCCGCGCCAAATTGCGCAATGAACGAGCTGGTGCTTCTACGGCGCTCGCCAGAAAATCTTCGTAGCCAGCGGTCCAGCGCATCCCGCCTATTCTCGTGACGAGAGGAGGAAAGGTTTCACCATGTGAAACCTTTCACGCTGAAGCGAGCGATCGAACGTCGGAGCTATTTTTCCTCGTCGACGCGTGCCGAAGAAGAGTTACGCAGGAATGCGAAGCGCCCGTGCCGAAGCCGACGAAAAAGCGCGAAGCCCAAAAGCTCCCTGGACGACTGCAAGCCATCGCCGATGCGGCGGGCATAGACGCGGCAATCGCGATCGCGCGCGAGTTCGGCGGTCGGCGGCTATATCTCCCCGCTTTGAAGACGCTTCGTCGGCGCCGCCAACATCCATTAGTTGTTCTGCTTGGGCTCGAATGCGCCTTGAAAGTCGTCGAGACGATCGGCGGCTTCGGCGAATATTTCGACGTTCCGACGGCGAGAAACGAGCTGATTTACCTAAAGCTCAGAGACGGCTTGTCGCAGGGACTAAGCACTTCAGAGCTTGCGAAACAGACTGGCATTTGTCGCCGCGCAGTCCTCTACCGGCTTGCCGCTATGAGAGTGGCCAACAAGGATGCCGCGAGGACGTCAAAGGGCGCAAAGACGGGCCGCAAAAGGACGCATCACGATGATGTATGATCTAATCGAGGACAACTCCATGCTTTCCGTCTCGGCCCCGCTGCCCAAAGCCGGCGCGGAGCCGCCGACGTGGATTACGATTTTCCCTCAGCTGGGGCGCATCGCAACTCGCGACGGGAGAAGTTACGACGTGGACGCTCAGGCGCTTATCGAGCGCTTTGAAGCCGACGGCCTAGACATTCCGATCGATATAAATCACTCGACGCCTAGAGCCGCCAGCACCGGGGAGCGCGCGGACGCCGTTGGTTGGATTACCGAGCTGAGCGTCAAGAATGGCGCACTTCAGGGCAAAGTCGATTGGCTGGACCAAGGCAGGGAGGTCTTACGCAAGCGAACGCATCGCTTCGTTTCCCCCGATTTTTTCCATACGCCTGAAGGAAAGACGAAGTGGTTGCGCGCAGTTGCGCTTGTCACGGCACCCGCGCTCGCGAACCAGCGCGCGCTCGCTGCCGCGCAAACGACGCACGGCGCTTCGCTTGCCGCCAAGATGGAAGACATCATTTATGCAATGATCGCGACGCCGATGCCGCGGACGAAGCCTTTGCCCGAGTGGGTTGTCGTCTTTGCCGCCCTGGGCTTCGTCGAGACGCAAACGGAGGATATCTTCTACATCGATGGAAAGGCGATCTGCGACGCATTCACGGCGGCGCGGCGCAGCGACGATCCTGATTATCGCGAATTTCCGGTAAACATTGAACATCGCCCGGATATTCAAATCGACAATGGTGAGGACGTTACGTCGGCGCCGATCGGCGAGATTGTCGAGCTTCGCATAAACACCGGAAAATTGGAGGCGAAAATCGATTGGCAGCCTGACGCATTGCAAATCATCAACGACATGAGGCTGACCAGCGTGTCGCCGACCTTTTTCAGCGATCAGGGCGGAAAGGTAAAGCGCCTCAAGTCGATCTCTCTTGTTCGACGTCCCATGCCATTGCTTAGATCGCGCGCCGTCGGAAATGACGCGGCGCCGGAGGAGCGCGGCTATCAACCCAAGGCGGTAGGAAATTCGAGCGACGCTCGGCTCTCCGCGGTTTCTGACTTGTTGAATTATCGCGTGAAGCAATTATCCAGCATCGGTCGAGTGAACCGGGACGAGCTCTTTCTCTTGGAGATATGGCGAACTGAAAGAGATTTGCTCGCCGCCGGGATTACGCCCGACGCGTCGTATATCCGGAGTTCCGCAGCTGAAAGTGTCGACAAACACGCCAATTATGTGCTTGGCAAACTCTTTCCTGAAGGCGGCGTGAGGCTCGAAGGCGCGCCGGCCACAGCGCGCTCGGCCCTGCGCGCAAGCGTTTCCCTCCCGGTGACACGGGCCAATAAGTTGAGCGCACAAGCGACGAAGCGCCCCGAGGATTGGAGCGCTCTCGAACTGGCGGCTGAGTTCCGAAAGGAGACGGCGCAGGCGAGCGCCGCCGGGCTCCCGACCGATGTCTGCTCCGTGCAACATCGCGTCATGTCCTGGTTAGGATTGGAGTGGGACTCGGAGAACGGCAGGCTGGTGGCGAGCGCGGCCGGACCGCAGGCGACGTAGCGTCCCGAAGATTGGAGCGCTCTAGAACTGGCGGCTGAGTTCGCAAAGGAGAGGGCGCAGGCGAGCGCCGCCGGGCTCCCGACCGATGTCTGCTCCGTGCAACATCGCGTCATGTCCCGGTTGGGAATTGAGTGGGACTCGGAGAACGGCAGGCTGGTGGCGAGCGCGGCCGGGCCGCAGGCGACGCAGCGTCCCGAAAATTGGAGTGCTCTCGAACTGGCGGCTGAGTTCCGAAAGGACATGGCGCAGGCGAGCGCCGCCGGGCTCCCGACCGATGTCTGCTCCGTGCAACATCGCGTCATGTCCCGGCTGGGAATTGAGTGGGACTCGGAGAACGGCAGGCTGGTGGCGAGCGCGGCCGGACCGCAGGCGACGCAGCGTCCCGAAGAATGGAGCGGTCTCGAATTGGCGGCTGAGTTCGCAAAGGAGATGGCGCAGGCGAGCGCCGCCGGGCTCCCGATCGATGTCTGCTCCGTGCAACATCGCGTCATGTCCCGGCTGGGAATTGAGTGGGACTCGGAGAACGGCAGGCTGGTGGCGAGCGCGGCCGGACCGCAGGCGACGCAGCGTCCGGAAGAATGGAGCGGTCTCGAATTGGCGGCTGAGTTCCGAAAGGAGATGGCGCAGGCGAGCGCCGCCGGGCTCCCGACCGATGTCTGCTCCGCGCAACATCGCGTCATGTCCCGGCTAGGAATTCAGTGGGACTCCGAGAACGGCAGGCTGGTGGCGTCGAAGTGACAACGCCCTGGATGACATAGGCTGAACGCGACCCTGGGCGCGCCTCCGAGAGGCTTTGAAGAGGCTTTTGAGGTGACTAAAACCACGGGAAAAGGCGCTCTTCCGCTTGGCGCGGCGAACGTGGGCGATGTCGCCATGGTGACCATCCCCCTCGCGGAATACGAGGAGCTGCTGACGGCCCGCCGTCGCTGCGGCGAGGCTCAAGCGGCCGCTTCTGTCCCTCTATTCCGGCGTCCATGGTGGGAAATCGATACGGACGTAGCTGATTTTGTTAGATCAATTTTCGGGAAAATGCCTCTCGGGAACATGCCGGCAGCCGTGGCGGACCGATTTTCGCGGGAGCGGACACCCTCGAAATCGGGGATTTTTCGATACATGAATGTATTGAGAGGGCGGCCGGCCGATACGCCAAAGAAGAAAAGCCGAACCGCGCCGATGCGGCGAAACCCGCATTCGAAGGCCAAATTCCCGCCTACGGCCGGTTGATCTCACCTAATCCCGGTCAAATAGCGATGTCGATACCAGAATGCGGTAGGAAAAGGAAAGAGTTTCGATCACCCTCGGGCAAGGTCCGCGACGCTCGGTTAAGGGATCGGTCGGAAACGTTTAGAGGTAGTCGAATTCTGTCGCCGCCTTCCCTAATCTTTGGGCAAAGCCCTCTGCACGGCTGCCGTTCAATGAACATGATTGACCTACCCGACCTGAAGGCAAAACTCTGGCATCAGATGCGGCACGATTTGAAGTCGTTGGTTCCGTGGTTCGCAGATAATGACTTGCTGCTGTGTCCTGCTTGTTGTCGGCCACTTAGGTTCGACGAATTCTCATTGGAGCATATCATTCCGCAGCAGGCTTTAGCATGTGATCCTTTAGATGTGCGTGATGCTGTCCCGCGAAACGAGCGCAGCGGAATGACCCTGATGTGTCGAAAACCTCTTGTCATCAAAGGAAGAAAAATACCTGGGCACGGTTGCAATAGCTGGAAGGGCAAATTCTACGACGCCTCCCTTCGCGACCTCATTCGAGCCGACTTTCAAAGGAAGCAGCTTAACTCACGTCACCAGATAGCTTTGTTCTCAGCAGGGTATCTCGCGCTATTTCGACAGTTCGGATATCAGATCGCGCTTCTGCCTAGTGGCTTGCTTATGAGAAACCAATTCTTTCATCCAAACTCGTTTCTCAGGGACGTGCCACTTTCTTGTCAGGTGGTGCTAGCAGGCGAACGCCTCCGGAGCTACGAGGAAGGCAATCGAGAATATTGGAGCGAACCTTTTAAAATCACTGTGGACGGCGCATCTGCGTTCATCGTGCTACGGAACATGGTCCTCAATCTTCCACTGTCACGCGATCCCAAGCTGCCGCTCGCGCGGGCGCTACCCTATGCTCCGTCAAAATATGCTTTCAGACCCGATCTGAGAACGGCATTTGAATGATGGTGGCGGCGCGCTCCGTCCTTTGCACACTTATCAAGGACTTCGCGTGCGGGTCTTTTGAAAGTCGGTGTTCTCGATAGATGGCGCGGGCGCACGGATTAATAGAAGAGACGATGAAACTGTTCCTTAGAGACATCAAACATCATGCCTGTTGAACTTCCCGTTTCGGAGCCGCTCCCCCCCTTCCGCGAGCGGGCGCCGTGGTTCGGCGGCGATCTGCAGACGTTGCGCAACATCATCATCGGCGGACCGCCGGAGCTTCCCGGCGGCGAGCGGCTGCTGCTTCCCATGCCGGACGGCGATCGTCTCGCGGCGCGGCTTGATCGACCGGGCGTGGAGACAAACGCGCCGCTCATCGTTCTGACGCATGGGCTCGCCGGCTCCGAATCCAGCCGGCATGGAATCGCCACGGCGCGCTATCTCGTGAGCCAAGGCTGGCCGGTGCTGCGCCTCAATCTGCGCGGCGCCGCGCCCTCGCGCGCCACCTCCGGCGGGCGCTACCACGCCGGCAAGACCGAGGATCTCGTCGCGGCGCTGCGCGGGCTGCCGGCGGAACTTGTCAGTCGCGGCATCGTGCTCATCGGCAATTCGCTCGGCGGCAATCTCGTGCTGAAATTTGTGGGCGAGGGCGGCCATCAGCTGCCGGTTCTCGCCGCCGTCGCCGTGTCGACGCCGATCGACCTCGCCGCGTCCTGCGCCCGGCTGATGGCGCCGCGCAATTTCGTCTATCATCGATACATGCTGGATGAGATGAAACGCGAAGCGCTGGCGCCGAGCGCCGCGCTCACCGCCGCCGAGCGCGCCGCGATCGCCGGCGCCCGCACGCTTTACGAATTCGACGATCGCTTCGTCGCGCCGCATTTCGGCTATCGGGGCGCGCCGGACTATTACGAATCCAACGCCGCGAAGAATTTCCTCGCCGGCGCGAGGCTGCCGACGCTGATCCTGCATGCGCTCGACGACCCTTGGGTGCCGGCGGAGAGTTATGCGGCGATCGACTGGTCGACTCTGCCGATGATCGAGGCGGCGCTGACGCAGGGCGGGGGACACATGGGTTTTCATGGCGTCGGCAGCCTGACGCCCTGGCATGATCGCGCCGCGGCGTTGTGGCTGACGCAAAAAGGTCTCGGGCCCGCGTCGCATGTTCAAGACGAAGTGAGGCCGCCGCAATGAATGCAGGCCAGACGATGGTGTTCGGCGACAACGCGGGCGACTATCGCTCCTTTCGCCCGCATTATCCCGACGCGCTTTTCGCGTGGCTCGCAAGCGTCGCGAAACAGGATCGTCTCGCCTGGGATTGCGGCGCGGGGAGCGGGCAGGCGGCGCTCGGACTGTCGCGCCATTTCACGCGCGTGCTCGCGACGGACCCCGATCCCCGGCAGCTGGCGCTCGCGCCAAAGGAGCCCAATGTCGATTATCGTCTGGCGCGCGCGGAAGATGATCTCGGCCTGCGCGGCGAGGTCGATCTCATCGCCTGCGCCTGTTCGATCCACTGGTTCGACCTGCCGAGTTTTTACGCGAACGCGCGGCGCGCCTTGCGCGCCGAGGGGATCATCGCGGCATGGACCTATGACTGGCCGCGAACGCATGTCGAGCCGCTCGATTTAATCTTGCGCAGGCTGAAGGAGGATATTCTTGGCCCCTTCTGGGCGGAGAATTCGGCGCTCTATTTCAATCGCTACGAGACCCTGCCGTTTCCGTTCAAGGAGATCGATTGCCCGCTGTTTCAGACGCCCATCGCCCGATCAAAAAGCGAGTTCGTGAGCTTTCTCAAGACCTGGTCCGCGGTCGAGAAATACAGACTGCATTATGGCCGCGATCCGCTGGCGCTCGTCGATCGCGAGTTGGAGGGGGTCTGGCGCGCGCATCCGCCGGATCTGCCGCTGTGCGTCCCGCTTTACATGCGCTGCGGCGTTAACACACCGTAAACTTAAGAATTGGCGCGCGCTATCCTACGTGTCGCCCGCAGCTTTCCCTAATTTTGCCTGTTTCTTGACGACGATGAAGAGTCGTCGCGTTGAGCCAATGCCGTATCGCCCGAGGGGATCGTTCAGCAAAGGACAGCAATATGCTTGAGGCCGGCAAAATTTATAAAGTCACGACGCTTGTGAATTGCGAAGGCGCCTGGGACGAAGAGATCGATCTATGGACCGTCACAGCGGTCGAAGGCACCTGCGCCAAGCTCAGCAATGAGAGTCGCGAAAACAGGATCGTCGACACGGCGTCCTGGAATTTCGTCAAAGCCGAAGCGGTCGAATAGGTTTCGATTCGTCGGCTGTCGGGGGACAATGTCGTCCCCGCGACGAAGGATCGCCATCGCGCTTTGGCGCGCGCCGGAGCGCCGCTATTTGCAGTTCATCAGCCGGGCGTCTTTCGTTAAGCCGGATTCGCTGCACAAGCCGAAGTGCCTGTCGGCGTCGTCGTTGTTCGGACAGCCGCCGCCGGATTGTTTGTCGTAAGCGGCGAAATAATAACTGTCGAAGTTCTGCGGGCGCGTTTTCCACGTGCTGAAATAATCAATTTCCGACTCGATGTTCATGTCCTTCATGCCGGCGTTGTTTCCACAGCTCGGCCAGCCTTCCTCGGTGACGATGACCGGCTTCGCGGTTTTGCCCGCTAAGCCTGTAACAGTGGCCTGAATGTCGTTTGCGACGCTCCTGCCGTTGACCTTCTCGGGCGAGCCGCCCCAGAACGGATAGATATTCGCGCCGATGACGGGGACGTTCTGCAACACTTTTTGAGGATCGCTTGCGACGAGGCGATTCCAATCCGGCGCGCGTTGCGCCGTCGTCACCACAACCTTGTTGTTGGTCTTACTCCTGAGCGTGTTCATGTCGGCCACGATTCGCTGTTGCATCGCCGGCTGCGGATTGCCTTGCCAATCGAACATGTCTTCATTGCCGACGACGAATGCGATGACCGTTCCGGGGTAGCGGAAATTAGCGTCGACGGCGGCGCTGATCTGCGACTGTGTCCAGTCAGGATGATCGGGAAATTCGAAAACGCCGAGCATCAGGCGCATGTTTCTCGCCGACGCCAACTCGGCGATGCTGACGCATTGCTGCCCGTTGATCGTGCAATAGGTCGAGTAGAATGTCTTGACGCGCGAAAAGCCCAGCGTCCTGATCTGGGTGAGATCGTCGCCGACGACCTTCTTCATCGTCGCGAAGTCATTGGCCTTCTGCGCCGCCAGGTAAGCGCCGCTGTGCGCAGGGTCGTAGTTGACGCCGTTTTCAGCCGCATAGGCATGGGACGACGCGACAATAGACGCCACGAGGGCGCTGCGAATCCAAGTCTTCATAAATTCCTCCAAGATCTCTCTTAAAAGACGAACGAACTTAACTTCCTTTGAGGTTTTAAAACGTAAGAGTCGTGACAATCCGACTTTTCAACTAGAATTTTGTAGCGCGTCTGCGGTTTGACCTCGTCATATGCGGGTCGGTAGCTCGGCGACGCCAGCCGCGCTATGAAGGAGCGAGTCGGCGTCGACGCCGCGCGCATCGGGAGGCGGGGATGTATAAGAAAATTCTGGTGGCGGTGGAAATCGGCGAGGACGAGGTCACGCAGATCGCGCTCGACGCGGCGGTGGCGCTCGCAAAAGTGGAGCATGAGGCTCAGCTTCGGCTCATCAATGTCCAGCCGCTCGTTCCGGTGGCCTTCATCGACTACATTCCGCCCAATTTCGACGAGGAGATGCGCGAGGCGACCGAGAAGGACCTCGCAGTGTTGCGTGGCAAGATCGCCTATCCGGCAGAGCGCGTCTCCTCGATCGTGCGCTTCGGCGCCGTCTACCCGGAAGTGCTCGCCGAGGCCGATGAATGGGGCGCCGACCTTGTTGTCGTTGGTTCGCATCGTCCGACGATGGCGACCTATCTGCTCGGCTCCAACGCCAAGACCATCGTGCGCCACGCCAAATGTTCGGTGCTTGTCGTGCGCAAATAGGGCGCGGTGACAGGCGCCGGGCGCGCGGCTAGACTTCGATGATGATCCGATTCGCGCCTCTGGCGATTATGACTTGCCTCTTGCTCGCCGCGGGAGCCGCCGCGGCGAAAGCGCCGATCGACGCCCAATTGCTGAAGCGCGGGCGGGTGATCGCGCAAGAAAATTGCGGCCGCTGCCATGCGGTCGGCCCGCGCGGCGTCAGCGCGAATCCGAAGTCGCCGCCGTTTCGCGATCTCGCGCGAAAATATCCGCTGCACAATCTCGAAGAGGCGCTCGCCGAGGGCATTGTCGTCGGCCATGAGGGCGTCGAGATGCCGCCGTTCCGGCTTAGCGCTGCGCAGATCGAAGCGCTGCTCGCCTATCTCAACTCCGTCCAGAGGTAGACCTGCGCGACCGCTGGCGCGGGAATGAATCGCGATGGTTGAACTGCCAATCGACACGCTCTACGCGGGGCGCCCGCGCGAGATCGCCCCCGGCCGCAAAAGCGCGATTTGCAAGGAGCCGCTTGAGCCGCCCTGGCGCATCGAGGTGGAAGGGCTCGTCGGCGATCGACAGGCGGATCGGCGTTATCATGGCGGCGTCGAGAAAGCGCTGCACCACTATCCGCGCGAGCATTACGACGCCTGGCGCGCGGATGTGCCGGAACTTGCGCAAGAATGGCGTCCCGCCGCCTTTGGCGAGAACATCTCGACGCTCGGGCTCACCGAAGATTCGGTCTGCGTCGGCGACGTCTTCGCGCTCGGCGGCGCGCGCCTGCAGGTGAGCCAGGGACGACAGCCCTGCCTGACCCTCAATTTTCGCTTTGGCCGGCGCGACATGGCGCGGCGCACGCAGGAGACGATGCGCTGCGGCTGGTATTACCGCGTTCTCGAAACGGGCGCGGCGCAGCCGGGCGACTCGCTGCGGCTCATCGAGCGGCCGCGTGCCGATTGGCCGCTCTCGCGCCTATTTGCGCTGCTCCACGACCGCACGCAGGCTTACGATGAACTCTCTGATATGGCCGCGCTGCCGGAGCTGGCGGAAAGCTGGCGGGCGCTCGCGCGCAGGCGAATCGAAAGCCGCAAGGTCGAAGACTGGAGGCGGCGGCTCGGAGGATAGGCGTTAGGCGCTTTGGCGACAAAGTCGTTTGCGCGATGCGGCGTCATGCGCGACGTTGACGCTGCGGCCTTCGACCATGCTGGGCGCTGCACATAATTTGTAGGCACGCGATGAAAGACTTGGACAGGAAGCAACATCCGGCGGTGCGTCGATTGCTGGATCTGATGGATCCGATCGGCTACCTGCTCACCGAACTCTTCCACCTTCTGGGACTGTTCGCGATCGGCGGCGCGACGGTCTGGGCGGCGGCGAAAGCGTTTCTCGAAATGTCGACGAAGGGTCACGCTTCGATCGAAGATTTGTTGCTGCTCTTTATCTATCTCGAAATCGGCTCGATGGTCGGCATCTATTTCCGCACCAATCACATGCCGGTGCGCTTCCTTCTCTATGTCGGCATCACGGCGCTCACCCGCCACATGATCGGCTATGTGCAGACGGAATCGGTCCCGGACGTCGGCATACTGATCCTCGCGGGCGCGACGCTCATTCTCTCGCTCGCCGTCCTCACGATCCGCTACGCCTCGGCGCGATTTCCCTCCAAGGCGTCGGACGGCATGGACGGCTGAACGCGCCCTGAGGCGCGCCTCCGCCGTAGCGGCGGAAGCGCGGGAGACGGTGGGTCAGTTCTTCATCTTGGAGAGCGCATCGGCGCAGTCCGGCGAGACTTCGGCCTTATGCGCCTGAAAACAGGCGAGGATGCGCCCGCCGCCAGGCATGACGCCGCTGCACAGCCTCGAATAATCGGCCTTGCATCTTACCTTCACGTCGTCGGGAATATCGTTTCCCGCCATGGCCTGCACGGGCGCGACGCTGGCGAAGAGGGCGATCAGCAACAGGCATACGGAATGGCGCATGTAGTTTTTCCTGGGTTGGGGTTGGAGACGAAGGCGATCGGCCGAGAGTGGGATTGTGACCCGCCTGCCGCGATCAGGGCAAGAGGGCGGCGAGGAGGGCGGGCGGCGAGCCGAGCGGCGGCTGACCCGCAGCGCTTCAAAACGCCGCGCTCCGCCCTTTGCGGCCACGGCTTTGCGAGACAGGCCGCTCTAGTCTAAGAGAAAACGGCAAAATAGCCGAGGAAAGAATGTCCGCGATACCGAACTTTGCATCAATTCCCTTTGCGCCCGTCGCGCCCGAGCAGGAGCCGAAGCCCCGCCGCTGGCTGACGCCCGAAGGGATCGAGGTGAAGAACGCCTATGGCCCCGAGGATATCGAGGGCCTCGCCTTCGTCGACGGCTATCCGGGCGTCGCCCCCTACGTGCGCGGACCCTATCCGACGATGTATGTCGCCCAGCCCTGGACGATCCGCCAATATGCGGGCTTCTCCACGGCCGAGGACTCGAACGCCTTCTACCGGCGCAACCTCGCCGCCGGACAGAAGGGCCTCTCCGTCGCCTTCGATCTCGCCACCCATCGCGGCTATGATTCCGACCATCCGCGCGTGATGGGCGACGTCGGCATGGCGGGCGTCGCGATCGACTCGATTTATGACATGCGCACGCTGTTCGACGGCATTCCGCTCGATCAGATGTCCGTGTCGATGACCATGAACGGCGCGGTGCTGCCCGTTCTCGCGCTCTTCATCGTCGCGGCGGAAGAGCAGGGCGTGCCCGCCGAAAAGCTGACGGGCACGATCCAGAACGACATCCTCAAAGAATTCATGGTGCGCAACACCTACATTTACCCGCCCGACCCGTCGATGCGCATCGTGTCGGATATTTTTGCCTATACCTCCAAGCATATGCCGAAGTTCAACTCGATCTCGATCTCCGGCTATCACATGCAGGAGGCCGGCGCCTCGGCCGATCTCGAATTGGGCTACACGCTGGCCGACGGCGTCGAATATGTGCGCGCCGGCGTCGCAGCCGGCCTCGACATCGACGCCTTTGCGCCGCGTCTTTCCTTCTTCTTCGCCATCGGCATGAATTTCTTCATGGAGGTCGCGAAGCTGCGCGCCGCGCGCCTGCTCTGGGCGCGGCTGATGAAGGATCTCGGAGCGAAGTCCGAGAAGAGCATGACCCTGCGCACGCACTGCCAGACCTCCGGCTGGTCGCTGACGGCGCAGGATGTTTACGTCAACGCCATCCGAACCTGCGTCGAGGCGATGGCGGCGACTCAAGGGCATACGCAGTCGCTGCACACCAATGCGCTCGACGAAGCGCTCGCGCTGCCGACCGACTTCTCCGCCCGCATCGCGCGCAACACGCAGATCGTGCTGCAGGAGGAGAGCGGCACGACGCGGATCATCGATCCCTGGGGCGGTTCTTACTATGTCGAACGCCTGACCGCGGAGCTCGCCAAGGGGGCGTGGAAGCATATCGAGGAGATCGAGACGCTCGGCGGCATGGCGAAGGCGATCGCCGCGGGCGTGCCCAAGCAGCGCATCGAGGAGGCGGCCGCGAAGACGCAAGCGCGCATCGACAGCGGAACGCAGGTCGTCGTCGGCGTGAACAAATATCAGCCGGTGAACGACGCCAAGCCCAATGTGCTGAAGGTCGACAACGCCGCGGTGCGCGCCGCGCAGCTCGATAAGCTCAAGCGGCTGCGTGAAGAGCGCGACGAAGCGAAGACGCAAGCAGCGCTCGACGCGCTGACCGACGGCGCCACGTCGGGCGCCAATCTTCTCGATCTCGCGGTCAAGGCGGCGCGGGCGAAGGCCAGCGTCGGCGAGATCTCTTTCGCGCTCGAAAAAGTGTTCTCCCGCCATCAGCCGAAGGCCAATGTCATTTCGGGAGTCTATGCGAAGGAAGCCGGCAAGGAGAGCGTTCATCTTGGCCGCGTCATCGGCATGACGCGCGACTTCGAAGAGAACGTCGGGCGCAAACCACGCATTCTCGTCGCCAAGATGGGTCAGGACGGCCATGACCGCGGTCAGAAGGTCATCGCCTCGGCCTTCGCCGACATGGGCTTCGACGTCGTCATCGGCGATCTCTTCGCGACGCCCGATGAAGTCGCCAGGAAAGCGGCGGAAGCCGACGTGCATATCGTCGGCGTCTCGACGATGACCGCCGGCCATCTGACTCTGACGCCGGAACTGCGCGACGCGCTCAGACGCGCCGGGCGCGGCGACATCATGATGGTCGTTGGCGGCGTCATCCCGCCTGATGATTTCCAGGCGTTGTATGATTCTGGCGCGGCGGCGATCTTCCCGCCCGGCACCAACATTCCGCTCGCGGCTGAGAAGCTGCTGTACGAGCTGAATATCCGTCTGGGCTTTGCGCAGCGCGAAGTGGCGAAGGCGGGGTAACTGACAGGTTCACCACCCCCTCCCTGTCCCTCCCCCGCTAAAGCGGGAGAGGGGACGCTCACGACGATTTCGCATCATGCTGCTTGACGAGCGCAATCCGCTCCCTCTCCCGCGAGCATAGCGAAGCGGGGGAGGGTTGGGGAGGGGGCGATAGCAGCGCTACAAAAAAGCGTTATCTAAATGGCGCGAAGTCGGGAGAAGCACGATGGATGAAGACGCTTTCAATATGGCGGTGCGCAAGTTCCTCAAGGAGGTGGGCGTCACCTCGCAGCGCGAGATTGAGCGGATCGTGCGCGAGCACAAGGACGATCACGGCCGCTTGAAGCTGCGCATGGCGTTGACGGCGGAAGGCACGCCGCTCAATCACATCGTCGAAACCGAGATTGACGTTCGCTGAGCCGATCAGATCGTAGGCGCCTCGACGAGGCGGGCGGCCTCGTCGATCTTTGCAGCGCGCGCGCGAATCTGCTGCTTTTCAGATTCGAGGGTCAGTTTCGCCTCGGCGCGCGCCAGGGCGTCCGCGGACTGGCGGAGCGCGGCCTTGCCGAAGGTCGTCGCGTCATCGCGCGTCAGACCAAGCAGAATTTTCTGCAGCCAGATCTGCACTTCGACTATGGCGGCGCCGTCGCGCGCGATAGGGCGAAAGAAATCCTCGAACATGTCGCCGACGTCGAGCGGCGGCAAATAAATGTTCGCGAAATTCACTTCCGCCTCGCTGCGGGTTTCCCACAGAGCGAGAAGACGCGCGCCACGCGTCAGCACGTCGATCGCGGTGCCGGGGTCGTTGATCGCCGGCGAGAGGGCGCGCGATGCGATTTCGCCAAGCACGATGAGCCCGAAGCGCGGATCCTGCTCGAAGGTTCGATTGTCGCCGATGGAGAAGACGCCTCGCAGAGTTTCCGTCAGCTCCTTGAGCCGCTCTTGTTCGATATCAGGACAGGCCACGCAACACAGGGGCTTGGTGCGATGCGCAAAGGAGCCAGGGTTCACCTGAATCCACAAGGTCGCGCCTGCTTCTTCCGCCGCTTCCTGCGCGGCCTCGAGGTCCATGTGCACGACATAGCCCGGCCGCACGGCATGAATCGGCGTCGCGTTCTCGGGCGGCGGCGCGGCCAGCGGCTTGCATCCGAGATATGGCGATTCGAGCCGTTCCTTCAGCGCTTCGGCGGTGGCCTTCTCCACCCGCGGCAGAAGGTCCGAAATGCGGCCGAATTCACGCAATAGATCAACCCAGCGAATGAAATTCCAGAACATCAGCGCGATCACGACAAGCGTGACGAAGAACAGCAGGAGCCGTCCGGCGCCGCCGTAGATTCCCATATTGAGCGTGACGATTCCGACAAGGCTGAAGACGAATGCGCCGAGAAAGGTTGCTATGACCTTTTGAGAGGTCTTCTCTTCAAGCAGAAGCTGCGTTGTGCGTGGCGTCGCGCTCGATGCGGCGCTGGCGATGGCGGTCGCCATAATGCCCAGCGAGAAGGTCGACACCGCCAGCATGGAGGAGGCCAGTATGGTCAGCACGCTTTCGAGTGCGTCGGCCCCGAGCTCCCGGTCGATCCACTCCGGCACATAGGTGCGCAACAGAAAGGCGGCGAAGGCCGTGGCGCAGGCGACGATCGCATAAAGCGTGACCCGCACCCATAATTGCTGGAAGAAATGGGACAGCCGCCAGGCCCACTTGCGTTGCATGTCCTTTTCCCTCTTAAGCGCCCGTATCGAAGCTCAAGACGGGAAATAGCGCTCACCGGCCGCCAAGCCACAGCGGACTATTTTAGACGCAGAGACTTCCCAGCCTCGGCTGGCTCTGGAATGCAACCGCGCGTCGCGCGGCTGCACTGTCTTTAAGATCCAGACGTCAACTTAACCAAGTAGGACCGGAAGCCGCTACCAGCACGTGCAGCCGCCGCCGTAGCCGTAGGCAGGAGCGGCCGCGCCATAGTAGCCGGGGGTAGCCGCGCCATAATAGCCGGGATAGGAAGATCCCCAATAGCCGGAGCCGCCGTACGGGTAACTCGTCGCCGCCCCGAGCGCCAGGCCGGTGGCCAAGCCCGCGGCGCCCAAGCCCAATCCGAGACCATATCCCCCGCGACCGTAATAGCCACGGTTCCACCCGAAGCCGCCACGGCCCCATCCGCCGCCGCCCCAAGCCTGGCGGCCCCATCCGCCGCCTCCACCCCAACGGCTCCACGCGGAGGCCGGAGTGGCGACCGACAACGCTCCAGCGAGCATGGTTGCGGCGAGCGCTGTCGTAAGTAGCTTGCGTGAGTTTTTCATTCCAAAATCTCCAGGTCCTCGTGTGAGGAGCCCCCCGAGCACGCCTAACGCGACACCAGTACTGTTGTTCCGGGCGCGAGGTTTGAGACGGGGAGACTTTGTCCTGCGGAGGCCGAGGCTTTCGGATTGCTCTTACAGCGCTGGAGCAAGAAAAAATCACAGGGATTCTATCGCGCTATCCAGAAGCTAGCTGCTCGCGGTTAAAGCTCGCCGGGCGCGGTGTGGAAACGTGCAAAAAATTGAGCGGCCAGTGACGGCGTGCGCTGCGTGAGCGAGCGATCAGAACAAAGCGCGCTGATTTTTGAACGAGCGCAAAAAGCGCCGGATCGGCGATGCGCGAGGTTTCTCTATGCTATGGAAGTTTTGGCGAGAGAGACGGGACTTGAACCCGCGACCTCCGGCGTGACAGGCCGGCGCTCTAACCAACTGAGCTACTCCCCCGCGAGCGCGCGCACGCGAGAGGCGCCAGATAGCGCAGCCGCATCTAGAGGTCAAGGAACTTCGCTGTCGCGGACCTCAGACGAAGCGCCGCGGGGCCGGGCAAGCCGCGCCGAGCGCCCCGCTGCTGGCGTCTTTCCCTGACCTTCCTTTGCCTTTCCTTTGCGCCTGCATTAAGCCTCGCGCCATATAGGGAGACAGATGTTGGACGACGACATGCGCAGGCGGCGCATCCGGGTGCGCGCCTGGCGGCGAGGCTTGCGCGAGATGGACATCCTCATGGGACGCTTCGTCGACGCCCGCGTCGAGACGCTTCCCGCGCAGGCGCTTGACGAACTCGAGACTCTGCTCGACCTGCCCGACGCCGCGGTGTACCGGTGGCTCTCGGGGGCTGAACAGCCGCCAGCCGAGCATGACACGTCGCTTCTACGGCAGATCATCGCCTTCCACACACATGATGGGCCGATCCATTGAGCGCCGCCGCGACAAAGCTCAAGAAAGCGGCGGCGGGACTTCAAGCGGCCCGCGCCGGCCTCGTCAAAGGCGAAAGGCTGATTTTCGCCCATGCGCCGGACGGGTTCGACGCTTTCGTCAGCGCCGATCTTGCGCGCGCGCTCGCGCGCGAGGCGGAAGGACATGCGGCGGTCTTCGTGCATGTCGCACGCGACGGCGCGCGGTCGGCGGCCTTTCGCACCGCCCTGCGTTTCGCCAATCCCGACGTCGAAATCCTCGACATCCCGGGATGGGACTGCCAGCCCTACGATCGCGTGTCGCCGCACGCGGGCGTCGTGGCGCGGCGGATGACGGCGCTTTCGCGTCTGACGCGCGCAAAATCCTCATCCGAACGTCCGCGCGTCGTCACGACCACCGTCGACTGCCTGTTGCAGCGCGTTCCGCCGCAAAAGATGATCGCCGCGGAAAGCTTCGCCGCCGCGCCCGGCAATGTCGTGAAGCTCGACGAGCTGGCGCTTTGGCTCGAGTCGAACGGCTATCTGCGCGCCAGCACCGTGCGCGAGACCGGCGAATATGCGCAGCGCGGCGGCATTGTCGATCTTTATCCGCCGGGGCTGCCGGCCCCGATCCGTCTCGATTTCTTTGGCGAAACGCTTGAATCGATCCGCTCGTTCGATCCCGATACGCAACGCGCCACGGGGCAGCTCCGTTCGCTCGACCTGACGCCGATGAGCGAATTGCGGCTGACGAGCGAGACGATGCGCCGTTTCCGGCAGTCCTACGCTGCGCGCTTTGGCGGGCAGACGCGCGGCGACGCCCTTTATGAGGCTGTCAGCGAAGGCCGGCGCTTCCACGGCATGGAGCATTGGCTGCCGCTCTTCTATGAGCGGATGGATACGCTCTTCGACTATCTGGGCGAGGCCCCTGTCGTGCTCGATCCGCTTGTCGAGGATGCGGCGGCGGAGCGCGTCAAGCAGATCGAGGATTATTACGACGCGCGCAAACATGCGCATGATCTCGATCCCGCCGCCTCAAACTATAAGCCGCTCGAACCGCGCGCGCTCTATCTGTCGCTTGACGAATGGCGCGCCGCCATCGAGGGGCGCGCGGCGGCGCAATTCACGCCTTTCGCGGCGCATGAAGGCGAGAAAGTCATTGATTGCGGCGCGCGGCCCGGCCGCGACTTTGCGCCCGAGCGCAACACGCCCGACGTCAATGTCTTCCAAGCGGCCGCGGACCATGTCGAGGCGCTGCGCGACGCGGGCAGAACGGTCGTCGTCACCGGCTGGTCCGAGGGCTCCTGCGAGCGGCTCGGCCATGTGCTCGCGGAACACGGCTTGCCCGACTTGCCGCGCGTCGCGTCGCTTCCGCAGGCGTTGTCGAAGGCCGTCTCCATCGCCGTTCTCGGGATCGAACACGGCTTCGAAACGGATGCCTACGCGGTTCTGGGCGAGCAGGACATTCTTGGCGATCGCTTCGTTCGTCGCCGCCGCAAACGCAAGCCCAACGAAAATCTCCTCGGCGAGGTCGCCGCGCTCGCCGCCGGCGATCTCGTCGTGCATGTCGATCACGGCATCGGCCGGTTCATCGGCCTCGAAACGATCTCCGCCGCCGGCGCGCCGCATGATTGCCTCGAACTGCACTACGCTGGCGGCGACAAGCTCTATCTGCCGGTCGAAAACATCGAACTCTTGACGCGCTATGGCGGCGAGGACGCCGAAGCGCAGCTCGATCGGCTTGGCGGCGCCGGCTGGCAGTCGCGCAAGTCGCGGATGAAGAATCGCATCCGCGAAATGGCGAAAGGGCTCATCGAGATCGCGGCGCAGCGGCAATTGCGCGAGGCGCCGAAGCTCGCCCCGCCGGAAGGACTCTACGACGAATTCTGCGCGCGCTTTCCTTATGATGAAACCGAGGATCAGCTCGCCGCCATCGATGCGACGCTCGATGATCTCGCCGCCGGCCGGCCGATGGATCGACTCGTTTGCGGCGACGTTGGTTTTGGCAAAACCGAGGTCGCGCTGCGCGCCGCCTTCTGCGCCGCCATCAATGGCAAGCAGGTGGCCGTCGTCGCGCCGACCACCTTGCTTGCGCGCCAGCACTACAAGACCTTCAGCGAGCGCTTTGCGGGCCTGCCGGTGCGAATCGGACGATTGTCGCGCATGGTCGGCGCCGCGGAAACGCGCGAGACGAAGAAGGACCTCGCCGAAGGCCGCATCGAGATTTTAATCGGCACGCATGCCGTACTTGGCAAGACGGTGAGCTTTAAGGATCTTGGACTCGTCATCATCGACGAGGAGCAGCATTTCGGCGTCGGCCATAAGGAGCGGCTGAAAGAATTGCGCGCCGAGGTGCATGTTCTGACGCTCTCGGCGACGCCGATACCGCGCACGCTGCAGCTCGCGATGACGGGCGTGCGTGAGCTTTCGATCATCGCCACGCCGCCGGTCGACCGGCTGGCGGTGCGCAGCTTCGTCTCGCCCTTCGATTCGCTTATTGTACGCGAAGCGCTGCTGCGCGAGCGCTATCGCGGCGGCCAGGCTTTCTTCGTCTGTCCGCGCATCGAGGACCTCGAGGAGGCCGCGGCGTTTCTGCGCGAAAACGTGCCTGAGTCGAAATTCGTCCTGGCGCATGGGCAGATGAGCGCGAGCGAACTCGAGGACAAGATGTCGGCCTTCTGCGAAGGCAAATTCGACATTCTGCTGTCAACGACGATCGTCGAGTCGGGCCTGGACATCCCACGCGCCAATACGCTGATCGTCTGGCGCGCCGATATGTTCGGCCTCGCGCAGCTCTATCAGCTGCGTGGCCGCGTCGGCCGCGCCAAATTGCGCGCCTACGCGCTGTTCACGACGCCCGCAACCCGCACGATCACGCCTCAGGCGCAAAAGCGTCTGGACGTGCTGCAGTCGCTCGATACGCTTGGCGCGGGCTTCCAACTCGCCAGTCACGATCTCGACATTCGCGGCGCCGGCAATCTGCTTGGCGACGAGCAGTCGGGACATATCAGGGAGGTGGGCTACGAGCTTTATCAGCAGATGCTCGCCGACGCGATCACGCTGTTGAAAGCTGGAATCGAGGAGCCGCAGGAGGAAGCCTGGTCGCCGACGATCGCGATCGGCGCGCCGGTGACGATACCGGAAGATTATGTCGCCGACCTCACGCTGCGCCTGCAGCTCTATCGCCGTCTGTCGACGCTCGAAACGGACCAAGACATCGAAGCGTTCGCCGCCGAGATGATCGACCGTTTCGGCCCGATCCCGCCGGAGGTGGAACAATTGCTCGAGATCGTCGCGATCAAGGCGCTCTGCCGACGCGCGCATGTCGAGAAGATCGACGCCGGCCCCAAGGGCGTCATCGTCGCGTTCCGCGAAGACAAATTCGCAAACCCGGCGGGGCTCGTGCGTTATGTCGCGGAGCAGCGGTCAAGCGCCAAGGTGCGTCCCGACATGCGCGTCGTGTTCATCCGCGAGTTCGAAAACACGAAACAGCGGCTCGCCGGCACGCGCCGAATTCTGCGCGCGCTCGTCGAGATCGCCGAGAAGAAGAAGGCGGCATAAGCTTTTGCGCCGCAACGCAGTGCGGTTTTTTGCGTCGCGGGATTTGTTCAAAAAAATCGCTTTCGAAATTCATGCGACCGCGTGACGATTCGCCCATCGCCACACGGCTTGATCTGTGACAAAGTTGCAGACGTTCAACGGCGCCTGATGCTCGGTTAGGCGCTCAACATGCGCGAAACTCCAACAGTGATTCGTCGCGCCAGCGACGACAGGAGCGATCGCGACAAACATCGCAAGGGAGGGCGCCATGACGACGCGAAAACAAACATCGCGCGGAAAATTGCTTGCGGCGAGCGCCGCTGCTTTGCTCCTCGCAGCTGGACTCTCGGTGGCGCAGGCGCAGCAGGGCGGCGCCGATCAGGGCGGCATGGACCATGGCAAGATGGACCATGGCGCCATGGAGCATGGCAAAATGGACCACGGCGGCGCCGCCGCCCCGGCGCAATGGGCGGACCCCGGCAAGGCGCAATCAGGCGGCGCTGAATCCGGCAAGGTCGACGAGCAGAAGAGCGAAGCGGGCAAGGCCGACGAAGGTCATGCGGGCCATCACGGCGGCATGTCGGGCATGGGCCAGGGCGGCGGCCAGAGCGGCGGCATGGGCGGCATGGGCGGCGGGATGATGGGCGGCATGTCGGGCATGAGCCACGGCGGCGGCAAGGACGGCGGCAAGGCCGGCGACGGCATGAGCGGCATGTCGCATGCCGGCGGCGGGATGATGAACAAAATGGTCTGCGGCTTCGCCGAACATGTCGATGGGCGGCTCGCCTATCTCAAGGCCGAGTTGAAACTCACGGCGACGCAAACCGGCGCCTGGAGCGCCTTCGACGAGGCATGGCGCGCCGCGGCGCAAAAGGCGAAGCAAAAATGCGACGCCGCCGACATGCGCATGGATCATTCCAAGCCGGAAGTGTTGAACAAGCTCACGATGATGGAGAACCATATGGTCGACCATCTCGAGGTCGTGCGCGCGCAAAAGGCTGCGATCGAGTCGCTCTTCACCGGTTTGAGCGATGAGCAGAAGAAGACCGCAAATGAGACGCTGAGCGGCATCATGAAGGTCGGCATGTCCATGGGCGACATGATGGGCGGCGGCATGATGGGCGGCATGGGCGGCGGCATGATGGGTGGCATGTCGCATTCGGGCGGCGGCATGGGCGGAATGCAGCATTAGTCGGCGTAACATCGCTCCCGGCGGGCCGAAGGCCCGACCGGGAGTGCGTTTGAATAGACGGCTTTTCAGATTGAGTTTGATACACGGCTCTGGATTTGCGAATGCGCTTCGCGGCCGCGCGTCTTCAGCCGCTCTACTCCACCGAGAACTCGCGCATCATGCCTGCGTCCTCATGTTCGAGGTTGTGGCAGTGATACATGAAGCGGCCTTTGAAATCGCCGAACGGCTTGATGATTCGCAGGCGCTCGCCCGGGGTGACGAGCACAGTGTCCTTTAGGCCGCTGTCGATGAAGCCGTCGCGGACCGAGGCGTAGGCGTCCTCGTCGCCTTCAAAGCGGCGCTCGATAATTTCGAAAGGCTGGCCGTGCAGATGGATGGGATGCGCCATCGACATCATTCCCATCATGCCCATGCCGCCCATGCCCATGCCGCCCATTCTGCCCCGCATCATGCCGCCGCCCATCATGCCGCGACCTTGCATCCCGCCCATGCCCATCCCGCCCATGCCCATCCCGCCCATGCCCATCCCGCCCATGTCCATGCCGCCCATGCCGCCGTGCTCATGGAAAATTTCGATGAGCTGCGTCGTGTCGACGGGGATGCGCTCGCGCGGCTGGATGTCGTCGTGACCGTAAGGTCGTCCGTTCAGGAACATCGCCATATGCGCCATGGTGATGGCGATCGGAATGGGATCGTCCAAATTGGCGATCTCGTCCTTGCGGAAACGCCGTATCGTCGAGAGCTTTTCCGGAAGCTTCCATGAGTCGGTTGAGGTTTTCGTCACCCTCGCCGTAAACAAAGGGAATTCCTCGCCCAACGCGAGATCGCTTCCCATCATGCGCTGCGCCATCGGCGGAATCAGACCGTAGAATTCTCCGCTCAGCATCGTCAGCTTCGCGCCTTGCGGACGTCCGCTGAAATCGACGATGAGATCGACGCGCTCGGCGGGCGCGAGCATCACATAGGGCCGCGTCTCCGCCTTCTCCAATAGACCGCCGTCAACGCCGATCACGGTCAGCGGCGTCCGGTCGTCCCAGCACAATTTGTAGATGCGCGCATTCGAGCCGTTGAGGATCCGCAGACGATAGGCGCGGCTCGCAACGTCGAACGTGAAGTCGCTTCGTCCATTGACGAGCACGCGGTCGCCATAAAAACCGAACATGCTCGTATGCATGTCGCCGCCGTAGGCGAGCTGATTGTCGTCGCCGAACGAGCGATCCTGGATGACGAGCGGAATTTCGAATTCGCCGGACGGCAGTCCGAGCGCGCGCTCTTCCTCGTCCTCAACGATGATGGCGCCCGCCAGGCCGCGATAGACCTGCGTCGCTGTCTTCTCGTGCGTGTGCGGATGATAGAAATACATCCCGGCGCGATTGCGGACCTCGAATTCGTAGACGTACGTTTCGCCCGGATCGATCGCCGCCGTCGGATGGCCGTCCATGAGCATCGGCACATGCAGACCGTGCCAATGCGTGATGGTTTCCTCCGGCAATTCGTTGCGAAGCCGGATGCGAACCTTTTGTCCCTTGGTGAACCGCAGCAGGGGGCCGAGGTAAGCGTCAGGCAGGGCCGTCAGCGCATTCGGCGGACCTTTGATCAGATTGCCGACGTAGCGCCACACCCGCGTGGCCTTGCCCGTCAAGATGGAGGTTTCGTCACGCTTGCAGATTAATTCGAGTTCAATATCCGGCGTGAAAGCGTCGGACGCACGGTTCGGCGCAATCCGGCGCATCGCATGACCCTGGCCCAAGGCCGGAGCGCCGATCGTCGCCGCTGCGCCCGCGCCGATGAGAAATCCCCGGCGCGACAAGGGCCTAAAGCGTTTCATGCATCCCCCCAGCGGCGTTCGAGCGCCACTTAAATTAGATACTGCTTATATATGCGGTCTCAGCGCATTGATAACTGCGGCAAAACGCGTCATGTTTTTGCGGGGGCGCGTTTTTGCCCAAAGGCGGCTATAATTTTAAAGTGACGCCCCCCGATCACCGACACAGTTCGACTATGCAAGCAGCGGCGGCGCTGGAGAGCGGCTTTCCATCCCAATGAACGACAGCAGCGGACAACGCGCCTTTAGCGCGACCTTGGCCGTGGACGCCCTTCGGCGGCGCCGCGCGCTCTTGGTGCGCCCGCGCTTCCTCATGTTTCTCCTGCTGTGCCTGTTGGCGCATCTGTGCGTCCTCGCGTTCCTGCTCTTGGAGGACTGGCGCTCGGCCCGCGAAGCGCCGCGGATCGTCGAGGAAACTCCCGTCGAGGTGATCACCGAACCGCCCGCGCCGAAGCAGGAAGAGCCTCCCGCGCCCGAGCCGGAGAAGCCGCCGGAGCAGCAAAAGCAGCAGCAGAAGCCGCCGCCCCCTCCGCCGCCCGTGGAAGAGGAAAAGCCGGCTTTCGACGCCCCCGAGGCCGAGAGCAAGACCAAGTCCGACGTTAACGCGCCGGAGGAGAAGGACGTCAAAACGCCGAAGAACGCGGAGGAGAAGGACGCGCCCAAGGACGACAAGCCTCAGGGCATGAAGGACGCCGAGGACGAAGACGGAAAGGCGAAGGCTCCGGAGGAGACCAAGGAAACGCCCCTCGAGGACAAGAGCGACGCCGAGATCATCGAGCAGGCCGCGCCCGAAAAGAAGCCGCAGGAAAAGCCCGACCCGAACGAAAAGGGGTCGGTGAAGAAAGGCGAGGCGAACTCCATCGCCGATCAGCTCGCGGCGCTCGCGCCGATCCCCGACTACAAGCTCGCCGCGCCGCGCAAGTTCTCGCCGGTTGGCGGCGGCCATGCGAAGACGACCTATCTGACGATCCTCTACGGCCTCATCATGCCGCACATGCGTATTCCTCCGCGCGTGCGCGGGAGCGGCGCGATAGGCAGGGGCGCGGTTGTCTTCTACATCGACGAGATGGGCAATCTCACCCATCAGGCGGTGCACCAGCCGAGCGGCGCGCCCGATCTCGACGCCGCCGCTCTTGCGGCCGTGCGCCGCGCCGCGCCGTTCCCGGCGCCGCCGCGCGGCCTGCCGCACTCAATGATCTTCAGCTACGCGACAAAGTAGTCTGGATTCCGGTCAGGCCTTCGCCTTTCACGCGAACCGATCAATCCGCACATGTGTTAGATCAGCGCGATCGCCGAGACGAGCCGCCCATAGTCCGGCTCGCGGCGATGCACGCTGCGGCGGTAGCTGAAGCAGCGCGCTTCATCGGCGTAAGTGTCGACGCCGAGGTCTTCGAAGGAGGCCACATCCAGCGTCTCGACGCGTGAGGCGATGAAGCCCGGCAGATCGAAGGTGGCATGGCCTTCGCGCGCCGTCGGCGTAAAAAAGCGCGAAAAGGACGCGTTGGCGTCGCGAAACTGATCGATGAATTCCGGCCCGACTTCATAACTCGTCGCGCCGATCGCCGGGCCGAGCGCGACATGGATGTCGGCGCGGCGCGCGCCATGCGCCTCCATCTCTCTGACGGTCGCTTCGATGACGCCGCCGAGCGCGCCCTTCCAGCCGGCGTGGCAGGCGCCGATGACGGCCGCCTTCGCGTCGGCGAAAAGCAACATGCCGCAGTCGGCGCCGGTGACGCCGAGCGCGAGCGAGACTTCCGCCGTCACCACGCCGTCGCATCGCGGCCGCGCGTCAGCGCTCCACGGTTCGCGCACGGCGCGCGCCTCCGCGGAATGGATCTGGAACGGCACCAGCAGGCGCTCGGCCTCAACGCCGAGACGCGCCGCCATGCGGGCGCGATTCTCCTCGACATGCGGCGGCGCGTCGCGCGAGCCGACGCCGCCATTGAGCGTGGCGTAGACGCCTTCGGACACGCCGCCGCCGCGGGTGAAAAAGGCGTGGCGCAGGCCAGGCAGGCTGAGATTTCGCGCGGTCAGCGCAGGCGTTTCGAACGTCATCGCATCAGATGCTACACGAAAAATCCCGGCAGGTCGGGCATGTCGGGATGGGTCACCGCCATCACCTTGAACAGTCCGCCCATCTGATGGCGCGCGTCATCGACGCCAGCGAGACGTTCGAAGGCGTCGATGATCGACTGCGCCTGTTCGGGCGTCGCCTTTTTCGACAAGGTCTCGGCGCGGCGTTCGATGCCAAGCTGCAGCAGAAATTGCGCTTGCGTGACCGGGCCCATCACCTTGGCGCCGCGCGCGCGCGCGGCGCGCGCCAGAGCCGCGAAGTCAACGTGCGCGGTCAGATCCGCATCTCCCGGGGTAGCGAGCGGATCGACATAGGCGTGGCGCGACACCGCCTGCAGACTTTCGCCAAGCGACGTCTGCTCATAGCCATAGTCAATGAGCAGCAGCGCGCCGCCCTCGGCGACGAGCCGCGCGGCGATGTCGCCGATGAGCTTTTGGCTTGCGGCGCTCACTTCGATGATCGATCCGTCGCGCGCCGGAACATTGAGCGTCGGCTCGATCTGATCGGACAGTCCGAAGGCGAGTTCGCCTTGAGCGTCGAGCCCGACAAGTTGTTCGCGCCAGCCGCCGGCGGTCTTGACGAAGTGCCTGACGGGCAGGGCGTCAAAAAACTCATTGGCGAGGATGAAGGCCGGACCGGGCGGCGTTTCCGCAAAATCCAGATGCCATTGCGCCGGCTTTGCGGCCCTGGCCAGCGTCTGGCGTTGCGTCTCGCGCAGAACCGGACTGGTTTCGACGAGATGCACGCTGACGGCGGAAAAGAAGTTGGGCGCGATCGGCGTCACCCGCAGCACGTCCGACATCAGCGTGCCGCGGCCGGGTCCGAGTTCGACAAGCCTTGCCTCAGTCGGCGCGCCGGCGGCGCGCCAGGCTTCGGTGACCCAGACGCCGAGCAATTCGCCGAACATCTGGCTTATCTCCGGCGCGGTGACGAAGTCTCCGCCAGCGCCGAACGGGTCGCGCGTCATGTAATAGCCGTAGCGCGGATGCGTCAAACAGAGCGACATGTAGCGCTCGAGCGTCATCGGACCGTCATGAGCGATCGTCTCGACGATCTCTCTCTTTAAGGCGCTCATGCCGTCGCGCTCCTTGGGCGCAGCGCGAACAGGATCGCCGCGGCGCCAATCAAAACAAGCGGCGTCGAAAGGACCATGCCCATGGTCAATCCATTGGGCAGCGCTTCCTGCACCGGATCGGGTTCACGAAAAAACTCGCAGAAAATGCGCGCCAGTCCATAGCCGACGCCAAAAAGGCCGGTGGCGAGACCCGGGTGTTTGAGCGCGCCGTGGCGCGCGGCGAGCCACAACAGCAGGCCCAGCGCCACGCCTTCGAGCCCCGCCTCATAAAGCTGGCTGGGATGGCGCGGGACGTCGCCCGCGCCGGGAAAGACCATCGCCCAGGGCACGTCGGTTTCGCGCCCCCACATCTCGGGCTTGATGAAATTGGCGAGGCGGCCGAAGAAAAGTCCGATCGGCGCCACCACCGCGCAAATGTCGCTCACGGTGAGCAGCGGCACGCCGCTGCGACGCGCGTAAAGGACCATGCCGATGGTCGCCCCGACGAGGCCGCCATGAAAGGCCATGCCGCCCTTCCATGTCTGGAAAATTTCCAATGGGTGCGCGAGGTAAAAGCCCGGATCATAGATCAGCACATGCCCGAGTCGTCCGCCGATGACGACGCCGAAGGCGACGAAGACGAGAAGATCATCGAGCGACTCTCGGCTTGGTCGCGGTTGGCCGCGTCTCCAGAGCGCGTCGTTGGCGGCGAGCGCGCGCAAGCCGAGCCAGCCGAAGATGAAGCCGCCGATATAGGCGAGCGCATACCACCGCAGCGGCACGGGCCCGATGTTGACGGCGACAGGATCGATCACTGGAAAGGGAAGCACAAAAATCGGCATCAACCAGGTCCGGGCGCGGGCGCGCGTTTCGAACCTACACGCCCAGCCTGTCTTTTACCCGTCGGCCCTGCGGATGTCATGTCCCCTAAAGGTGAAGCGCCCTCGCAGCGTGCGTTCAGACGCGGCCCCTCGTCCTTCGAGACGCGCCTGCGGCGCTCCTCAGGATGAGGGGCCTCAGCTCCGCATTTTTGCATGCTCGATGAAGAAGCCCTCATGCTGAGGAAGTCGCGAAGCGACCGTCTCGAAGCACGAGGGCTGTGATGCCGAATGTGATTACGCCGCCATTTTCTGCGGCATGAACCGCCCGTAGAACGTTTCGCCTTTCGCCGCCATGTCGCGCAGCAGTTGCGGCGGCTCGAAACGCTTGCCGTATGTCGCGGCGAGCTTGTCGCACAGCGCGACAAAGGCCTTCGCGCCCATGCCGTCGATGTAGGAGATGACGCCGCCGGTGAAGGGCGCGAAGCCGAATCCAAGAATGGAGCCGACGTCGGCCTCGCGCGGATCGGTGACGACGCCCTCCGCCATGGCGCGGGCCGCCTCGACCGCCTGCGTGACGAGAAAGCGCTGCTTCATTTCGGCGACGTCGAGCGTATCGGGGTCGATCTCATTCTGCGCCAGGGCCGAGAGACCGGGCCAGAGGCTTTTCGTTCCATTGGCGTGATAGTCATAAAAGCCCTTGCCGTTCTTGCGGCCGAAGCGGCTGTTTTCCTCGACCATGAAGCGCAGCACGCGTTCTTGCGCGGGATCGACGGAGCCTTCGCCGAGGTCCTTCTTCGTCGCCTGCAGGATTTTCCATCCCAGATCGAGCGCGACTTCGTCATTGAGCGACAATGGCCCGACCGGCATGCCAGCCATGCGGGCGACATTCTCGATCATCGCCGGCGGCACGCCGTCGACAAGCATGATCTGCCCTTCGCGAACATAATTGAGCACGCAGCGATTGGCGAAGAAGCCGCGCGAGTCGTTGACGACGATCGGCGTCTTCTTGATGATGCGGACGAAGTCGAGCGCCGTGGCCAGCGCGCGATCGCTCGTTTTCTCGCCCATGATCACTTCGACGAGCAGCATCTTCTCGACGGGCGAGAAGAAATGGATGCCGATGAAGTTCTCGGGCTTCTGCGTGGTTTCCGCGAGCGAGGTGATCGGCAGCGTCGACGTGTTCGAGGCGAAGATGACGTCGGCGCCCACAACCTCCTGCGCGCGCTTGGTGACGTCCGCCTTGACCGCGCGATCCTCGAATACGGCTTCGAGCACGAGATCGCAGCCTTTGAGCGCGGCATAATCGGCGGTGGCGACGACGCGCGCCATCAGCGCGTCCTTGTCGGCGGCGGTCGCGCGGCCCTTGCTGACGGAGCTCGAAATGAGCTTGTCGATCGTGGCCACACCCTTATCGGCGCTTTCCTGATCGCGATCGATGAGAACGACGTCGAGGCCGTTCAGCGCGCTGATATAGCCGACGCCCGCGCCCATGAAGCCCGCGCCGATAATGCCGATCTTCTTGAGATTGGTGGGGCCGACGTCCTTGGGCCGATGCGCGCCTTTGTCCAATTCGTTCTTCGAGAGAAACAGCGAGCGGATCATCGCCGCCGCTTCCTTCGAGCGCAGGATATGCGCGAACCAGCGCGACTCGACGGTCAGCGCCTGGTCCATCGGCAATTGCAGCCCTTCATAGACGGCGTGCAGAATGGCCTTGGCGGCGGGATAATTGTTGTAGGTCTCGCGGCGATAGATGGCGTTGGCGGCGGGCCAGATCATCATGCCGGTCGGCGAGAACACCCTGCCGGACGGAGCCTTGAACTCCTTCGCGTCCCACGGCGCCTGCGCCTTGCCGCCGTTGACGATAAAGGCGCGGGCGCGCTCGACGATTTCCGCTTTCGGCGCGATCTCATGCACGAGCTTCGCGCCGAGCGCGGCTCTCGGCTTGATCTGATCACCCTTGAACAGAAACTGCAGCGCATCGCCCGTCTGCATGATGCGTGACACGCGCTGCGTGCCGCCCGCGCCCGGAAAGAGACCGACCTTGATTTCAGGCAGCCCGACTTTGGTCTTCTCGTCGTCGGCCATCACGCGATAATGGCAGGCGAGCGCGAGTTCGAACGCGCCGCCAAGACAGACGCCGTGAATGGCGACGGCGAAAGGTTTGCCGCAGGTCTCTAGCTTGCGGTAGAGGAGCGACAATCGGCGCGAAAATTCGAAGAAATGCTTGTTCGCCGCGTCTTCGCCCTGCTCCTTGAGCGCCCTGGCGTATTGCGCGGCGCCATGCTGCAGCATGGAAAGATCGGCGCCGCCCGAAAAAGCGCTCTTGCCCGACGCGATCACGCAGCCTTTGACGTCGGGCGCGGCGACCACTGTGTCGATGAGCTGCTCCAGCTCGTCCATCACTTCGGGCGTGATGACGTTCATCGTGCGCTCGGGCATGTCCCAGGTCGCAAGCGCGACGCCGTCGGCGCCGGTCTCGAAGCGGAAATTGACGAGGTTCATTGTTTCGTCTCCGAAAGATTTTGCGCTGTATTGAACCTCGTCCTTCGAGACGCCCGCTGCGCGGGCTCCTCAGGATGAGGTTCATAACGTTGCCTCACCCTGAGGAGCGAGCGCAGCTCGCGTCTCGAAGGGCGAGGAAACGTTGACCCTTCACACCCGCTCCACGATCGTCGCGGTGCCCATGCCGGCCCCGATGCAGAGCGTCACGAGCGCGGTCGATTTTCCCGTGCGCTCCAATTCGTCGATTGCGATTCCCATCAGCATGGCGCCCGTCGCGCCGAGCGGGTGACCCATGGCGATGGCGCCGCCATTGACGTTGACCTTGGCGGGGTCGAGTTCGAAGGCTTCGAGGTAGCGCAGCACGACGGCGGCGAAGGCCTCGTTCACCTCAAAGAGGTCGATATCGTCGACGTTCATGCCGGCGCGGTGCAGCACTTTCTTCGTCACATCGACAGGGCCGGTGAGCATCAGCGCCGGGTCCGAGCCGATATTGGCGTAGGCGCGAATCTTCACGCGAGGTTTCATGCCGAGCTTCTCGCCCGCTTCTTTCGAACCGACGAGCACCGCCGCCGCGCCGTCGACGATGCCCGACGAATTGCCGGCATGATGGACGTAATTCAATTTCTCGACTTCGGGATGCGCCTGAATCGCCACCGCGTCGAAGCCGCCCTGCTCCGCGTAAAAGGCGAAGGACGGCTTTAGCGCCGCGAGCGACTGCATGTCGGTTCCCGGCCGCATATGTTCGTCGCGGTCCAGCAGGGTGATGCCGTTGACGTCCTTCACCGGCACGATCGAATGTTTGAAGCGGCCTTCTTCCCACGCCTTCGCTGCGCGCTTTTGCGATTCGACGGCGTAGGCGTCGACGTCATCGCGCGAGAAGCCGTATTTGGTGGCGATGAGGTCCGCCGACACGCCCTGCGGCATGAAGTAGGAGGGAATGGCGATCGTCGGATCGACAGGCCAGGCGCCGCCGGACGCGCCGATGCCGACGCGGCTCATGCTCTCGACGCCGCCGCCGATCGCAAGATCATGCTGGCCCGACATGATTTCGCCGGCGGCGAAATTCACCGAGTCCAATCCGGACGCGCAGAAGCGGTTGATCTGCACGCCGGGCACTTTGTAGGAGTAGCCCGATGAAATCGCCGCGGCGCGGGCGATGTCGCCGCCGGCCTCGCCGACCGGATCGACGCAGCCGAGGATGACATCGTCGATTTCGGGACCTTCGAGCTTGTTGCGCTCCCTGACCGCTTGCAGCGCCGTGACGGCGAGGCCGAGCGAAGAGACCTCATGCAGCGAGCCGTCCGGCTTGCCGCGACCGCGCGGCGTGCGGACTGCGTCGTAGATAAAAGCGTCGGCCATGAAGAGTTCCTCTTCTCGAATCTTTCCAGCACGTCCCTCTCCCGCTTGCGGGAGAGGGTGGCCCGGCGCAGCCGGGTCGGGTGAGGGCCCTCATCCGTCACGCCTTCGGCGCGACACCTTCTCCCGCGAGCGGGAGAAGGAGGGCGCCCCTTAAAACATCTCCTCGGGGAGCGACATCATCGTGTCGGCGCCGGTTGAAATGCGCGTCAGGCGCAGGCTCGTTTCAGGCAGCATGCGCTCCATGTAGAAGCGCGCGGTGAGCAGCTTGGCGTCCATCAGTTCGGCCCGCTCAGGCTCTTGCGCCTTTATCGCCAACGCCGCCTGCGCGATCTTCACCCACATGACGCCGAGCGCGACGCGGCCGAAGAGATGCATATAGTCGTAAGAAGCGGCGCCGGCGTTGTCGGGCTTCGCCATGGCGTTCTGCATCAGCCACATCGTCGCCTTTTGCAGATCGTCGAGCGCCGACTTCACCGGCGCGGCGAAGGATTTCATCGCTTCGTCCGATGCCAGCGGCGCCAACAGCTCCGTCGTGTCCTTGAAATAGGCCATGATCGCCCGGCCGCCGTCGCGCGGCAGCTTGCGGCCGACGAGGTCGAGCGCCTGAATGCCGTTGGCTCCTTCGTAGATCATGCAGATGCGCGCATCGCGCACGAACTGCTCCATGCCCCATTCGCGGATATAGCCATGTCCGCCGAGCACCTGCTGGGCCTTGACGGTGTTTTCGAAGCCGATGTCGGTGAGCACGCCCTTGAGCACGGGCGTCAGCAGGCCGAGGCGGTCCTCGGCCGCCTGGCGCGAGGCGGCGTCGTCCGATCGGTGCGCGATGTCGCTGTCGAGCGCGGCCGAAAGCGCGAAGCCGCGCGCCGCTTCGTTGAAGGCCTTCATCTCGAGCAGCATCCGCCGCACGTCCGGATGCACGATGATCGGGTCGGCCGGCTTTCCGGGGTCTTTGGGTCCGGAAAGCGCGCGGCCCTGCAGACGCTCCTTGGCGTATTGCGCCGCGTTCTGATAGGCGACCTCGGACTGGGCGAGGCCTTGCATGGCCACGCCGAGCCGCGCCTCGTTCATCATCACGAACATGGCGTTCAGTCCGCGATTGGCTTCGCCGACGAGAAAGCCCTGCGCGCCGTCGTAATTCATGACGCAGGTGGCGTTGCCGTGGATGCCCATCTTTTCTTCGATGGAGCCGCAGCTGACGCCGTTGCGAGGTCCAAGCGCGCCGTCGCCGTCGACCAGGAACTTCGGCACGACGAAGAGCGAGATTCCTTTCACGCCGGCGGGCGCGCCCTCGATGCGCGCGAGCACGAGATGCACGATGTTTTCCGTCAGATCATGTTCGCCGGCGGAGATGAAGATTTTTTGCCCGGTGATCGAATAGGAGCCGTCGCCGCGCGGCGTCGCCTTGGTCGTCAGCAGGCCGAGATCGGTGCCGCATTGCGGCTCGGTCAGATTCATCGTGCCCGACCAGCGGCCTTCGGCCATCTTCGGCACATAAAGTTTCTTCTGCTCGTCGTCGCCATGGCGCAGCAGAGCGGCGAGCGCGCCTTGGGTCAGACCCGGATACATGGCGAAAGACATATTCGCCGAGGAGGCGAACTCATTCATCGCCATCGACAGCGTATAGGGCAGGCCCTGTCCGCCATATTCCTCGGGCACGGCGAGGCTGATCCAGCCTCCTTGAGCGAAAGCGTCATGCGCCTCCTTGAAGCCCGGCGGGGTGGAGACGGAGGCGTCGTCGTGGCGCTTGCAGCCCTTTTCGTCGCCAATCTGGTTGAGCGGCGCGAGCGCCTCCTCGCAGATCTTTCCCCCCTCCAGGAGGATTTGCGACAGGACGTCCGGCGTCACGTCCGCGAAGCCTGGCAGATTGCCGAAACGCTGAAAATTCAAGACATCATTTAGCAGGAAGAGGGTGTCGTCTACAGGCGCCTTGTAGCTCGGCATCAACGCCTCCTTGCAAGCCGGCGCTTGGGGCCGAGCCGTCGCGCCGCGATTCTCTCGGGCTGCGTCATAGGTAGAGAGGCGCCGGCGCGGGCGCAAGCGAGCCGCTGTGCGACAATCGTGAACGCGACGGCTCTTTAGGGCCGTTTCTTAACGGCTTCTTTACTGCGATCGACGGAAAGTCACGGCGGTCGGCGGCCCGCGCCGACAGTAGCGCGCGATTCGCGCGTTCCACCGCGTTTTCGTCACAATTTCCACGGGTCGGTCCCGCCGGACAGCCACATGACCAAGGCGCAATTTCCTGATCAGGGTCGTCCGAATTCCGAGTCGCCCGAAGATAAGCGCGAGACCGGACATTGGGGGGGAAATCTTCCCAACGCGGAAGAGCCGAGCGACGAGAACCGTGGCGTCGACGAAGACGCCATCTGGCGGTCGATCGCTGCGCTCTCCAAAAGCCGTATCGAGAGCCAGCTCGGCGAACAGCCGGCCGCGAATGCGCGGCCGATTCGCAGCGCGCTGGCGGAGCTCGAAGCGCGGCTGGCGCGGCTGTCGGGCGAACATCGCGGCGCCGACGTCGAGAAGACGCTGCGCGGCCTTGATCAGCATCTCGCCGATATTGCAGGACGCCTGGACGACAATGCGGCGCGCGGGCGCGCAGCGAAGCCAGCGGAGACGTCGGGCGCCTCAGCCGGCTCGCGAAACGCCAGCTTCCCGGACGGTGGGCGCGGCGCGCGCAGCGCGGATGCGGCCGCCCGGCCAATTCTGGAAGCCTTCGCAAAAATCCCGCAGCGCCCACGCGCGCTCGACGACGCCCTCGGCGGGTCTGAGAACGCGTCCGGATCGCGCTTTGAGGCGCTGCAGCGCTCGATCGATTCCGTCACGCAGGGTTTAGACAGCTTTCGCGAGGACGCCGCCGAGCGCGGCGACCAGCAGCTTGTGATGATGCGACAAATCGAAAACGTCCGTCGCGAACTCCAGGATATGGCGCAAGCGATCGGCGAACTTGCGCCGCGCGCATCCGTCGCCGCTATCGAAACGGCGATGGGCGATCTGCGCCAGGGCATCGAGTCGCAACGCGGCCGCGGCGTTCCAGACGAGACGCTCGCGCCCGCCGAAAGAATTATCGGCGAATTGCGCGCCGTGATCGAAGATCTCGATCCGACGCCCATCGTGCGTAACCTGCGCGCCGACGTCGAAACGATCGGCTTCAGGCTGGAGAAGCTGCAGAATGGAGACGTTGCGAACGCTTCGGCTGTGCGCGACCTCGCGCGTGAAACTCATGAGATCAAGGAACAGCTGACGGCGCTCATGGCGCGGCCGCTGCCGCTTGAGAGGATCGAAACACGCATCATCGACGTCACGCAGCGAGTCGACGCGCTGGCGCTTTCACGTGGCGCGTCCGGCGCGGATCTCGGCGAAGTGGTCAAGGCGATCCGCTCCATCGTCGCGGCGGAAACAGGCAAGGGACTGGAGACCTTCAACAAGCGGCTGGAGCGGCTCGCGCGCAAGCTTGACGTCGTCGTCGAACAAACGGCGGCGGCGCGATTCGATGAAATCGGCGCGCGCATCGACGAACTCGGCAAGACGCTGGCGCAGCGCATCGATCGCGGCGCCGCCAACATGGCCCCCCTCGAAGCGCTCATCACAACGCTCGCCAAAAAAATCGATACGGCGCTGGACGGCGACGGTCACGCGTCGGCGTTCGAGGAGATCGGCCGCAGGTTCGATCGCTTCGAGTCCCGCGTCGGGGACAGCGCGCCGACAGAATCGCTCGCGCGCATCGAGGCCATGCTTGCCGAACAGAACGCCGAGCGTCAGTTCGCCGATCTCGCGCAGCGCATCGACGAGCTTCGACAGACGATCGCCGCGCGGTTGGAAAACCCCGGGGGCGTCGGCGATTCCGAACATTTCGCCGCGCTCGAGAATTTGGTGCGCGGCCTCGACAGGAAAATGGACGCCGCGTTCGCCGCCGATGCGCGGGACATTGATCTTCAGGCTGTCGAGCGTCAGCTCGCGCAGCTCTCGTTCAAGATCGACCGGCTCGACGATCCATTCTCAGCGCCGAGATTTGGCGAACAGAACACTCGGCTCGACGAAATCGTCGATCGCCTCGACCGGATGCACGCCGCATTCGCGCAGCGGGTCGAAGAGGACGGGAGCGTCGAGAAACGAGAGGGCGAGTTGGCGGCTCTCGTCGGGTCGCTCGCCGACCGCATGAAACAGTCGGCTGATCCCACGGCCGATGACGGTGCGCTCAAGTCGCTCGAAACTCAGATCGGCGCCCTGGCGCAGCGGCTCGAACGGATCGACGCGGGGAGCGGCGCGCTCATCGGCTTTGAGTCGAAGATCAACGATCTTTTCGCGCGCCTGGAGGACACGCGGTCCGCAACGACGCAGGCGGCGGAGGCGGCGGTGCGCCGGGCCGCCACGGAGGTTCTCCGCGATGCGGCGGGCGTTCAGCCGGCGGCCGTGCGCGTCGCTGTGCAGCGCGAATTGAGCGAATTGCTCAGGACGCAGGACGCGAGCGGTCAACGCACGAATGAAACGCTGACGGCGGTGCATCAAACGCTCGAGCGCGTCGTCAAACGGCTGGGCGTGGTCGATGACGAATGGACCGAGAACCGCTCCGTCGCGCGGCGCTCGCCAGATGCAGAACTCGGTGTCGAACCTTGCGGCGATGATACGCGCGAGCGGGTAGGCGCGCCGGCCGCTGACGCCTCAGATGCTGACGGCGAAGCCTTGGCGCCGGTCGATCCGATGGAGTTCCTGCTGCCGGTCGGCGAGGGGGGCGTGGAACGGCGCGAGCCTTTCCTGGCGCCCCCAGGAACGGAGGCCGATCAGGCCGCACATCGCAGTTCGATTCAGTTGGACTTCATCGCCGCCGCGCGCCGCGCGGCGCAAACGCCCGCGGCCGAGGCTGACGCTCAGTCGGCCGAAGCGGCGCGCCACGCGGGACAGGCTGGGGAAAAGCCGCAGGGCGCCGCCGTCGTCAATTTCAGCGCCCTCATTCAGGACCGCAAGCGTCCGCTGCTCCTAGGCATTGGCGCGGTCATGCTGCTGATCGGCGCCTATCAGATCGCGCGCATGGAGGGGCAGGGCGGCTTGACGCTGGGGCCGTCGCTCAGACAGCAGGAGGCGAAGGCGCCAGCCAAGGCGGTTCGGCCGGCGTTGTCGCCGGAAAAGCGTCTCGCCTCTAACGGCGCCTCGTCGCCGGTCGCCCAACGCCCGACCATGCCCGGGCCGGTTCTCAAAGAACTTCCCTCGGACATGGCGCCGGCGGCGTCCGTCGCACGACCCATCGCCGCGCAGCGGAACATCGATCCGACCCCCACTGGAACGATCGAGGCGCCGCCTCTGTCGCCGGGCGACGCCTTGGCGACGATCGAGCGACTCGCCGTCGAGGGCAATCCGGCCGCCCAGTATGAAATGGGCGCGCGTCTTGTCGAGGGACGCGGCGCCGCGCGGGACGCCAAGGCGGCCGCGCATTGGTTCGAAAAAGCTGCTGGTATGGGTCTGGCGCTCGCCCAATACCGGCTGGGTTCGATGTATGAGAGGGGCGTTGGGGTCGCGCGCGACTACGCCCGCGCCAGGCTGTGGTACGAGCGCGCGGCCGAGTCCGGCAACGCCCGCGCCATGCATAATGTCGCCGTGCTGCTCGCCGAGGGCGGCGACGGCAAGCCGGATTACGCCGCCGCTGCGGAGTGGTTCCGTCGGGCGGCCGAATACGGCATCCGTGACAGCCAGTTCAATCTCGGCATCCTCTACGCCCGGGGCCTTGGGATCAGCCGCGATCTGCAGCAATCCTACGTTTGGTTTTCCGCCGCGGCCGACCAGGGTGATGAAGACGCGGCCAAAAAGCGCGACGAAATCGGCGCCCGGCTGGATTCCAAGGAGCTTGCCGCGGCCAAGGCGCTGGCCGCCGCGTTCCGCGCCAAGACCCCGACGTCGGAGGCGAATGACGCGCCGGCGATCAGGACGGGCGGCGGCGAGGGCGAGAGGGAGCAGACTCCCGTCAAGCCGGCGCCGAAGTCGCCTTCCGGCAAGCCGCGGGTCTCGCAGCTTTGAAGCTTCGCTTGGCGGGCCATTAACGATTCGTCTACGGGATCGCTCCTATTGTCCCATCGAGCGAGCTTGCCGGCGCAGCGCGTGCGGACATGTGGCTCGCCCCTCTTGGGAGAGTATGATGCGCAGAACTATTGCGACGCTTTTGGCGGCTTTGGCTCTCGGCGCCGCGTCCCTGGCGCCGATTGCGCCAGCGCGCGCCGATTCCGCCGGCCCGGCCATTGCGGCGGGCATTGGCGGGTTTGCGCTTGGCGCCATCACCGGCGGGGCGCTCGCCAGTTCCGCGCCGCCCGTCGTCTATGCGCCTGGACCCGTTTATGTCGCGCCGCCGCCGGTGTGCTGGGTCGAGCGCCGTCCCGTCTTCGACGAATATGGCGACGTGATCGGCTCCCGCCCGCGCCGCGTCTGCGAGTGACGTGCGATCATCGCGTCCAAGAGGATTGATCGGCGGGAAGGTCGCGCAGCGGATCGAGCGCCGCGACTTTTGTCGCGCCTTCGATATTCCATCGCCAAAGGACGAGATTGAAGCCCGAAGCCTGAACCGAAGGGACGCGCACGCCGTCGATGTCTTGCGCAAGCAGACGCTTGGCGAGCGCCCAGCTCGGCGGCGCGCGCCTTTCGACGAAGGCGATCTGTTTCCACGGATTCTTCAATATCGCGGCATCGACGCCGAGCGCCTCAAGCGTTGGAATATCGCCGAGGTCCGCTATTCGTTCGCTTGTCACTTCATAGGCGCAGAGCGTTCCCGGCCTGATGCCGAGGTCCTGCTCATATTCCGCGACCGCTGTCGCGAAGTCCTCGGACATATAGAGCGCCGATAGGCCCGGCGGATTGAAGCGCCCGCCGCGCGCGGCGGCCCCGGCGCCGCTCAAGGGATCATGGGCCAATTTCGGCGCGAGCATCCGCCAATAGCGGCGCGCGACGGCGATCGTCGGCGCGCGCTTGGCCGTCACGCGTAGGAGCCCTCGCGCAGCAGATCGAGATGCGCCACCACGGCGTCGCTATGGCCGGCGGCGACCAGCTCCTCCGCGGTGCGTCCATCGAAACCAGAGAGCGGCTGATGCATGAACCAGACGATGGCGCGGCCCTGTTCGCCGCCGAGAAGCTCGGTCGCCGTGGCGATGATCCTGGCGACGTCGCCGAGGCGTTCTTGCACCAGCGGCGACTCCGGTCGCTGGGCAAGCGTATTGCGATGAACCTTGGCGAGCCGCGCAATCCTGGAGAGAGGCACATGCAGCGCCTCGCTCACGCGCTGCGGCGAAATGAAGCCGCCCCGCCGGTCGGTCACTTGGTCTAGGAAGGCGCTGATCATGGCGGGTTGGCTCTGTGCATGTAATGTGCACAATATGCCTATTGTGGTCACTGTTTCAAGCATCGGTCGGGCGACAAGGCCTGCGGCCGCTCCCAAGGGACGCCCATCCAACTCATGAAAAAGCCGCGTCCTTGCGCTAGAATTCGCGCCATGAACGCGAATCATCTTCTGGCGGCGCTTGCCGCGCTCATGCTCACGGCCGCGCCCGCCCGCGCCGAATGGTCGAGCTGCCTCTCCAGCCTGCGCTCGGCGGCGGCCAGAGCCGGCGTCGGCCAGCAGACCATCGCGTCGGCGACGAATGGGCTCACCCCCAACGACGCCGTCAGCTTCATGGACAAGCAGCCGGAGTTTACGACGCCCGTTTGGGACTATGTCGCCGGGCTCGTCGACGAGGAGCGCGTCGACGAAGGGCGCGTGATGCTGCATCAGCATGCCCGCGCGCTGCACGCGGCGGAAGGCCGATACGGCGTCGACGCTCCGACCATTGTCGCCGTGTGGGGCGTCGAATCCGACTTCGGCAAGAGCTTCGGCAAGCGCCCCGTGGTGCAGAGCCTCGCGACGCTCGCCTGCGAAGCGCCGCGCCGCAACGACTATTGGCGCAAGGAATTCATCGCCGCGCTCAAAGTCCTCGACCATGGCGATATCGCGCCAGAGGAGTTCTACGGCTCCTGGGCCGGAGCCTTCGGCCACACGCAATTCATGCCGTCGACCTTTCTCGGCATGGCGGTCGATCTCGACGGCGACGGCAGGCGCAATATCGCCAGCTCCGCAGCCGACTCGCTCGGCTCGACGGCGAATTATCTGCGCAAGAGCGGCTGGCATGCCGGAACGCCCTGGGGCTTCGAAGTGCGTCTGCCGGAAACCTATTCCGGACCTTCCGGCCGCAAGGGCCGCCAATCGATGGGCTTCTGGCAGTCGCGCGGCGTGACGCGCCTCGACGGCGGCGGCCTCGGCGAGGGAACTGCGGCGCTGCTCCTGCCGGCGGGGCGGAACGGACCCGCGTTCCTGGTGACGAAAAATTTCGACGCGGTCTACGCCTATAATGCCTCCGAATCTTACGCGCTGGCGATCTGCGTACTGTCCGACAGGCTGCGCGGAAGGCCGGGCATTCAGACGCCATGGCCGACAGACGATCCGGGCCTCTCGCGCGCCGAGCGCCGCGAACTGCAAGCGCTTCTGACCCGCAGCGGCTATGACGTCGGCGACTCAGATGGCGTGATCGGAACGAAAACCAAAGAGGCGATCGCCGATTTTCAGTCGCGCGCCGGCTTGCAGCGCAATGGCCGCGCCGGCCTAAAGGTTCTTAACGCCTTGCGCGGACGATAGCGCCGGCGACGTCTCCACGTTGAAGTCGGGCTCGGCGGCCGTTTCGTTGACCAATTTGAGGTCGTCGGCGATCCAGGCCTTCGTCAGCTCCCAAACGACGGCGAGCACGACCGGTCCTGCAAACAGGCCGGCGATGCCATGCGCGAGAACGCCGCCGATCACGCCCACGAAAATCACCGGTATCGGCGTCGACAGCCCATGCGCGAAAATGAACGGCTTCAGCACATTGTCCACGTAATTGACGCTGAGCATGCAAACCGTCAGCGCCAGCGCCGGCCCGGTCGCTAACGTCGTCCATCCCCAGAAGATGACGGGCGCGACGACGAGCAACGGCCCGATCTGAATAATGCCGAGGACGAGGATGGCGAGAGTCAAAAGGCTCGCGCCCGGCACGTCGGCGAGATACATGCCGGCGCCGCCAACGACGGCCTGCAAGAGCGACAGGCCCATGACGCCGCGTGAAACCGCGTTGATCGTCGCGCCGGCGAGATCGACGAATTTCTCGCCGCTCGAAGGATCGATCCGCCGCGACAGCGCGCGCGCCCCTGCGAGCATTTGCGGCGCGGCGGCGAGGATGAAGCCCATGAGCAGGACGGAGACCAGAAATTTGAGCGTGCCCGCGCCGGCGCTCTTCGCCATTTCGAGCAAAAATTCCCCGGCGGGCTTCAGCTGCGGCAAAACTTGGGTGAAGGCGCTGCGCAGATTGGTCGAGGCCAGCAGCCAGAAGGAATAAAGCTGCTCGCCGACGAACGGCCAGTCCTTGATCGAGGCCGGCGGCGGCGGGACGGCGATATCGCCGGTTTCAATGCCCGCCATCACCGCCTTGATGGGGTCGATGGCGCCGACGGCCATCCATGTGACGGGCCCGATGATCAGCACGAGGCCGGCGATCGTCACCAAAATGGCGGCGGCGATCGGCCGGCCGCCCAATATTTCGGCCACCACGCGAAAGATCGGATAGAGCGCCACGGCGAGCACGACGCTCCACAGAATAATCGCCGCGAAAGGCAGGACGATGATGAAGGTCCAGTAGATCAGCGCGCCGATCGCGAACAGCCGGATCGCCAGTTCGATGACCAGCATGTTGAAGCGGCGGTCGGAGCCGTTGAGGCCATTGGTCGGATCGTTCACCGGCGTTCTCTCGTCGCGATTTTGCATCGCAATAGAGTGAAGACTTGGCAGGCGTCTGACAAGAGGAGCAGTTTGCGCGGTCGGGCGGGTCGGTTCCGGGCGAACCGCAGCTCGCCGAGCGCCAGCGGAAGCCCTGCGGGTTCAACCGGCCCTAATAGTCGCCGCTTCCAACCAACGGATGGATGCCGCCGGCGCCGCCGCGATCGGCGTTCTGCCGACTGCGCTTGCCGGTTTTTGTCGCCTGGTCCGACTTTGCGGCCGAAACGGATTTGGCGCTGGATTTCGAGGACGCCGCGGAGGCGGGCGGCGCGGCAATTGCGCAAGCGACAATCAAAGCAAGAATGTAACGCATGGGGTTACTCCCTGGGCCAGGAGGTCCCTCGACCAGGGCCCAGCCATTAGTTAGCACAATTCGCCGCGCAGGCGAGCGCGTCGGGCGCAAACCCCCGCCGCGCTTCGACAAGCCTTGCGCATTCTGCGATAGACTGTCCGCTCCACATCGAATGATTCGAGCCGCATGACCATCCGCCTCCACCAGGGCGATCTCCCCGAGGGGATCGGCGCTGGCGCCATTGTCGCGATCGACACCGAGACTCTAGGCCTCAATCCGCATCGTGACCGTCTGTGCCTGGCGCAGCTCTCCTTCGGCGACGGGAACGCCGAGCTCGTCCAGTTCGGGCGCGGTCAAACGCGCGCTCCAAATCTTGAGCGCCTGCTCGCAGATCCGGCCATTCTGAAGCTCTTCCATTTCGCCCGTTTCGACATCGGCATCTTGGCCAAGACCTTCGGCTTCGTTCCGGCGCCGGTCTATTGCACCAAGATCGCCTCCAAGCTCGCCCGCACCTATACGGACCGGCATGGCCTCAAGGATCTCGTGCGCGAGCTTCTTGGCGTCGAGATTTCGAAGCAGCAGCAGTCGTCGGACTGGGGCGCCCCGATCCTTACCGACGCGCAGCAGACCTATGCGGCGTCGGACGTCCTTTATCTGCATCAGCTCAAGGACAAGCTCGACGCCATGCTGGCCCGCGAGGGCCGCGCCGAACTGGCGCAGGCTTGTTTCGACTTTCTGCCCGCCCGCGCCCGGCTCGACCTCGCCGGCTGGCCGGAAACCGATATTTTCGCCCATGAGTAAGGCTCTGGCGATCGAGGCTTTGGCTTTGCCTCGAATTCGCCACCTGCACGCCTCATGATCACGTCATGACCGACGTCTTGCCGGCGCCCAGCGCTCGCGATCGCCTGGGCGGCCTTGTTGCGCCGCGCCAGAGCGCCTTTCCGGAGGCGCTGCGCCACACGACGCGCGTTGCGCACCTGCGCCGCTGGATCCTTTGGGGGGCAGGCGGCGTCGTTGGAATTGTCGGCCTCGGCCTTCTGATCAGCTCGCTGCGCTTTCTGCCCGCCGATCTGAGCTTGGCGCGCGTCGCGCTCAAGGGGTCCCGCATCGTCATCGAGAGCCCCAAGCTCGTCGGCTATCGCAAGGACGGACGTCCCTACGAGGTGCGCGCGCTCGTGGGCACGCAGGATCTGGCGAAGCCTGATGTTTTCGAACTCGATCAGCTCGAGGTCCGGGTCGAGAACGCCAAGGACAATTCCATAGTCCTGTCGGCGGCGAAGGGCGTCTACAACAGGAAAGCCGATCGGGCCGATATGACCGGCGGCGTCAACATCCACGAAGACAACAACTTCGATATGCGGCTCGAGTCGGCGGTAATGGATTTCAAGGACAGCGTGATGACGTCCGACAAGCCCGTGCTGTTGAAGATCGACGGCGGCGAGGTCACCGCGCAATCTGTTGAGTTTTCCCAAAAGGACCGCCACGCGACTTTCGCGGGCGGCGTCCATTCGGTGCTATACGGTGAGGGCGATGCGCCTTCGCAAACGTCCGGCGCTGCGATCAAGGACTAAATGCGCCGCCACCTCTTCGTTCTTCCCCTAGCTGCGCTCGTCGCCGCGACGCCGGCCAGCGCCGCAGGCCGCTCGGGCGGCATTCTGCCGGGCGCCTCCGCCAAGGATCCGCTCAACATCGACGCGGGCAAGCTCGATTATTTCGAGAAGGAGCAGAAGCTCATCTACTCCGGCAGCGTCATCGTCACGAATGGGCCCTCGACGCTGAAGGCCTCGCGCCTCATCATTTTTCTCGAGGGAAAGGGCGGGGGACAACCCGCCGCGACGACCAACGACCGCGTCAAACATATCGACGCCGAAGGTCCGGTGACGCTGGTTTCAAAGGACCAGATCGGCACGGGCGATCGGGGCAGCTACGACAAGGCCGAAAACAAGGTTTATCTCATCGGCAACGTCACGCTCACCCAGGCCGAGAACATCGTGAAGGGCGACAAGCTCGTCTATGACGTGGCGACCGGCATGGCGACCGTGCAGGGCGGCGCGGCCCAGGGGGGGCGGGTGCGCAGCACCTTCACCCCGAAAAACCAATAAGGCTTTTACGGTTCACTGAGAGGCGGACGTCACCAGCTCGTCGAGCATCCGCTTGCGCTTCGCCTCGTAGTAGTAACCGCCGGCGTAAAGCTTGATCGCCCGGCCTTCGTCGCCGCCGCTGACCTTATAGGCGTTGGCGAGGTAAGGCACCGCGAACGCAAGATTGGTGTCGGCGTCGAGAAGACCGCTCGCTGGGCCCTGATAGCCCATGTGCCGCGCCGTGTCGTGACGGATCTGCATCAGCCCCCAATAGGGTCCATGGCGGGCGTGGGGATTGTAATTGCTCTCTCGGCGGATCGAGCGATGAATGAGCGATTCCGGAATGTCGTAGATGCGGGCGTAATGGGAAATTCGCGCATGCAGCGCGTCCTGGCCGGTGAGTTCGGTCGCCTTAGCGGCCTCTTCATAGGCGGCGGGAGCTGACGCGACGGGCGACTCCTGCGGCGCGCAGCCCGCGAGCGGCAGAGCGCCAATGGCGACAAAGGCGGCGGCTCGGCGGAATAGTCTCATCTAAAAAATCCCTCGCGGCCGCCCACGGCCCAGCTGGGAAATGCGCCACGCGCAGATGGCGAATTCGTGGCGGCCACGCTTCGGGGACATTGAATTCTGTGGGCGGCCGACTACCTGGCCAAGGCTCCTGACTGACAGCGCTCCTGACAAGCGCTTCTGAGATGAGGCGGATGATGGCGCCAAGGCAGCCGAAAAGCCGCGCGCCGGCAAAAAGTTCAAAGACCGCGACCAACTACTGGTCGGGCGAGGTCACGAGCCACAGCAACGCGCTCGATCTCGACGCGGGGGTGTTCACATGGGACGACCCCGTGAAGATCGCCCGCTCCCTGAAGCGGTCGGCGGAGGCGAGCGAGCGGCGCAAAGCGGACCCGTTCCGTTCCGCTATGTCGATGCTGACCTTCTACATCAACCGGGCCGGCAAGGATTTGCCCGACGCGCGCCGACAGGTGCTGGAGCAGGCGAAGGACGAACTGCGGAAGGCGTTTGGGCGGACGTCCCAATGAGCGTGCCCGCAGATTGACGCCTCGATTGAATGGGTATTACTTTCTTGAGCGAGTATTACCCTTTGGCGTCATGAGCACAAAAGTCACCATAAAGGGCCAGGTCACCTTGCCAAAGGCCGTACGCGAAGCGGCCGGCATCCGGCCCGGCGACCGCGTCAGCGTGCGCGCAAGGCCGGAGGGCGGCGTGCTGGTGGAGCGAAGTGATGCAGCTCAGGCGGACCCCGCGGCGCTGAAGGCGGCGAGGGGCAAGATCGAGCGGGCGCTCGCCGCGCTGGATCGCAAGGGCGTGAAATTTCGAACGACGACTGACGAGTGGATGCGTCTCCTGCGGGGCGACGATTGACGCTTGTCGACACCAATATCTTCATCGACCTGCTGACGCATGATTCCAATTGGTTTGAAGCGTCGCAGCAGGCGCTCGAACGAAGAATGTCGCTTGGAGCGATCTTGATCGTCGATGCCGTCTTTGCGGAACTGGCGACCGGCTTTACGGCCGAAGCCGATTGTTCCGACTTTTTAGGCGCGCTCGGGGCTGAACATTCCACAATGTCGCGTCAAGCCCTCTGGCGCGCCGGGCAGGCGTTTCGCGACTATCGGATACGCGGCGGCGCCAAGACGAATGTACTGGCGGATTTCTTTATCGGCGCGCAGGCGGAAACTCTCGGCGCTCCCCTGCTGACCCGAGACGTTGCGCGTTATCGAACGTATTTCCCGGAGGTCGCGATTGTAACGCCCGGCTGAGAACGGAGCAGCTAATCAGGCAAGACGAGAGAAGCTTTTGCGGCGTATGAAAGCAGGCCAAAGCGCATCTGCCATCGTCACCGCGCGAACTTCTTATATTTCAGCCGGTGCGGAATGACGCTGTCGATCCCGAGGCGCCGCTTCTTATCCTCTTCGTAATCGGCGAAGTTGCCTTCGAACCATTCGACATGGCTGTCGCCTTCATAGGCGAGAATATGCGTCGCGATGCGGTCCAGGAAAAAGCGGTCATGCGAGATGATGACGGCGCAGCCGGCGAAATCGACGAGCGCCTCTTCGAGCGCGCGCAGCGTGTCGACGTCGAGATCGTTGGTCGGCTCGTCGAGCAGCAACACATTGGCGCCGCTCTTCAGCATCTTGGCGAGGTGCACGCGGTTGCGCTCGCCGCCTGAAAGCTGACCGACCTTCTTTTGCTGATCGGCGCCCTTGAAATTGAAGGCCGAGCAATAGGCGCGGCTGTTGATCTCGCGCTTGCCGAGATAGATCACCTCATTGCCGTCCGAGATTTCCTCCCAGACGGACTTGTTGGCGTGCAGCGCGTCGCGCGACTGGTCGACATAGCCGAGCTGCACGCTGTCGCCGATCTCGATCGTCCCGTTGTCGGGCTTCTCTTGTCCGGTGATCATGCGAAACAGCGTCGTCTTGCCGGCGCCGTTCGGCCCGATCACCCCGACGATGCCCCCGGGCGGCAGTTTGAAGGAGAGATCGTCGATCAGAAGCGTGTCGCCATAGCCTTTCGACAGATGGTCGAAGTCGATGACATTGTCGCCGAGGCGTTCGGCCACCGGAATGACGATCTGCGCGGTCGTCGGCGCCTTGTCGTTCTGCTTGGCGACGAGTTCCTCATAGCGCTGAATGCGCGCCTTGCTTTTGGCCTGCCGCGCCTTTGGCGAAGCGGCGATCCACTCGCTCTCGGCTTCAAGCGCCCGCTGGCGCGCCTTGTCCTCGGAGGATTCCTGAGCCAGTCGCTTCTGCTTTTGCTTCAGCCAGCTGGTGTAATTGCCCTCGTAAGGGATGCCGCGACCGCGATCGAGCTCCAATATCCATCCGGTGACATTGTCCAAGAAATAGCGGTCGTGGGTGACGATCAGGATTGCGCCGGGATACTGGCGCAGATGTCCTTCGAGCCAGTTGACGGTTTCAGCGTCGAGATGGTTCGTCGGTTCGTCGAGGAGCAGCATTTCCGGCTGTTCGAGCAGCAATTTGCACAGTGCGACGCGACGCCGCTCGCCGCCCGAAAGCTTGGTGACGTCAGCGTCGTCCGGCGGGCAGCCAAGCGCGTCCATCGCCTGATCGACCTGGCTGTCCAAGTCCCAAAGACCTTTGGCCTCGATTTCGTCCTGGAGCTTAGTCATCTCGTCGGCGGTCTCGTCCGAATAATTCATGGCGAGATCGTTGTAGCGATCGAGAATGGCCTTCTTGTCGGCGACGCCAAGCATGACATTGCCGCGCACGTCGAGCGTCGGGTCGAGCTGCGGCTCCTGCGGCAGATAGCCGACCCGCGCGCCCTCGGCGACGAAGCCCTCGCCAGAATATTCCTTGTCGGCGCCTGCCATAATGCGCAGCAGCGTCGATTTGCCGGAGCCGTTGACGCCGAGAACGCCGATCTTCGCGTCGGGATAAAAGGAGAGATTGATGTTCTCCAAGACCTTCTTGCCGCCCGGATAGGTCTTGCTGAGGCCCTGCATGTGATAGATGAACTGCCGCGCCATATCGCCTCGCAAAGAGAGATTGCGCTGTCTTTAGAGCATTTTCACTCCGGGAGGGAAGCCGTCTGGGACCTTGGCGAGGCAGAAAAATGCCCCCGACGGCTTGTCGGGGGCATTTGTTTCCAGGCGCTGCGCTCAGGTTCGCATAAAACTCAGAACCGTGGCGCTAAGGGTGCTGCCCGTGAGCACGATCGTCGAGCCGAGCGCGAGCAGTGCGACCAGGTTCAGGGTCAAATCGGCGGGACTGCCGGCAAGCGCCAGTATGCCGAGGACGATCGCCGCCAGTCCTGCGAGCGCCTGAATGCCCGCTGAACCCGACGCCATTTCGCTCGCGAGCATCTCGGCGCCGACATGTTGCGACTGTCCGATCGCGGTCTCCATCTGAGCGGAGGCGCGTCGCAGCACATACAGGCGCCACACGGCGTTGCTGCTCAGCAACAGAGCGGTGCCATAGCCGATCGCCGCGACCGGGGTCAGGATTGCCGGACTGATTCCAAGGAGCGACAGAACGCCCAGCACTATGCCTGCAGCGCCGACGAGGAAGACGAGCGCGAGACTATTGCCGCCCATCTGTTCCACGGAAGCGGTTCGAACGCCGCCGGGAAACACGACCTGCATATATTCCGACAGCATAGCTCCGCCTTGAATCAACAATGCGACGCCAAACACGATCGTCGCGATTGCGACCATCATGGGGGGCGCTATTCCAACTAAACCGCAAATCACCAGGACGATGGTGGCGACGCCGCCAATGGCGTCAATGAGGCCGCCATAGGCGACCGCATTGTCATGCGAAGAGATCTCTCGGGTAATGGACATGTGGGACACTCCAGCCGCTAGCCCCCGGACCGATAGCTAGCGGCGCTTACGCAACGGGCAAGCACAGCATTTCGGCAGCGCATTGCCTTTTGGCGTCCGCGCGCTCTAGAAGCGGAAACGAAGCAACCGGGCGAGCGTTAATGAATGTTCTTCTGATCGGATCGGGCGGTCGCGAGCATGCGATCTCCAATGCGCTAACGAAAAGCCCGCTGCTGACGGGGCTCTATATCGCCCCAGGCAATCCGGGGACGGCTCGCGTGGGAGATAACGTCGATCTCGACGTCGCCAACCACCCCGCCGTGATCGACTTTTGTCGCGATGCGGGAATTGCGCTCGTCGTTGTCGGACCCGAGCAGCCGCTGATCGGCGGTCTCGTCGACGAACTGGAGAAGCACGGGATCCTCGCCTTCGGGCCAACTCAGGCGGCGGCTCAGCTTGAAGGGTCCAAGGGTTTTACAAAGGATTTGTGTCGCGACTACGGGATTCCGACCGCGAGCTATGCGCGATTTGCTGCGCTCGAGCCGGCGCTACACTATCTGCGTGAGCAGGGCGCGCCGATCGTCGTCAAGGCGGACGGGCTCGCCGCCGGCAAAGGCGTCGTCGTGGCTCGGACGCTCGAGGAAGCGGAACGCGCCGTGCAGGCGATGTTCGCGGGCGCTTTTGGACTCTCGGGCGCGGAGGTGGTCATCGAGGAATGTCTTGAAGGCGAAGAGGCGTCGTTCTTTGCGATTTGCGACGGCGTTCGCGCGCTGCCGTTCACGGCCGCCCAGGATCATAAGCGGGTTGGCGACGGCGACACGGGGCCGAACACAGGCGGCATGGGCGCCTACTCGCCGGCTTCAGTGGTGACGCCAGAAATAGAAGCGCGCGTGATGGCCGAGATCATCGAGCCCACGATGCGCGCCATGCGCGACAAGGGCGCGCCGTTCAAGGGCGTGCTCTACGCCGGACTCATGCTGACACAGGACGGGCCAAAGCTGATCGAATACAATTGCCGTTTCGGCGACCCCGAGGCGCAGGTCATTCTGCCCCGTTTCGAGGGCGATCTTCTCGAGCTGATGCTTGACGCCGCGCGGGGCGAATCGCCTTCGCACCGACCGCGGTTTTCGCCGCTCGCGGCGCTGACGGTGGTGCTGGCGGCGAAAAACTATCCGGGAACGCCAATGACCGGCTCGGAAATTCGCAATTTGGAGTGCGCCGAAGCCGTCGAGGACGTCGCCATCACCCACGCCGGCACGCGCGAAGAAGGCGGACGACTCCTCGCTGCCGGGGGTCGCGTGCTGAATGTCACGGCGTTAGGCGAAAGCGTCGCCGAAGCTCAGGCGCGCGCTTACGCGGCGGTCGACCTCATCGATTGGCCGGGCGGCTTTTGCCGCCGCGACATCGGCTGGCGGGAAGTCGCGCGCGAACGAGAGGCCTCATGAGCGTGGACGCGCATGGGTCGCCCGGCCAAGGCGCGGCCCGCTACATCACATAGATTTTATCCGGCAGTTCGTCGCCGCTCGCGCCGGGCGGCGCATGCCGCGCCAGGAGGCGCGCGCATTCCTCGATCGCCGCGACAAAGCCGTCCGAGAGCCGTTCGCGTTGCAGGTCTCGCAGCAGCAAATCGAGAGCGGCCTGCCATTCGTCATTACTGATCTTTGCGGCGATGGCGTCATCCGCGACGATGCGCGCGTAACGCTCGGCGAATGAGACGAAAATGAGCACGCCCGTGCGCGCCTTGGTGGCGGAGACGCCGCGCGAGAAAAACTGCTCAATCGCCTCGCGCGCGGCGCGGGCGCGCTTCACGGCGCGCGGCGTCAGGAAAAAGCGCACCGGTCCCCAGGAAACGACGAGCGTCGCAACGATAAAGATGGCGATCTGCGCCGCAAAAATCTCACGAGGCGAAAGTTGGGTGAAAAGCAGCATGGGCCAAGGCGACGCTAGCGCGATAAATGCGCCCCAGAGCGGTGGCACGAAGGCGTAATCGGATGAGCGACGCGCCAGCACGCAGACGATCTCGCCGGAGGTTTTTTCTTCGGCCCGACGAATCGCCTCCGCGATGCGCTCGAAGTCGTCCGCCGTGAGCTGCATCACCAATCCCCCGAAGCGCCGCCGCCACCCGATGAGCCGCCGCCGCCGGAAAAGCCGCCGCCGTCTCCGAAACCGCCTCCCCCTCCCCACCCGCCGCGAGAATCATCCCCCCAGAAGCCGCCGCTCGGGGGCAAGACGATGAAAGGGGGGCCGCCGCGCCTGTAACTCCGCTGGTACCGTTGCCGGCCGCGCGCGCTACGCGCCATCCAGACCACGATGAACAGAAAAAGAGCGAAAAAAATGAGCGGGGAAAGCTCATCGAAGGTCGTGGACTGTGGCCCCCGCGCGCGTTTTGTCCATTCCGCGGAATCGCCGGAGAGCACCTCGATGATCCCCTCGACGCCGCGTTCGATTCCCGCGCCGTAGTCTCGCGCTTTGAATCGCGGCGCCACCGCGCTCGTCAAAATGATCTTCGACAGCGCGTCGGTGAGCGTCCCTTCCAGGCCATAGCCGACTTCGATGCGCATTTTGCGCTCGTTCGGCGCCACCAGAAACAGAACGCCATTGTTCTTTTTTGCTTCGCCGAGCTTCCAAGCGCGAAACAGGCCGTTGGCGTAGGTTTCGACGTCCAGGCCGTCCAGCGAATTGACAGAGGCGACAACGAGCTGAATGCCGGATTTATCCTCGAGATCCCTCAGCTTTGTCTCGATCGCGCTTTTCGTGGACGGCGGAATGACATCGGCTTCGTCGACCACCCGACCAGCGAGTGGCGGATAGTTCACCGCCGCGAAGGCCAGCGACGCGACAAGAAAGAAGAGCGGCGCGAGCCAGCGCACGGCGCCGCGCATGGCTATTTGCCTTCGCATCGGGCGCAGCGCCCGGCGATTTCAACGACGCGCGTGCGGGCGCTGAAATGCGCCGCTCCGACGAGCGCCGCGAGTTCGCGGGCAAATCCGGGCGACGTCGCCTCTTTCACCTCGCCGCATTGCTCGCAAATGATGAAAACGACCGGCTCCTCGGCTTCATGGGCATGGCCGCAGACGATATAGGCGTTTTTTGACGCAAGCCGATGCGCGAGGCCGTTGTCCATAAGGTAGCCGAGCGCGCGATAGACAGAGACGGGCGCGGGGCGCTTGCCTTCTTCGTCGGCCATGAGATCGATCATCTCATAAGCGCCGACCGGGCGGTTCGCTTGCGTGAGAATGTCGAGCGCACGGCGGCGCGCCGGCGTCAGGCCGGCGACCTTGGACCGTGTCGGAGTTTTTGTCGAACGGCTGCTCATTGCGCCAATTTAGGGGGCTCCAACGTAAAAAACGAGGCTTTAGCGTTTGGCGCAGGCTGCGGCGAATTTCTTGAATTTTTCCGCTGCGTCCGCGAGGGGCGCCGATCGCTTTGTTCCGCCAACGGCGATGTCGAGCGTTTCCCCGCCGGCCATCGCCGCGAAGATCGGGTCTTTCGCCGGCAGGCTCCCTTCGAAGCTCGGCACGCCCGCTTCTTCATTGGGCACGAGCTTGCCGGCGACCTTCGCCGTCTTTTCGCCGACCGAAAAGATCGCCGTCGTCTTGCCTCCCGCTTTAAGCTTGGCGCTGGTTTCGGCGATCCAGATTTTGACCACGCCGCCCCCTGGCGTGCAGGTGAAGCTCCCAAGGCTGTCGTCGCTCTCCGGCACCCCATAGCCAAGATAGATGCTGTCGGCGTTTTTCTCCTCCAGTCCGCCGAGCGTCCATACGCGCTGGTCGGTTTGCGCGCAGAGACCCGATAGCCCCAGAAAAGAAAGGACGCCCGTCAGGGCGAATGTTCGCTTCACGTCGTTTCTCCTGCGCGCACGTGGGCCGCGTCGCGCCGCCTTGCGCTCGGGCGCGCGGCGCCTATAGTCCGCGCGCAAATCGCCTCCCGCCGAGCCAGAGCCAAAATGACCCGCCAGAAAACAGAAATCAAACGCGTCGTCCTCGCCTATTCCGGGGGGCTCGACACCTCGATCATTCTGAAATGGCTGCAGACGACCTATGGCGCGGAAGTCATCACCTTCACCGCCGATCTCGGTCAGGGCGAGGAGCTCGAGCCCGCGCGCGAGAAGGCGCTGCTTCTGGGCGTCAAGCCTGAAAACATCTTCATCGAGGATCTGCGCGAAGAATTCGTGCGCGATTATGTCTTCCCGATGTTCCGCGCCAACGCCCAATATGAGGGGCTTTATCTGCTTGGCACCTCGATTGCGCGCCCGCTCATCGCTAAGAAGCAGATCGAGATCGCGCGCAAAATGGGCGCCGACGCGGTCTGCCATGGCGCGACCGGCAAGGGCAACGACCAGGTGCGGTTCGAACTCGGCTATTACGCGCTCGAGCCCGATATCACCGTGATCGCGCCGTGGCGCGAATGGGATTTCGTCTCGCGCGCCGATCTCATCGCCTTCGCCGAAAAGAACCAGATCCCGATCGCCAAGGACAAACGCGGCGAAGCGCCGTTCTCGACCGACGCCAATCTTCTGCACACGTCTTCGGAAGGGAAGGTGCTCGAAGATCCGACTCAGGAAACGCCTGATTACGTCTATTCGCGCACCGGCAATCCCGAAGATGCGCCGGACGCGGCGCAATATGTCACGATCGACTTCAAAAAAGGCGACGCCGTCGCGGTGGACGGCGTCAAGCTTTCGCCGGCGGCGCTCCTCGCCAAGCTCAATGATCTGGGGCGTCTTCACGGCATCGGGCGACTCGATCTCGTCGAAAATCGCTTCGTCGGCATGAAGTCGCGCGGCATGTATGAGACGCCCGGCGGCGCGATTCTGCTCGTCGCGCATCGCGGAATCGAAAGCCTGACGCTCGACCGCGGCGCCGCGCATCTCAAAGACGAGCTGATGCCGCGCTACGCCGAACTGATCTATAACGGCTTCTGGTTCGCGCCGGAGCGCGAGATGCTGCAGGCCGCGATCGACAAGAGCCAGGTGCATGTCACGGGCCGCGTGCGCATCAAGCTCTACAAGGGCTCGGCGACGCTCGTCGGTCGCGAAAGCCCCTGGTCGCTTTACGATCAGGACCTTGTCACTTTCGAAGAAGGCGGAACCTACGACCAGCGCGACGCGGAAGGCTTCATCAAGCTCAACGCGCTGCGGCTGCGCACGCTGGCCAAGCGCGCCGCGCGTGGGGCGAAGCAATAACGAACCGCGCGGATGATTTTTTCGCGGAACGCTTGACGCCTCCCTCTCCCGCGCAGCGGGGGAGGGAAAGGGAGGGGGAATATATTCGAGCCGAGCGCAAACCGCATCGCCCCCTCTCCAACTCTCCCCCGCTGCGCGGGAGAGAGAGCGATTGCGCGGCGGAGAAACGCGTGCCGCGGGATCAAGACGCCGCTGCGCCAATGCGCGCGCCGTCGCGCACGCTTACCTCGATCGCCGATCTGGTTGACGCGCGCCTCATGAGCGAGGTCAACGGTCTCGATCGGGTGGCGCAGCGCTACAGCATCGCCGTCACGCCGGAGATCGTGGCGCTGATCGACCGTGACGATCCGAATGATCCGATTGCGCGGCAATTTATCCCCGATCTTCGCGAGGCCGCGACGACGCCGCAGGAACGCGCCGATCCCATCGGCGACGACGCCCATTCGCCGCTTCCGGGGCTCGTGCATCGCTATCCCGACCGCGTGCTCCTAAAGCTGCTGTCCGTCTGTCCCGTCTACTGCCGTTTTTGTTTTCGGCGCGAGACGGTTGGTCGCGGGAAAGGCGATCTGCTGCCCGAGCGTCACGTCGCGGCGGCGCTCGACTATATCGCGCGGCGACCGCAGATTTTCGAAGTGATCCTCACCGGCGGCGATCCGTTGATGCTGTCGGCGCGTCGACTCGGCGCCGTGTCGCGCCGGCTTGCCGAGATTCCGCATGTGCGGCTGTTGCGCGTCCATACGCGCGCGCCGACGGTCGCGCCCGATCTCGTGACGAGCGATCGGCTTGCCGCGCTTCGCGAGAGCGGCAAGACGCTGTTCGTCGCCTTGCATGTCAATCATGCGCGCGAATTGACCGAACCGGCGCGCGCGGCGATCGCGCAGTTGCGCGAGGCCGGCGCAGTCCTTCTCTCCCAGACCGTGCTGCTCAAGGGCGTCAATGACAACGTCGACGTCTTGGAGCGGCTGATGCGCGATTTGGCAGGTTTGGGCGTTCGGCCCTATTATCTGCACCATCCAGATCTCGCGCCGGGGACCGCGCATTTTCGGCTCAGCCTCGCGGCGGGCAGGAGAATCTACGAAGACCTGTCGCGCCGCGTGACCAGCGTTGCGCTGCCGGCCTATGTGCTCGACATTCCCGGCGGGTTCGGCAAAGCGCGGGTCGCCGAGGGCTCCGCCGCGCCGGATGGGCGGGGGGGGTGGACCGTGGTCGACCGGAACGGCGACAAGCGGTCCTACCGCGACGAACTCGAACCGCCGCAAGATTGACCTTTCGCCTGCGTGCTCGAAACCGATTTGATCGGCTCGCTCCACCCAAGGACCGCATGTGCGCATACTGACGCTCCTGATCGCCATCCTGATTGCGACGCTCGCCGCCCCCGAACTGCGCGCCGACGAAGCGCCGGCGTCGATCGAACAGTTCAACGCGCGTCTCGATCGCGCGCGCGCCACGTTGGATGAGGTGCAGAAGACGCTTGAGCAGCCCGAGCTTTCCGACGCCGCGCTGCGCAGTCTGCGCGCGCGTATAGAACCCTTGCCGCACGAACTCGAGGAAACGATCGAAAAGCTGACGCCGCGTCTTGCCGCGATCGATGCGCGGTTGAAGGAGCTTGCGCCCGCCGCCGCAAAACCGCAGGAGCCGCCAAAAGAGGCTCCGAAAGCGCCCGAGAAGCCGGCGGAGTCCAAGCCTCTGGCCAAACCTGCTGCAAAGAACGGCGTCGCGAAGCCGCCGCCGGCGAGAGGGCCGCCGGTCCCCACGCCCGAAGCGACGCCGAACGGGCCAGAATCCGCCGACGCGGCCGCGCGCGTCAGCGCTGACGCCGAACTCCAAGAGCAGCGTCGCCTGTACGACGCGGTCGACGCGACTCTCAAACGCGCGCGCGCCATGTTGCTCGAGACGCGGCAGGTCGCCGTCACGATTGTCGCGCGCCAGCGCGGGCTCTTTGCGAAGAATCTCTTTCTGCGCACGGACGGTCTATTCTCGCCTTCGCTGTGGCGCGCCGCGCTCGACGGGGCGCCCGCCGTGATCAGCGATTCTGCGACCTTTCTTTCCGATCGAACGGCGAACGTCGTCGATCGCGTCAACAATGGCCGACGCGCGCAGTTTTTCGCCGTCATTTTTCTGATCGCAGCGAGCGTCGCCTTGGCGCTCTTCATGGCGCGGCGCGTCGTCCGGCGTTCGGCGGACGAGTCTGCTCCGACGCCTTTGCGCAAGGCGGCCGCCGCCGGATGGACGGCGCTCGTCATCGCGGCCGTGCCGGTCGCGGCGGTCGGCGCTTTAAGCATCGCCTTCGACGCCTATGATCTTATCGACGGCGCGCTCGAACCGATCTGGCGACGCTTTGTCGAGGGCGTAGCGCGCATCGCCTTCGCCTACGCCATCGCGCGCGCCGTCCTTGCTCCCGCGCATCCGAACTGGCGGCTGATTGATCCGGGCGATCGGCTTGCGAAACGTCTCACGCAACTCGTCACGCTGGCTGCGGTGACTCTTTCCGCGGCGCGGTTCCTGGAGCAGTTGGAAGAGTCCGTGCAGGGGGGGCTTCCTATCGTGATCGTGACGCGCGGCCTCGGCGTTATGATCGTCGCGGCGCTCATCGCGATCGCCCTCTTCAATCTGCCAAGCCGAGTCGAAGTCGAGGAGGGCGCCGCCGTCGCCACCCCCGAGGGCCGCGACTGGATGAGCGCCGCGCGTTTCTTCGGCGCGCTTATCGTGCTCGTGCTCGTGGGGGCGTGCGCGGCTGGCTATGTCACTTTCGCCAATTTCGTCATCCTGCAGATCGGCTGGACGGCGGCGGTCATCTCCATTCTGTATGTCGTCGTCACCCTTTCGCGCGGCGGCATCGAGGCGGCGCTTGCGCCGACGAGTTTCCTCGGTCGTAAATTGATCACCGGTCTTGGCGTGCGCCGTGAGCAGCTCGCGCCGCTCGCCGTGCTCCTGTCCGGCATTGTCACGCTGCTCTGTTTCCTCGCGGCGGCGTTGGTGGCGCTTGCGCCGCTCGGCTATGAGTCGGGCGATTTCCTGGGCAATATTCGCTCGGCGTTCGTTTCCTTCAAGATCGGCGACGTCACGATCTCTCCTTCAAGCGCGCTTGTGGCGATGCTGCTCTTCGCCGCGGCGCTCGCCGCAACGCAGGGGCTGCGGCGCTGGCTTGACGCGCGCTTTCTGCCGCTCACCCGGCTCGATCTCGGTTTGCGCAACTCCATCAGCGCGACGCTTGGCTACGCCGGCTTCATTTTCGCGGCAGCGCTCGCACTGTCCTATGTCGGGCTCGGTTTCGAAAAACTCGCGATCGTCGCCGGCGCGCTCTCGGTCGGCATCGGCTTTGGCCTGCAATCGATCGTCAACAATTTCGTCTCCGGCCTCATCCTGCTGTGGGAGCGCGCCATTCGCGTCGGCGACTGGGTCGTGGTCGGCGACGAGCAGGGCTATGTCAAACGCATTAATGTCCGCTCCACCGAGATCGAGACCTTCGATCGCGCGACGATGATCGTGCCGAATTCGAATCTCGTCGCGGGTGTGGTGAAGAACTGGCTGCGCGGCGACAAGGTCGGCCGCATCAAGATCGCCATTTCGCCGCATGTCGGCGTCGATCCGGAAAGAATGCGCGACATTCTTCTTGCGGCGGCGCGCGCGCAGGAAAGCGTTTTGCGGATACCCGCGCCGCAAGTGATGTTCCTCGGCATGGAGGCGAACATCTTCAAATTCGAGCTTTGGTGCTACGTCGAGGATGTCGAGCAGTCCGCGCGCGTGCGCAGTGACTTGCACTTCGATCTCTATGAGCGCCTCAACGACGCCGGAATCTCGATCGGTCCGGCGGCTTCGCCGCCGCCGCCGACAATCGTCAACATTCCCGAACTCGACAAGCTGGCCGCAGCGGCCGTCGCGAGCGCGCTGGCGATCGAAGCCAATCTGGTGGGCGGCAAGAGCGAAGATGAGCGCACCGAACGGTCCGACGACTCGAAGGAGGACGCTGCGACGCCGGACGATGCGCAAGCGAAGTAACTCCCGCCATTCATTGTTTCTCAAACAATGAGGAGCGAGATGCGCTCGATGTCCTTGTTGTCTCCTCTCCGCATCGCCGTTCTCCTGGCGCTCGGCGCGCTTGCCGGCTGCAACGCCGGGCAAGAGCCTGCGCCTCGGGCGACCGGGCCGGAGTCGCCGATGTATCGTTCTTTGGCGGCGACGGGCGCGCACGTCGATCCCGTGACCGCGCGCGACATGATTTCGCTCTATCGACGCAACAGCGGGCTCGGCGCTCTCACGCTGGATGACGGGCTGCAGCGCGTCGCGGAGACGCAGGCGCGGGACATGGCGCAAAGCGGCGATCTTGCGGCGCGCGGCGAACTCGGCGACCGCCTCGCAGGCGCGGGCATTCAAACGCCGGCGGCCGTGGAGAACGTATCAGCGGGTTATCGCACGCTGGCGGAAGCTTTTTCCGGCTGGCGCGATTCCGCGCCGCATAATGCGCGCATGCTGGATAAACGCGTGAAACGGATGGGCATCGCGACGGCCTACGCGGCCGGGGCGAAATATAAGGTCTATTGGGCGCTCGTTCTTGCCGACTGAGGTCAGGCGCGGACCCGGCGCCTGCGCTTGCCGCCGCCCTGCGGCGCGCCGCAGGACTCCGGAGCAGGCTTCTCCTGTGGATTGACGAGGGCGTCCTCCATCCGCACATAGCGCACGCCGAGAAAGAACAGGATCTGCGCGTCGCGTTCGGGCGCCTCGCGGCGTTTCGACGCCGCTCTCGTGCGCATCTGGAAGGCGATGACCTTCCCCATGGCGATTTCTCCAAGCTCGTTCCGCCGACGATGAATCAGCCGTCCCTAACGATTAGGAATTGGCGAGGGTTAATGCTCCGTCAACGACCGGATGCTAAATTTTCTGCAAGTTGCGTATGGGTTCGAGTGGTGAAGTGATGGGCGCCGATAGGGAACAGCGTCGGATGGTCGACGCGTCGCTGCTTCGAGCGGTCGTCGATCAGTTCGTCGAGCGATCGATGCATTCGATGGCCGACATCCGGCAGTTCGAACAGCTCGCGCTCGGGCTCATCGACATTGTCGATGCAGAAACAGTAGCCCGCGCGGCGCTGCCGCTCTGCTTCCATCCCGAAACGCCCGCCTCGATTTTCGCGCGTCTTTTCGACAAGGGCGGCGCTGCGGCCGCGCTTGCCTTTCAATTCGCGCCTAAGCTCGCGCAGCGGGACATGATCGCGACCGCCGAGCAGGGGCCGGCGCAATTCGCGGCGGCCGTCGCCCGCCGCCGCGACCTCGATCGGGAGACGATGCTGGCGCTTGCCTCACGCCGCGAGGGCGAAGTGCTTCGCGGGCTCGCCGGCAATCTCGCTGCGCATTTCGATTCGGCGTCCAGGCGGGCGTTGGTCATGGCGGCGCGCGATGATCTGACTCTTGCGCGCATGTTGCTCGATCGCGACGACCTGGATCTCGATCCAGAACCGCTTTTCCTTGCGGCGAACCGGCTCGAGCGCACGGCGATCGTGCTCAACGCCTGCCGCCAAATATTGGCGAGCGGCGCGACCGAAGCGCCGCTTCGCGCCGACGACGCTTTCCTCGAGAAACTGGAAGCCGCGGCGCAACGCCTTGATCGCAACGCGATGGCCGCTCTCCTCTCCGAAGCGCTCGAGTGCCGAAAGGAACGGGCGCGCGCGCTCGTCGTCGATCATCTCGGCGAGGCGCTCGCTCTGGCGCTCAACGCGATCGGCGTCCCGCTCGAATCGGCGACGCGCATCTTTCTTTGCGCCCAGCCTGGCATTGCCGATGACGGCGAGGTCGTGCAGGCGTTGCTCGGCGTGATGCGCTCGACGCCGCAGCGGGCGGCGGCGCGCATCGTGGGCGCTATGACCGGCGCGGCGCGATCGGAGCGCGAAATTTCACGCCGTGCGGCGCGAGAAGATCCGGGCGCGCTGACGCGGCGTCGCGCGGCGCCGCAGCAATCATTGGCGCGGCCATCGCGCAAACTCGATCAATCCGCTTAGGGCGCCTGTCGGCTTTTTCACAAACCTGCTTGCGCTAAGCGGCGAGGTCGACGAACACGCGGCCGTCCGGGTCCTCGATCTCGACGATCCAAAGGTCCGGGTCGAACATGATCTCGCGCTTGAGCCTCTGCTCGGCCTCCGCCGGATCGAGCCAATCGCCGGCATGGACGCGCGCGAACAGCCGATCGACTCCCTCCGGCGGCTCTTCGGTCTGCGGGGCAGGGCCATAGACGGCGGCGCGCCCATCAAGCCGATCAAGCTTGACGAAGATCGCGCCGGCCTCGGCGGCGCCGCGCCGGCGCAGCATGGCGACCGCGCCTTGCACCTCAGCCCGGCGGATCAGCGCGGAGACGAATATGTCGGACCTCAGTCGCATGCGCGCAAACTAGCGCTTGAGCGGCGGGATTGTCGAACGCGCGCGCCTCAAGGGAGCGGAAGGCGGGAGCGCGCCGCGAGCTGCTGAAGCAATTTCGGCGTGATCCGGCCCTTGACCGGCAGGCCGGCGTCGCCCTCGAACTTCTCCAAAGCGTGGCGCGTCGCGCCGCTGAGAACGCCGTCGGAGCGCACCACATAGCCGAGCTTCAGGAGCGCGCGCTGCGCGTAAAGAACGTTTTTGTCGACAGAAGCAGTTTTGTCGGCGCTGGCGGCCTTGTCCGCTTTGTCCGCCTTGTCGGCTTTGTCGGCGCTTGCCTTAAGCGGCGGCGGATCGCCGACGATCAGCAGGCCGATCGCGTCCCGCTTCTTTTCCGCTGCGCGCGGCGGATCCGCTTTCGCCGGCGCGCTCTTGCCCGAGTCGGGGCTTTTGGCGACGTCAAGCCTTTCGATCTTGCTGGCGATGGGGTCTTTCGGAGTGGCGCGCGCGGGCGCATTCGCGTCTCGCTCTGTGCGGGCTTCGACTGCGGGCGGGCGCGCCGGCGGCGTTGGCGCGCCCAGGACCGCGTTCGAAGTCTGAGCCGAAAAGAGCGGCGCCGGATGTCTTCCGTCCTGGAGGAACAGCGCGTTCATGGGCACGCCGATCGCCGCCACGGCGGCGATGCCGAGGATAAGCATGACGCCGATTCGCTTGGCGCCGAACACGCGCGCAAGGACTGAGCGACGACCATTGCGCCTTGTGTCGCGCGGCGGGGCGCGATCGGCGGGGGAAGCCTGAAAGCGAGAGGCATAGAGCGAGGCGTCACGCAATTTTCTTCACCGTTGCTGGTTCTGCGCCGTCGACCACGGCCACGCTGAGCGGCGCGCCAAGTCGCGCGATCGTTTCGATTCTTGCCGGACCGCCGGTTGCGCAGCGGTTACGGCAGTCGAGCGGCAGGCGCACGGAAACCGCCGTGCCGGCCTGCAGGCCGCTTTCGATGGTGATCGAACCCCCGTGCAGCCCAACGAGTCCGCACACCACGGAAAGGCCGAGGCCAGTTCCCTCGCGCCCGCTGTCGAGCGACGCGCGCGTTTGAAAGAAGGGATCACCGAGCCGCGCGAGATCGTCTGCGGCGATGCCTGCGCCATCATCCGCGACGGTGATGACGATGTGATTTCCTTCAGGCTGAAGCAACAGCTTGACCGTGCCGCCGCGCGGCGTGAATTTCAGTGCGTTGGAGAGCAGATTGATCAAGATCTGCCTGCACCCGCGCTTGTCGGCGACGATCTCGCCAAGGCTTTCGGCATATTCGCGCGCGAGCCTCACGCTCGACTGATCGGCCTGCAGCTGCATCATGTCGCAGCACTGATCGGCGAGGGTCGGCAGGGCGAAGGACTCAGCGGCGATCTCCATCGCGCCGGATTCGATCTTGGATATGTCCAGGATAGAATTGACGATCTCGAGCAGATGGTGGCCGGAGTCGCTGATGATCGACGCATATTCCCGCTGTTTGGCGGGTTCGGAAGGCGCAATCTCGTCGGTCGCCAACATTTGGGAGAAGCCGATGATGGCGTTGAGCGGCGTGCGCAGCTCATGGCTGACATTGGCGAGAAGGCGCACGTTGCTGCTTGCAGCGCGCTCGGCTGCCGCGTGTGCCGCCGCAAGCGCGATATCAGCTTCGAGCGTGGCGTGTACGTCTCGCAGGGCGCAGACGACGGCCTCCGCTGCGCATTCCTCGTCGTTTGATTGAGCACGGCGCACGCGCGCCTCGAAAGAGTTGAAAACGGGCGCGACGAATTCGCTGGAAGCATTGCGCGCAACGCCAACCTGAACGCGAACGGCTGCGGTCGCCACCGCCATGCCGTCGACGGCGTCGGAGACCGCCTTGAGGAAGCTCGGCCGGTCGGCGACGTGAATCCGCGTGAAGAATTCACGGCCGATCAGATCGCGCTTGAGATCAAAGACGTGGCGCCCGTCGCCCAGGACCGCGTTGACGAAGCCGGCGCGATCAAGGTGCAGCAGGATGTCGCCGACGGCGCCAGTCAGGAGCATGAGGTCGCGGTCGTTGCGCGCTTCGGCGTGGGCGCGAGCCTGCTCGACCCGGACGGCGCCGAAGACGAGAGCGGCGATATAGAGAAACAGCGGCGCTCCGAGAAGGATCGTCGTCGCTGCATGTTCCGTCAGCAGTTCGCGCGGGGCCCGCAGATTGAGACCGGCCGTCAGCGCGAGGGCGGCGATGGCGACCACTTCTATAACGATCACCGCGCCGACGTCGGGCGTCAGGGCAGCCTCAACGAGCGCAACGAGCAGCAGCGCGATTGAAAGCGCGTCGTAGCCCGGCATTAGCGCGTGGATCGCCGTCGCCATCGTCAGCCAGCCGCCGATCGAGAGGCTCCGCGCGATACGCAAATCTCCCGTGCGCGACAACACGATCACCGAGGCGAGCGGGATCTGCGCGAGAAGGAAAAGGACGCAATCGCTTGTCGTCGGCGCGCCATGCAAGAACAGAAACAGCGGGGCCGAGAGCAGGACGCAGGCGGCGACGACGAGCCGAGCGACGATGAACGCACGATGACGCGCCTCTTCCACCGGTCGTCCGGCGACCCGCTCGTGCAAGGCGGCGTCCACGCAAGACGGGTAACGGCTGTCCTCGGCGATGCTACTCAAGGCGTACGCTCCTTATCGCCAATAGCGATAGCAGGGCGTCCTTAAGCAGCCGCTAAGCCGATGCGAAAGCTTCAACAGCTACTCGGCGACGCGTTGACATGGTTTGCACTTTATTGCCGTGACTTTCAGGGAAAGAATTGAAGGCGCGTTTACGAAGGCTCAACCCCGCCGCGCCATCACTTACAAGAAACCGCTATCGCTGATGGAGACGAGTTTGGTTTTTCTCGCCAAATGCGCGATTTGCATTCTCCTCGTCTGCGTCGCCCTGCAATGGCGCGCTGATCACGCGCCAGTTGCGCCGAAAAGCGCCGCCGTCCGCGCTTCTGCGCCGCAGCACGCGGCTGGCTTCGTACAGGACGCGATCGAGAAAGCGTCCGCGCTGATTCGCGCCGGCGGCGACGCGCTCGCCGGCGCCGCGCGCGATAAATGTCTGGCGTCGCCGCGCGACTGCCTCTCGGCGGCGCAGCGCGTGCAGTCCGCCGCCGGTCGCGCGCAGTAACAGCCAATCCACGACGGCGTAGTGTGCAATAGCTGCGCCGCTGCGCCGGTTTTGCAGAATCAATTTTTTGACACTAAACATGTTTGCGCTTGGCGCGCGATTTTGAGGCCGAACCGCCACCGAGGCCATTCCGTTTTTGCTCGCGCGACCCGTTCGCACATCGCGAGCCATCCTGTCCCTAAAGGAGGCGGCCATGTCCGAAGAAACTTCCTCGCAACCCGAAGATACGGTTTCCCGCTCCGAACTGACCAATCTGCAGGAGCAGCTCAAAGCGACGCGCATGGAGCGTGACCGGCAGATTTTCGAGAAGTCCGAGATCGTCGCGAAGGCGAACGCCTACGCCAAGGAGCGCGACGATGTTCGCGACAGCCTGGCGGCGATGACCGCCGAGCGCGACCGCCTCGCCGCGGAGAACGCCGGGGCGTCGACGAAAGCGCTCGAGATGTCTCGGCAGCTCGAAGCCGCCAATCGCCGGGCCGACGAGGCTGCGGCTGAGGTCGTGCGGCTGCGCCACGCGATCGCCACCGCGCCCTCATCCGACCCCGCCGTCGTGCTGTGGAGCCTCATCTCGGAAAAGACCAGGGATGGCGTCGCCTGGGTAAGGGGCAAATTCCCCGCCGACAGCCCGGCTTTGCCCTGGTTCGACAAGACGGTCTCGCTCGTGACTCAGATCGGCTGCATGGCCGTGCGGGCGACGGACGCCTTCATCCGCTGGGCCGTGCCCAAAGCTATCGAGCTTTTTAACAAGGGCAAGGCGGAGCTCGAGGCGCGGATGGAGAAGAAGTAGCCTTCCAGAAGGCTCCGGCGCGCCCTAGGACGCCCGCCTGGGAATGAAATGGCGCCGGGCGCGGGCTGGCGCGCCCTTTCATTCCTTGGCGGGCGCTGCTATCCCCGCGCACATGACCGCCCACAAGATCGAAAACATCCGCAATTTCTCGATTGTCGCGCATATCGACCACGGCAAATCGACCCTGGCCGACAGGCTCATTCAGGAGACAGGGACGGTCGCCGCGCGCGACATGGTTGAGCAGGTGCTCGACTCGATGGACATCGAGCGCGAGCGCGGCATCACCATCAAGGCGCAGACGGTGCGCCTCAACTACAAGGCCAAGGACGGCAAGGATTACGTCCTCAATCTGATGGACACGCCGGGCCACGTCGACTTCGCCTATGAGGTGTCCCGCTCGCTGAAGGCCTGCGAAGGCTCGCTGCTTGTCGTCGACGCCTCCCAGGGGGTCGAAGCGCAGACGCTCGCCAATGTCTATCAGGCGATCGACGCCGGCCACGAGATCGTTCCCGTCCTCAACAAGATCGATCTGCCGGCGGCCGAGCCCGACCGCATCAAGGAGCAGATCGAGGAGGTCATCGGGCTTGACGCCTCGGGCGCGGTGCTCATTTCGGCCAAGACCGGCATCGGCATTCCCGACGTGCTCGAGGCGATCGTCACGCGCCTGCCGCCGCCAAATGGCGACGAGAAGGCGCCTTTGAAGGCGCTGCTCGTCGACAGCTGGTATGACGCTTATCTCGGCGTCGTCGTGCTGGTACGAATTTTTGATGGCACCCTGAAGAAGGGCCAGAAGATCAAGATGATGGCGGCCGACGCCCATTACGAAGTGGACAAGATCGGCGTCTTCCGTCCCAAAATGCAGGACGTCGCGGCGCTTGGTCCCGGCGAAGTCGGCTTCATCACGGCGCAGATCAAGCAGGTGGCGGATACGCGCGTCGGCGACACGATCACCGACGACAAGAAGCCGACCGCCGAGGCGCTCCCGGGCTTCAAGCCGGCGCAGCCCGTAGTGTTCTGCGGACTGTTCCCCGTGGACGCCGCCGACTTCGAGGATTTGCGCGCGGCGATCGGCAAGCTGCGCCTGAACGACGCCAGCTTCTCCTACGAAATGGAGACCTCCGCCGCGCTCGGCTTCGGATTCCGCTGCGGTTTCCTGGGCCTGCTTCATCTCGAAATCATTCAGGAGCGGCTGCAGCGGGAATTCGATCTCGATCTCATCGCGACGGCGCCGTCGGTCATCTACAAGATCACGCTGACGAATGGCGACGAGATTGAGCTGCACAACCCCGCCGACATGCCGGATGTCGTGAAGATCGAGGAGATCAATGAGCCCTGGATCAGGGCGACGATCCTGACGCCCGACGACTATCTCGGCTCGGTGCTGAAACTCTGTCAGGACCGGCGCGGCGTGCAGGTCGATCTCAACTATGTCGGCAAGCGCGCCATGGCGGTCTACGATCTGCCGCTGAACGAAGTGGTGTTCGATTTCTATGACCGGCTGAAGTCGATCTCGAAGGGCTATGCGTCATTCGATTATCAGATCACCGACTATCGCGCCGGCGATCTCGTGAAGCTCAGCATTCTCGTCAACGCCGAGCCGGTCGACGCACTTTCGATGCTCGTGCATCGCACCCGCGCTGACTCGCGCGGCCGCGCCATGTGCGAGAAGCTGAAAGAGCTGATCCCGCCGCATATGTTCCAGGTGCCGATTCAGGCGGCGATCGGCGGCAAGATCATCGCGCGCGAAACGGTGCGCGCCTTCCGCAAAGACGTGACCGCGAAATGTTACGGCGGAGACGTTAGCCGCAAGCGCAAGCTCCTGGAGAAGCAGAAGGAAGGCAAGAAGAAGATGCGCCAGTTCGGCCGCGTCGAGATTCCGCAGGAAGCCTTCATCGCCGCGCTGAAGATGGAGGAGTAGGGTGCCCTCTCCCGTTTGCGGGGGAGGGTGACGAGCCGTCTCCGCCGTCATGCCCGCGCTTGTCGCGGGCATCCACGCGATGGCCTACGCCAATCTGGCAAAGCGGGCGCAGCGTCCCGGCGTGGATGGCCGGGACAAGCCCGGCCATGACGACATTCTTGCGAGCGTACGCAATTGCGTACATATTGGAGTGATGCGCACAACCTCTTACAGCGATCTCCGCAAGAATCTCGCCGCTACGCTCGATCGCGTCACGGAAGACCATGAGCCGGTCGTCATCACCCGCGACAAAGGCAAGCCTGCAGCCGTGCTGATCTCGCTCGAAGACTTCGCCTCCTATGAAGAGACCAGCTATCTGCTGCAGAGTCCGCGCAATGCAGAGCGCTTGCGCGCAGCCATCCAGGAGCTCGACGCGGGGCGTGGAAAAGAGCGCAAGCTCGTTGAATGAAGCTCGTCTTCGCCGAACAGGCTTGGGCCGATTATCTCTATTGGCAAGGCCAAGATAAAAAGACTCTCGAACGCATTAACATGCTCATCAAAGAGTGTAGTCGCACGCCCTTCGAAGGGCTTGGCAAGCCGGAACCCTTACGTGGCGATTTACGCGGCTGGTGGTCACGCCGCATCGATCGGGAGCATCGCCTCGTTTATCGCGTCGAAGACGGCGCCTTGCTGATTGCTCAGTGCCGCTATCATTACTGACGCCTCACTCCCGCGCCAGCGCGATCATCACCGCGCCAAGCAGCATCACCGCCGCGCCAAGCAACCGGCCGCTCGACTCCTCCTTCAGCACACGTCCGCTCGCGACAACCGTGAAGAGCGCCGACAGGCGCTTGATGGCGATGACATAGGGCGTGAACAGCACGGTGAGCGCCCACATCTGCAAAGTATTGCCGAAGGCCATCGCTGAACCCGCGCCGATGGCGTAACGCAAATTGAACGCGCTTGGCGCGGGCCGGCGCCCGGCGACCCAGTAGAGCAGGGCGCACAGCGAAATGACGATCGTCACCGCCGCGATCCAGATCAGCGGCGTCGACGCCCTGACGCCGAGCTTGTCGATATTGGCGGTGACGCTCCAGATCACCGCGGTGCCGATCATCATCCGCGCGCCTTTGTCGCGCGCGAAGACATGGAAGTTGAAACGGCGTCCGTTTGCCCGGTCGGCGTCGAGCAAGCCGACGCCGAGCACGGTGAACAGCACGCCGAAGACGCCCATCGGCGGCGCGTGCTCGCCCGTCATGATCGGCGAGGTGAACAGCATCAGCACGGGCGTGAGCAGCACGAGCGGCGCGACCAGCGACGCGTCGGACAGTCGAAAGGCGCGGATGTACAGCACATAGGCGACGACGTTGAGCGCGCCCGACCACGCGAGGAGACTCCAGAATTCGGGCCTCGTCAGCGATGCGAGCGTCTCGCGCGGCGCGCCGAGAAGGCCCGGATAGAAGACGACGCAAGCAACGGTCAGGAGGACCGCGCCCGCGCACCATTGCGCGGCGAGAATGGCGCGATCGTCGGCCGTTCGCGTCGCGGCCTTGGTGCCGAGATCGGTGACGGATTGGCAGATGGCGGTGACGAGCGAGGCGAAGAGAGCGAGAAGCGCGAGGTCCATGGCGCGCTATAACGCATGATCAGCGAGAGTGGGAACTGGCTTTGCGAGCGAGTTTCTCGTGTCATTCCCGACGCGCGCTTTGCGCGCGATCGGGAATCCAGAGCAAGAAGTTCAGCACCCTGGATTCCCGGTCGAGCCTCCGGCTCGCCGGGAATGACATGCTGGTATACTAAAGCGGCCTCACGCGCCCGGCTTCACCGCCGTCACCAGCGTGTCGACGCCGTCGCGGAATTCAACCGCGACCGGCGCGTAGCCCGCGGCGCGCAACTGCTCGAGCGCCGGCTCGAAAGGCATAATGTGCAGAGGCGATTCGTCGCTCAATAGATGCACGATCCAGTCTTCGAGCAGATCGAGCCGGTTCATCTTCGTGAAAATCTTGAACCAACCCCGCACCACGGCTTGCGTGTCGGCAAGATGCGCCGCTGGGTCGTCCATCGCGTAGCGGTCGCCATTGACGAAAATTCCGCCCGGCTTCAGGACGCGAAAAATCTGCGAAACCACGTCCTTACGGTAGTCGTCAGGGAAGTTATGGATCGCGTAATTTGAAATGACGACATCCATGCGCGCATCGGGCAGCGCGCGGAGCGCCGTCAGCGCATCGGCTTCGACAAATTTGACGCGGCCCGCCAAGGCGTATTCGGCGAGATTGGTTCGCGCCTGATCAAGCATTTCGCCGGCGCTGTCGATCGCGGTGAGCTTGAGGTCGCCCCGCGCCGAGAGCGCCGCCAGCGTGCTGATCCCCGTTCCGCAGCCGATCTCGAAGCCATCGATCGGCCCTGCGTCGGAACGCCAAGCGGCGATTCGGTCGCCGATCTTTTTGGCGAGCGTGGCGGCGTTTGGACACATCAGCCGCAGCACGTCATATTCGGCCGCAATGGGCCCAGTGAACGGATTCTCTTGAAGCGCGGACATGCGGCCTTTTTTCATATCGCGACAGGCCTCGCAAGGGCGGCCTTTCTTGAGGGCGGCTTTTCTTGCTTGGGCCGCCATGTTAGCGAAACTCCAGCATATCCCGTGAGAAAGCTATGACGCAGGCATTACGCAGCGAGCCGCCGGCAGGCGGCGCAGACGCGACGCTGAGCGACTCGTTTGTCGCGCTCGGGCGCGCCGCGCGCGCAGCGGCGCGGGCGGTGGCGCTCGCCTCCACCGACGCCAAGAACAAGGCGCTGCGCGCAGCCGCCGGCGAAATTCGCCGCCAGAGCAACGCCATACTCGCCGCGAATGCGCTCGACGTCGCCGACGCCAAGGCGCGCGGAACTGCGGCGTCCTTCCTCGATCGGCTGACGCTTGATCCCGCCCGCGTCGAGGCGATCGCCCGTGGACTGGAGGAGATCGCGGATCTGCCGGACCCTGTCGGCCGCGTTCTGGCGAGTTTCGACCGCCCGAACGGCCTCAAGATCGAGCGCGTCTCGACGCCGCTTGGCGTCATCGGCGTGATCTACGAAAGCCGGCCAAATGTCACCGCTGACGCCGGCGCTCTGTGTCTCAAGGCCGGCAACGCCGCGATCCTGCGCGGCGGCTCCGAAAGCCTGCGCTCGTCGGCCGCCATTCACGCCTGCCTCGTCGCGGGGCTGAAGGCCGCAGGGCTTCCCGAAGCGGCGATCTCGCTTGTCGCGACGGCGGACCGCGCCGCCGTGGGCGCGATGCTCGCGGGCCTCGACGGCAATATCGACGTGATCGTGCCGCGCGGCGGCAAGAGTCTCGTCGCCCGTGTGCAGCATGAGGCGCGCGTGCCGGTTTTCGCGCATCTTGAAGGCATCGTGCATGTCTTCGTGCATAAGGACGCCGATCTCGACATGGCGAGGCGCGTGCTGCTGAACGCCAAGATGCGGCGCACCGGCATTTGCGGCGCGGCGGAGACGCTGCTCGTCGACCAGGCCTGCGCCGCGACCCACCTTCAGCCGCTCGTCGCGATGCTGATCGATTCAGGCTGCGAAGTGCGCGGCGACTCAGCAACACAAGCCGCCGACGCGCGCGTCAAGCCGGCGCGCGAAGACGACTGGCGCGCCGAATATCTTGACGCCATCATCGCGGCGCGGGTCGTCGATGGATTAGAGGGCGCGATCGATCACATCGAAACTTACGGCTCGCACCACACCGATTGCATCATCACGCGTGACGCCGCTGCGGCGCAGCGTTTCATGAACGAGGTTGATTCCGCGATCGTGCTGCACAACGCCTCGACGCAATTCGCCGACGGCGGCGAATTCGGCTTCGGCGCCGAGATCGGCATCGCCACGGGCCGCATGCATGCGCGCGGACCCGTCGGCGTCGAGCAGCTGACCTCGTTCAAATACCGCGTCTATGGCGACGGCCAGGTGCGGGGGTGAGTGGCGAAGCCAAATCTGAAGAGTGACTCTGCCGCGAGCGTGCGCAGTTTCTGAAGGCGTTTTGAGCGCCGGTTCGCTTTCCGCTGTCGGCATATGACGGTTTCCCCGACCGTTCGATCGGCCGACTAAGCGCTCTTTCCGCCTGTTTCGCTTGCGCTGGCAATTGAAGCGTATAACGTTATGCGTTATAAGCTTTCATGATCAGGAGTTTCGCTGACTCCGAGACTGAATCGATCTGGTCGGGTCGTCGCAGCCGCAGGCTGCCGCCGGACATTCAGAGCGTGGCGCTGCGCAAACTGCGCCTGCTCAATCAAGCGCGCATACTGAACGATTTGCGCGTCCCGCCGGGCAATCGTCTTGAGGCGCTGAAAAGCGATCGGTTCGGCCAGCATTCGATCAGGATCAATGACCAATGGCGCATCTGTTTTATTTGGAGCGAGGGAGGGCCGTCCGATGTCACGATCGTCGACTACCATGACTGACTTGTTGCCCAACCCGACCCCGGGAGAAATTCTTGCCGAGGAATTTTTGAAGCCCATGGAACTGAGCCAGAATGCGCTCGCGCGCGCCATTCGCGTGCCGCCCCGCCGCATCAATGAGATCGTTCTCGGCAGGCGCGCGATCACCGCCGACACGGATTTGCGCCTGGCGCGATATTTCGGAATTTCGGAAGGCTTCTTTCTCGGGCTGCAGGCGGACTATGACCTTATGGCCCGGCGCCGGCAGATCGGCTCCGAGCTCAGCGCGATCGAGCCGCGCGCCGCCTGAGAAGCTTGATCTAACCCAAGCTTGCGCCGCATATCGACGTATGACTTCCGCCCCCGTTCGCCTTCCCCCGCACGCGCCCGGCATGCGCATCGGTCTTTTCGGCGGCTCATTCGATCCGCCGCATGAGGGCCATGCGCTCGTCTCGCGACTCGCGCTGACGCGGCTAAAACTCGATCGGCTGTGGTGGATCGTCTCGCCCGGCAATCCGCTCAAAGACGCGCGCGAACTGCCGTCAATCGAAGCGCGAATAGCGGCGGCGAGAAAAATCCTGCGCGATCCGCGAGTCGCCTTCACCGGATTCGAAGCCGAGATCGGCGCGCGTTACACCTGCGACACGCTCGATTATCTGCGCCTCCATTGCCCCGGCGTGCGCTTCGTTTGGATCATGGGAGCGGATAATCTCTTGCAGTTTCATCGTTGGCGGCGATGGCAGGACATTGCGCGGACGACGCCGATCGCCGTCATCGACAGGCCGGGCGCGACGCTCAGATCCGTAAACGCCAAGGCGGCGGTCTATTTCGAGAGCGCGAGGATTCCCGAGAGCGCGGCCGGTGTGCTCGCCGTGACGTCGCCGCCGGCGATCGTCTACCTGCACGGGCCAAGAATCGAGCGCTCTTCGACCGAGTTGCGCGCCGGAGCGCGTTCATAACCGCGCTCCGGTTTCTTGATTTGACGCAATTTCGGACGCGCCGGCTTCGCCTTCGGCGGAGAATGCTTCCCTATTTGCGCTCGAAGAGCGGCAATATCCAGCGCTTGTAGGCCCAGAAGCTCAGAGGAATGCCGACGAAGATCGCGACCCACATCAGCGCCGAATTGTCCGTGCTGTGCTCGTAAAAGCCGCCGCCTTCGGTCACGGACTGCGTATAGGGATTGCGCACGAAGAGCGTAATGGCGAATGAGCCGATGACGATGAGCGCGGTCGCGATGTAAAGGCTGCGCGGAATGACGAACTTCGGCAGCTGCGGCTGCGCCGGCGCCTCTCTGGGCAAAGGCGGCGGCGTTTCCAGCGGCGGCGTGCCCTTGTCTTGCGGTTCTTCGGTCATGGCGCTTCTCTCCCTAAATCTATCCTTGGCCCCAATATAGGGCTGCTCTAGGTCGCTGCGCCATAGACGTCATAGGCCTCCGAGCGTTCAATTTTCGCCGTGACGATGTCGCCCGCGCGCAGCGGGCGCCGCGATGCGACAAAGGCTGCGCCGTCGATCTGCGGCGCGTCGGCCTTAGTGCGGCCCTTGGCGAGCGCGCCCGATGGTCCGCCGCCCGGCTCGTCGATGATGACTGAAAGGCGCTTGCCGATTTTGCGCTTCATCAGCCGCGCGCTGATTGCCTGCTGCTTCTCCATGAAGCGCTTCCAGCGCGTCTCCTTCACATCGTCGGGGACGGCAGGTAGGCCAAGCGCCTCGGCCGGCGCGCCGGCGACAGGCTCATATTTGAAGGCGCCGGCGCGGTCGATCGCGGCCTCCTCCAGCCAATCGAGAAGATAATCGAAATCCGCGTCGGTCTCGCCGGGGAAGCCGACGATGAACGTCGATCGCAGCGCGAGGTCGGGACACGCCTCGCGCCAGGATCGAATGCGCGCGAGCGTCTTCTCTTCATTCGCAGGACGCTTCATGGCCTTCAGCACGTTCGGCGCGGCATGCTGAAACGGAATGTCGAGATAGGGAAGGATTTTCCCTTCCGCCATCAATGGCATCACCTCGTCGACATGAGGATAGGGATAGACGTAATGCAGGCGGACCCAAAGGCCGAGATCGCCAAGTTCGCGCGCCAGATCGAGAAAGCGCGCGCGCACGCTGCGGTCGCCGAACATGCTTTCGGCGTAGCGAATGTCGCGGCCATAGGCGCTCGTGTCCTGGGAGATGACAAGCAGTTCCTTGACGCCGGCGCGCGCCAGCTTTTCCGCTTCGCGCAGCACGTCGGCCGCAGGCCGCGAGACGAGCGGCCCGCGCAGATGCGGGATGATGCAGAAGGAGCAGCTGTTGTCGCAGCCTTCGGAGATTTTCAGATAGGCGTAGTGGCGCGGCGTGAGCTTCACGCCTTGTTCGGGGAGAAGATCGACAAACGGGTCATGCGCGGGCGCGGCGGCGCGATGCACCGCGTCGACGACGCTCTCATATTGCTGCGGGCCGGTGATCGCCAGCACCTGCGGGAAGCGCGCCGTAATCGCTTCAGGTTCGGCGCCCATGCAGCCGGTGACGATCACCTTGCCGTTTTCGTTCAGCGCGGCGCCGATCGCTTCAAGCGATTCCGCCTTAGCGCTGTCAAGGAAGCCGCATGTATTGACGATGACGACGTCCGCCCCGGCGTGGGTGCGCGACAGCTCGTAGCCTTCGGCGCGCAGCTGCGTGATGATCCGTTCGCTATCGACGAGGGCCTTCGGACAGCCGAGCGAGACGAAGGAGACGCGCGGGGCGGCGCTCAGCGGCCTCTGTTGTTCCTGCATGGCGCCCCTTGCCATGCGGCGGCGGACTTTGCAATCGCGGGCTCGGCGTTACGCCGTCAGCGCGCCAATGAGAGCGAAGAGCGCGACGGCGGCAAAGATGATAGCGTGGACCATAACGCAACTCCGACGAGCCCAGATTGGTCTAGTTGCGCGCGCTTTAAGAAAGCGTTGACGGCCTCGTTTTGGGACAGTCTGCCGTCGCCGGCGCAAAAAAGCCAATAAGTCAGCGACGATTGGGGCCGTTGCCGAAGCTCAAAAAGAAAAATTTGCGCTTGGCCTGAGCCGCTCTTAATGAATAGCGCCACGCTCACGAGCTTCAGCCACGCCGTCTCAGAAGGAAGCGCCACGTCTTGACGAATTCCATTGTTCTCGGAACCGGGTCTTATGCGCCCCAGCGCGTCATCTCCAACGCCGACCTCGAGAAAATCGTCAGGACGAACAATGAGTGGATCGTCAGCCGCACCGGCATCAAAGAGCGCCGAGTGGCCGCGGATGATGAGGCGACATCGGATCTGGCCGCGGCCGCAGGGCGCGAGGCGCTGCAGTTCGCTGGCGTAAAGCCGGACGACGTCGACATGATCGTCGTGTGCACGGTGACAGGCGATGCGCCGACGCCGTCCTGCGCGTCATTTGTTCAGGCGCAGCTCGGCGCGAGAAACGCTTTCGCCTTCGACGTCGGCGCCGCTTGCGCCGGTTCGCTTTACGGGCTGTCGATCGCCGACCAGTTTATCAGAAGCGGCAAGGTCAAGCGCGCGCTGGTGATCGGCGCCGAGACCCTCAGTCGCTTCGTCGATTGGACAAATCGCGAGACATGCGTGCTGTTTGGCGACGCCGCCGGCGCGATTTTGCTGGGCGCCAGCGAAGAAGAAGGGCGGGGCGTGCTCGCCGCCAGCCTGCGCACCGACGGCTCGATGACGGGCATTCTCGGCATCTATGGCGGCGGCAGCCGCCGCCCGCCATCTGCTGAAATGCTCGAAGAAAAGGCCGGCAAAATCAAGATGCGCGGGCGCGAGGTCTATAAGGTGGCGACGCGCCTGTTGCCTGAAGTGGTCGGCGAAACGCTCGAAGCCGCCGGTCTGACCGCAGCCGACGTCGATCACGTGATCGCCCACCAGGCCAACAAGCGCATTATCGAGTCCGCAATGCAGAATCTCGGCGTTCCGTTCGAGAAATGCTGGATCAACATTGACCGCTACGGCAATACGTCGAGCGCCTCGATGCCGATCACGCTCGATGAGGCGAATCGCGCCGGAAAGCTGAAAAAGGGCGACGTGATCGCGATGATGGCGATCGGCGCGGGAATGACCTGGGGCGGCGCAGTTCTGCGCTGGTAGGCGTTACCTTTCGCGGCCGTCCACACTCCAAGCTCCGCTGACGTCACGCAGGCTTGACCCGCGCTTTTCCTCCTTGCCCAATCAGTCTACTCATGCTAGTGACTTTATAGACTATATGGGAGAGGCGTCACCATGAGTGAGAAATTGCGAAAAAGTCTGGGACTTGGAATTTTAGGGGGATTGGTCGCCCTCACGATGCTGGCAAGCGCGCATTCTCTAGCGGGCCAGACGTTCCTGAACGTCTCCTATGACCCGACGCGCGAACTCTATAAGGCGATCAACCCCGCTTTCGCGGCGGACTGGAAAGCCCGGACGGGCGAGACGATCGAACTTCTGGCGTCGCATGGCGGCTCAGGCGCGCAGGCGCGCGCGGTGATCGAAGGACTGAACGCCGATGTCGTGACGCTGGCGCTCGCCGCCGACATTGACGCGATCGCCAGCAAGAGCGGCAAGATTCCGGTCGATTGGCAAAAGCGCCGACCGAATAACTCGTCGCCCTATACGTCGACGATCGTGTTTCTTGTCCGCAAGGGCAATCCGAAAGCCGTCGAGGATTGGGACGATCTGGCGAAGCCCGGCGTCGCGGTGATCACGCCCAACCCGAAGACGTCCGGCGGCGCGCGCTGGAATTATCTTGCGGCCTGGGGCTACGGGCTGAAGAAATTCGGCGGCGACGAAGCCAAGACCAAGGATTTTGTCAAGGCGATCTACAAGAACGCCCCGGTGATGGACACGGGCGCGCGAGGCTCGACGATCACCTTCGCCCAGCGCGGCATCGGCGACGTGCTCCTCGCATGGGAGAACGAAGCCTTCCTTGCGCTGAAGGAATTCGGCGCTGACAAGTTCGAGATCGTGACGCCGCCGCAGTCCATTCTGGCGGAGCCGCCGGTCGCCGTCGTTGACGCCAACGCCGACGCCAAAGGCAACAGGCAGCTCGCGGAAGCCTATCTCGACTTTCTGTATTCGCCGGCGGCGCAGGCGATCATCGCACGCAATTTCTATCGTCCCGTTCATCCCGAATATGCGGCGAAGGACGACGTAAAGAAATTCGCCAAGATCGAATTCATCACCGTCGATAAAAGTTTCGGCGGCTGGGCGGCGGCGCAAAAGAAGCATTTCGCCGACGGCGGCATTTTCGACGACATCCAGAAACAAGAGCTGACAAGGTGACCTCCCCGAGCCTTGTCGGCAAAAACGCTCGGCGCTTCGCGGCGCCGAGCGTCATTCCAGGCTTCGGCCTGACCTTCGGCTATACGCTGATCTATCTTGGCGTGATCGTCCTCTTTCCGCTCGCCACGCTCATCTGGCAGTCATCGGGACTGGGATTTTCCGGGCTCTACGCGATCGCCGCGGAGCCGCGCGTCGCCGCGTCGCTGCGCACGACGTTCTTCATCTCCTTCGCGGCCGCGGTCGTCGATCTTTTCTTTGGCCTCATCGTCGCCTGGGTGCTCACAAGATACGATTTTCCCGGCCGTCGACTGCTCGACGCGTTCGTCGATCTGCCCTTCGCGCTGCCGACGGCGGTCGCCGGCATTTCGCTTGCGGCGCTGTATTCGCCGAATGGCTGGTTTGGCGCGCCGCTCGCCGATTACGACATCAAGGTCGCTTACACCCGCTGGGGCATTCTGGTCGCGCTCATCTTCATTGGCTTGCCGTTCGTCGTGCGCACCGTGCAGCCGATTATTTCCGAGCTCGAAGCGGAACTGGAGGAAGCCTCCGCCACTCTCGGCGCGGGCAGGCTGCAAACCGTCGTCCGTGTGATGCTGCCGCCGCTGGCGCCGGCGCTGCTCACCGGCTTCGCGCTCGCCTTCGCCAGATCCATTGGCGAATATGGCTCGGTGATCTTCATCGCCGGCAATATCGCTTACGTCTCTGAGATCGCGCCGCTGATCATCGTCGTGAAGCTTGAACAATATGACGTCCCGGGCGCGACCGGAATCGCAACGATCATGCTGGCGATTTCTTTCGCCGCGCTGCTGCTCATCAATCTGGTCCAGGCATGGAGCCGCAGGAGATTCGGCCATGTCTGACATGTCTGAGATGTCTGAGATCGCGATCACGTCCAGCCGCCGCGGTCGCGGCGTCAAATTCCGACCGGTCACGCAGGACTCGTCGTTCGCGCGCTATACGCTCATTGCGACGGCGGTGCTGTTTCTCGCTCTCTTCCTTTTTGCGCCGCTGGCGATCGTCTTCGTCGAAGCCTTCAGCAAAGGGATCGGCCCTTTTCTGACCGCGTTCGGCGATCCAGACGCGCGCGCCGCGATCCGTCTGACGCTTCTTGTCGCGGCGATCGCCGTTCCAGCGAATCTTGTGTTCGGGCTCGCGGCTTCCTGGTCGATCGCCAAATTTTCCTTTCCCGGCAAGAGCGTGCTCATCACGCTGATCGATCTTCCGTTCTCCGTCTCGCCGGTCGTCGCCGGCCTCGTCTATGTGCTGGTATTCGGGGGCCAGGGCCTCTTCGGCCCGTGGCTCGCAGCTCACGGCGTGCAGATCATCTTTGCCGTGCCCGGCATCGTGCTGGCGACCATCTTCGTCACCTTTCCTTTCGTTGCGCGCGAACTCATTCCGTTGATGGAGGAGCAGGGCAAGATCGAGGAGGAAGCGGCGCTCACGCTCGGCGCCTCCGGCTTCAAGACATTTCTCACCGTGACGCTGCCCAACATTAAATGGGGCCTGCTGTACGGCGTGCTGCTGTGTAACGCCCGCGCCATGGGCGAATTCGGCGCCGTTTCGGTCGTATCGGGCCACATTCGCGGCTTGACCAACACAATTCCGCTTCAGGTGGAGATACTCTACAATGAATACAATAATGTCGCCGCTTTCGCGCTCGCGGTTCTTCTTGCAGGCTTGGCGCTCGTCACACTTGGGCTCAAGACGTTCCTCGAATGGCGTCACGCTGACGCGCTCTCCGGACGCGCTCGCCGCCACTGAGGGAAGTAAGCGCGGAACGTCCATTCGCATCGAGGGAGTCGAGCAGGACTTCGGCGCCTTTCCGGCTTTGCGCGACGTCAGCCTCGACATTCAGCCTGGCGAACTCGTCGCGCTGCTTGGACCCTCGGGCTCCGGCAAGACGACGCTGCTGCGGGTGATCGCGGGCCTCAATTCTCCCGATCGCGGCCGGATCCTCTTCGACGGCGAGAACGCGACCAATCTGCCCGTGCAGGACCGCCATGTCGGCATGGTGTTTCAGAACTATGCGCTGTTCAAACATATGACCGTCGCCGACAATATCGCCTACGGTCTGAGAGTCCGTCCCAGACGCACGCGTCCCTCGCGGGCGGCGATCAAGGCGCGCGTCATGGAGCTTCTGCAGTTCGTGCAGCTCGACGGACTCGGCGGCCGCTATCCGGCGCAGCTCTCCGGCGGCCAGCGTCAGCGCGTCGCCCTCGCGCGCGCGCTCGCCATCGAACCGCGCGTGCTGCTGCTCGACGAGCCCTTCGGCGCCCTTGACGCGCGCGTGCGCAAGGATTTGCGCCGCTGGCTGCGCGACATTCATAAGCAAACGGGATTGACGACGGTCTTCGTCACGCATGATCAGGATGAAGCGATGGAGCTTGCCGATCGCGTCGTCGTGCTCAACGAAGGCCGCATCGAACAGATTGGCACGCCTGAGGAGCTTTACGACCGCCCGGCTTCGCCCTTCGTCATTTCCTTCGTTGGCGAAGCGGTCGCGTTGCCTGTCACCATCGCTGGCGGCCATGTGACGTTCGGCGGCCGCGAATTGCATATCGACACCCATGGCTTGCGCAGCGGACCGGCGAGAGTCTTCTTCCGCCCGGCGGACATCGCCGTCGCAGCTGAAGGGAGCGGCGATCTTGAAGGACGCGTCGAGAGCCTGCGGCGCACGCCGGCCGGCGTGCGCGCCACGATCGCCATCGACGGCTACGATCAAACGCTCGAAATCGACTCGCCGCTCGAACGTTCAGCTTCGCTCGGCGGCCGCGTGCCGCTTTCACTGGCGAAAGCACGCATATTTCCCGCGGACGAGAATGGCGACTATGTCAACGCCGGAGACGGCATTTGAGCGCGGCGCCCGCTGACGGGATCGCCGAAAGGCGCGCGACAAACGACTGGAATTCGGCGCTCTATCTGAAATTCGAAGCGGAGCGCACGCGCGCCGCCCGCGACCTGCTTGCGCACGTGCCTTATTGCGACACGCAACGGGTTTATGACCTTGGATGCGGACCCGGAAACAGCACACAGCTCCTCGCGATGAGCTTTCCCGACGCCGACATCATCGGGATCGACAAATCCGACAACATGCTGTCGGTCGCCCGCGCGCGCACGCCCACAGCGACTTTTATCAAGGAGGACATCGGGCATTGGCGTCCGTCGCAGCCCGCCGATCTCATCTTCGCCAATGCGGCTCTGCATTTCCTCCCCGACCATCGCGGGTTGATGACAAGGCTTTTGAGTTATTTGCGGCCCGGCGGACGTCTGGCGGTCCAGATGCCGAACAATACGCATGAGCTTTCGCACGCGGCGATGCGCATGGTCGCGGCGGATGGCCCTTGGGCGCCGCGTCTGCTTCCAGTCGCCAAGTCGATCATGGTGCTCGGTCCGCTCGAGGAATATTACAATCTGCTCGCGCCGCTCTGCAGCACAATCGATATTTGGCAGACGGTCTATGTCCATCCGCTCGACGGTCCTGACGGCGTGGTCGAATGGTTCGAAGGATCGGGCCTTCGTCCCTTCCTCGACTTGCTCGATGCAAATGAGCGCGTCGAATTTTTAGCGCGATACAGAGGGAGGCTTGCACAGGCCTATTCGCGGCAACCGGACGGTAAAGTTCTTCTGCGGTATCCGCGCCTCTTCTTCGCCCTGCAGAAATAGGGTGGCGGGCTAGGTCTCTGCTCGCTTTGGCGGCGCCCAATCTCTCAAACTGTGACATTACCGCAACGCTTTCGCTCGATGTGCGGAATGGTCTACTAAATCGATAGACAAAAAGCCAAGGTTTCGCTTTACTGCCTCTTGCGGCGTGGACGGAAAATGGTCGCAGAAGGGCAACCTCTGCGGCCAGAGAGAGAGAGCCGAAATGTCAAAGCGAAAATTAAACGCGTGGGCTGCAGTGTCGCGTTTGCTGTGGCTATTCCACAACAGCGCAAGTCGAAAATCGAGTTGATGCAAACATGAGCTTAACAGATCGACCGTAACGGCATATCCGATATGTACACGGTTTACATATCGGTCCGTCGATCAGAGCGCCAACCGGAGTCCGGGTTAAGCGATACGGGACAAAAGTCGATGTCGACAAGCAAAAACAGCAAGAAGTTAAGAATAGCCGCGTTTGGCGCTGTTGTCGGCGCTGTCCTTAGCGTTCCCGAAATAGCGGGCGCCGAAGACAAAGCGCCCTCGAAGGAAGTTGCGGGAAAAGAGGGGCAGTCGGATGACGGCGCAAAAGCGGCCGCGCCGGAAAAAAAGTCAGTCAAGACGAAGACCGATGGCAAGGGTGTCGCTGCTGGTCCCGGGGCGCCACCGGCGCTGCTGGTGAAGAAGAGCTACTATGTGCCGACGCGCGGCTATCGTTTGGAGCCGCAGCCCGACATTCCGCCTTATGTGCGTAACCTCGCGAACACCTACAAGCAATTCGAAGGCATCGACTGGCTGAACGTCGGTCTCGATTCGCGCGTGCGTTTTGAATACCGCAAGGACGATTATCGGCCGTGGACGAGCACGGCAACCAATCCGCCGACGTCGCAGCGCAAGTATTTTCCCAACTCGCTCTGGCTGTCGCGCACGCGGGCCTATCTGGGCGTGCAGAACATCCTCGATCCCTTTCGATTCGTCATCGAATTTCAGGACTCGCGCGCCTACAACAGCATCTATGAATATCAGGGCCAGGAGATCAATCAGACGGAGCTCATTTCGGGCTATGGCGAACTCTTTTTCAAGGACGCCTTCGGCAAGGACGATCTCGGCAATGATCGGCCGCTGACGCTTCGCGCCGGGCGCTTTCATCTCGAGCTGCTCGACCGCCGTCTGATCGCCGAGAATGAGTTCCGCAACACGACCAACAATTTTGATGGCTTCCGGATCAAAATCGGCAAGAAGGATAATGACTGGGACATTGACAGTTTCCTGATGCGGCCGGTCATTCGTTATCCATATCAGTTCGACCGACCTGACTGGCAGAACTGGATCTACGGCAGCGTGTTCAGCATCCGCCGCTGGTCGGAATATGCGACGATCCAGCCTTATTTCCTGGGCCGCAAGCAATATGGGGATCCGCTCAACGTCTCGAACGCGCTGAAGTTTCATCGCGACACTTATGCGCCTGGCCTGCGCGTCTACGGCGTGATCAAAGATTTTGATTACGACTTCGACATCAACAAGCAGTTTGGCGAATCCGGTGAATTCCGCCAGTTCAGGAATGTCCAGAACGCGGTGCAGACGACAGTGCAGCACGACGCCATCGCCTATGCATTCGAGGCGGGCTACACATTCTCAGATCATCCGTGGAAACCGCGGATCAGCGCCAACTACGCCTATGGCACTGGCAATAAGAGTCCTTTCGATAGCGTCAATCAGACCTTCGACATCTTCTACGGCTTCAATCAGCCGTTCTCGCGCAACGATTATATCGCCTGGAATAATGTCAAAGCGCCCAAGGCGCGCTTGGAATTTTCGCCTTTCAAAGATCTCCGGATCGATACGGCCTTCAGCGCCTATTGGTTGGCGAGCGCCGCCGCCGCTTGGGACCGCGCTAATCTCTTTGCCCCGCTCGGCAACAGAGGCACATTCATGGGCACGGAATATGATCTGCGCATTCGCTACAAACTGAATCAGTTCATCAATTTGACGGCGAGCTACGCGCGGTTCTGGCCGGGCTCCTTTACCTCGAGCTTCGCGCCGCCGGTTGCGCTGCAGCCATTCTTCCCGCAATCGTTCCCTGGGCAGACGACGACAACGAATGGCCTGACCGGGCGGCCGACCGACTTCTTCTATCTGGAAGTCTCCGCCAACGCTTTTGGCGACGGCAATCCGATCACCAAGCCGCCGGGCTCGGATTTCCTCGCTCTCTTCTCGCCTGAGGGGCCTGCGCCGCGGCCTGCGCCGCCGCCAAGCTGGTCTGACGTTTACGTCGGCCTCAACGGCGGCGGAGCTTGGTCGAGCCCGCGGTCGATCGTTCAGCCCTGGCCCTTCGGCGCCGCCGCCGCGAGTCCAGCCGTGGCTGTCAGCGCCACGCCGATCGACCAGACGAACCATCTCGCCGGCTTCATCGGCGGTTTCCAGATTGGCGCCAACTGGAAGTTCGCCGACAGCTTCTTGGCCGGCGCGGAGGCGGATCTGCACGGCGTTTCGGGCAACACCGACACCAGATGGCAAGCGACTCTCGCGCAGGGGGGCGGCAATAGCTTCGCCACCTATGCGCAACGCACCGCGACGCTCAACTATCTGGGAACGATCCGCGGCCGACTGGGCTATCTCGTCACCCCGACGCTCGCCCTCTACGGCACGGGCGGCATGGCCTATGGCGGCGTCACCTCCAACGCCGCGATCTTCACGCGAAGAATTGGCGGAACGAACCAGACGCTCGTCAATCCCGTCTATCAGGACAGCTTGATCGGCTGGACGGCGGGCGGCGGCGCGGAATGGATGTTTACGCCCGATTGGAGCGTTAAGATCGACTATCTTCGCTACGATCTCGGCGCCGCTCAAGGGTTCAATTTCGCGGCGCAGACGAACGGCTTTTACGCCTATGGCGCGTCAAGCTCGACGCGCTTCAATGGCAACCTGATCCATGCCGGCGTCAACCGCCACTTCGATCTCATCAGCATCGCAGAAATGAAATAGGCTCAAGCTGAAGTGCGAGGCGCTGCGTCAGTTAAGGCAGCGCCAGTGCGCTTCTAAGGCGCGCTTTCGTGGGCGCTTCAGTCGCGCTCTCGCCGTCTCGATGGGCAGGATCGACCCGGGTCAGAAATGAAATCGCTCCAGCGCACGTGAGCGCGCGAGCTGTGATTTTGTTCCCTCCTAGGAACATTTCTTAAGTTCCAGAGTTTTCCTTCGGCCGTGACAGGCCTGTACGCCGCCGCGCGCCGGCATGACTGCGTCGCTCGCAGCCAATAGAAGCGCAAGCTGAGCAGGTTGCTCCCGGTGCAAACTTTCCGTCGCCAGGTCTTTTGGTGAAAGGCCAGGTCTTTTGGTGAAAGGATTGACCGATGGCTTCAGACCCCAATCCAGTTCCCAAAGGAAAAGAGCGCCCTTCATCCACGATCGAAGAGCTTGACGTGCTCTGGCTTACGGCGGGACTGAGTTGCGACGGCGACTCGGTCTCAATCACCGCCGCGAGCGAACCGAGCATAGAAGACGTCATCCTCGGAGCGATCCCCGGCCTGCCGAAGGTGCGCTTGCACAATGCAGTGCTGTCCTACGAAGTTGGCGATGACTTCATGAAGGCCTTCCATAAAGGCGCGCGGGGCGAACTCGAAAACTTCGTCCTTGTCGTCGAAGGCTCCATCCCGAACGAGAAGCTGAGCGGCGATGGGTATTGGGCCGCGATCGGCACGGATGCGGCAACCGGAGAGCCAATCAGAACGACCGAATGGATCGACCGTTTGGCTCCAAAGGCGCTCGCCGTAATCGGCGCCGGAACATGCGCCGCATATGGCGGCATTCATGCAATGAAGGGCAATCCCACCGGCTGCATGGGCCTGCAGGACTATCTTGGCGCCGAGTGGAAATCGAAGGCCGGTCTGCCAATCGTCAACGTCCCGGGCTGTCCTGTGCAGCCGGACAATTTCATGGAGACATTTCTCTACCTGCTGCGCCAGCTCGCCGGTCTGGCGCCGATGATTCCTGTCGATGGACACGGGCGCCCGCGCTGGCTGTTTGGTCCCACCGTTCATGAGGGATGTGACCGCGGCGCTTATTACGAAGAAGCCGATTTCGCGCAGGAATATGGCTCGCGGAAATGCCTGGTGAAGATCGGCTGCTGGGGACCGGTCGTGCAGTGCAACGTGCCCAAGCGCGGTTGGATCGCGGGTCTTGGAGGGTGCCCCAATGTCGGCGGCATCTGCATCGGCTGCACCATGCCGGGGTTTCCCGACAAGTTCATGCCGTTCATGGACGAACCGCCCGGCGCGCGCATTTCATCGGTGCTGGTCAAGCCGTACGGCGTGTTGATCCGCAATCTGCGCAAGATCACCAATCACACGCTCAACAAGGAGCCGAAGTGGCGCAACAGGGAGCCCACCTACACCACTGGTTACGAGCCTGATCGGCCGAACAAGACTCATCCACTCTAGTTAAGGATCGCGACCATGGTCGACCTCGCAACCCGTCCTTCGGCGCCTCCGAGCCCCAATAAAGCGTCGCCCAATCTCGTCGAGATGAATTGGGATCCGATTACGCGGATCGTCGGCAGTCTGGGAATTTTCACCAAAATTGATTTCGAAAATCGGCAGGTCGCCGAATGTCACAGCACGTCGTCGATCTTTCGCGGCTACAGCATTTTCATGAAGGGCAAAGATCCCCGCGATTCCCACTTCATCACCAGTCGCATTTGTGGAATCTGCGGCGACAATCACGCGACGTGCTCGGTCTATGCGCAGAATATGGCCTATGGCATCAAGCCGCCGCCGCTCGCCGATTGGATCATCAATCTCGGCGAAGCCGCGGAATATATGTTCGACCACAACATCTTTCAGGACAATCTCGTGGGGGTCGATTTCTGCGAGCAGATGGTCAAGGAAACCAATCCGAGCGTCTGGGTAAAGGCGCAACGGACCCCGGCGCGGAACTCGGACGCGCATGGCTATCGCACGATCGCCGACATCATGACCGCGCTTAATCCATTTTCCGGCGAATTCTACCGTGAGACATTGATTGTAAGCCGCTACACGCGTGAGATGTTCAGCCTGATGGAGGGGCGCCATGTGCACCCCTCCACCCTCTATCCGGGCGGCGTCGGCACCGTCCCGTCGAACCAGCTTTTCACCGAATATCTGACGCGACTCGTGCGCTACGCCGAGTTCATGAAAAAATGCGTGCCGCTGCACGATGATCTGTTCGACTTTTTTTATGAAGCGCTGCCCGGCTACGAGGAGGTTGGACGTCGACGAATCCTGCTCGGGTGCTGGGGCGCGTTTCAGGACCCGAACCATTGCGACTACAATTATAAGCATATGACCGACTGGGGCCGGAAGATGTTCGTCACTCCAGGCGTTGTCGTTGACGGCAAGCTTGTCACGACCGACCTCGTCGACATCAATCTGCAGATTCGCATCCTGCGCGGTCAGTCCTATTACGAGGACTGGGACAATTGCGAAACCTTCGTCAAGACTGACCCGCTGGGCAATCCGGTCGATCAGAAACATCCATGGAATCAGACGACCATTCCGCGGCCGCAGAAGCGGGATTTCGACAAGAACTATTCCTGGGTGATGTGTCCGCGCTGGCTCGACAAGAGCAGCGGAGATCATCTGCCGCTCGACACCGGCGGAGGCGCCTTCGCGCGCCTATTTTCGACGGCGCTGGCAGGGCTCGTCAACATGAATGGCTATGTCAAAGCGACGGGCGACAGCGTGAAGATCAATCTCCCCAAGACGGCGCTCAAGCCGGCAGTGGAGTTTGAATGGAAGGTCCCAAAGTGGAGCAACGCGATCGAACGCAATCGGGCCCGCACCTATTTTCAAGCCTACTGCGCCGCTGCGGCATATTACTTCCTTGAGCAGGCCTTTACAGAGATTCAGGCGGGCCGCACCAAGACCTTTACGCCATTCGAGGTTCCGGACGAGGCGATCGGCTGTGGCTTCCATGAGGCGGTGCGCGGCGTGCTGTCGCACCATCTCGTCATAAGAGACAAGAAGATCGCCAATTATCATCCCTATCCGCCGACGCCGTGGAACGCGACGCCGCGAGACGACTTCGGAACGCCGGGCCCCTACGAGGACGCGGTCCAGAACACGCCGATCTTCGAAGAGAACGGTCCGGACAAGTTTAAGGGCATCGACATCATGCGCGCGGTGCGCAGTTTCGATCCTTGTCTGCCATGCGGCGTGCACATGTATGTGGGCGGCGGCAAAACTGTCAAGACCACGCATTCGCCGATGTTCGGCGCGTCGCGAAAGCCGTCGCCATGAGCGGAGAAGCGCGCGAGACGGAGACGCTGGAGCAGTCGCTGGCCCGGCTGGAAAAGCTGACGGCGACGCTCGAGAGCATCCCCGATGCGACGGGGCGGGAGGCGGCGCGTGAGTTGCTGGCGCTGCTGCTCGATTTGCACGCGCGTTCGCTGGCGCGGCTCAGCGCGATCATTGCAGCATCGGACGATGGCGCGGCCTTACTCGATAGGATCGTCGACGATCGGGATCTTCGGGCGATATTGCTCCTCCACGGGCTACATCCGCAGAGCGTGGAGAATCGTCTACTTGATGTCATCGCGCGCATGCAGCCGCAATGGAGCGCGCGTGGCCTCCATGTGAGCCTCATGAGCGCGAGTAAAGCCTTTGCAATGGTTCAGCTGCAAAGGAATGGCGTTGCTGAGCCTACCGACCAGTTGCGGCTGGAGATCGAGAACGCTCTCACCGACGCGGCGCCGGACCTCGATGATATTTTGATCGAAATGGACATGACAACCCTATACGCCGAGACCGCCGCCTAGAAAGTAAAGAGGCGCGAGAGCATGGAAAGAATAGAATCGGGGAATTGGGCGTCTCGGCTGCGGCGCTTCGTGCGCACGACGGCAGAAGAGCATTGCGAGTTCTGCTCGAAGGCCATCGATTCTCGGCACGCGCATTTGGTCGAGCGCGCGACGCGAAAGTTCTTTTGTGCTTGTCCGCAATGTGCGTTCCTCTTGGGCGGGGGTGAGCGTTTTGCCGCCTTGCGGGCACGCGCTGATGCGCTTCACGACTTCGATCTAAGCGACGACGACTGGCAGGGCTTTCGTATTCCGATTGATCTCGCCTTCGTGTTCCACAGCACGCCGGCGCAGGGTCCCGTGGCGATCTATCCCGGGCCGGCCGGAGCGATCGAGTCTCCTTTTGCCGCCGATGGCTGGTCGCGACTGGTCGCGGCCAATCCGACGCTGGCGGACCTTGATCCGGACGTTGAGGCGTTGCTCGTCAATCGAATGAATGGCGCACGGCAATACTATCTCGTTTCGATTGACCGCTGTTATGCGCTCGTCGGGCTGATCCGAAGGCATTGGCGCGGATTGTCGGGCGGCGCAGAGGTCTGGGAGGCTGTTGGCGACTATTTTACGAACCTGCGGGACGACGTCGAGACGAAGGACAGTGTACATGGTTGATCTCGACTTTCGCATCGAAGACGTCAAAGTCGAGAAATATTCTGCGGCGCCGCTGCTGCTGTTCGCGCTGCATGTCGTAAACAAGACGCCTGACCTGCCCATTCTCAACGTGATGTTGAACTGCCAGATTCGCATTGAGCCTGCGCGGCGGCGCTACGACGGCGACGAGCATGATCGACTTTCCGATCTCTTCGGTCAGCCCTCGCGCTGGGGCGAGACGATGCGGAGTTTCCTTTGGACGCATGCGAGCGTTTCCGTTCCCGCAGTCAATCCTGAGCGTATAGTCGATCTGCCGGCGCCTTGCAGCTATGACTTCAACATTGCAGCGACCAAATATTTTCATGGCCTGGAGCAGGGCGATGTTCCGCTCAATTTTCTGTTCAGCGGCTCGATTTTTTACCGCGACAGCGAAGGTAGGCTGCAGATTGAGCAAGTCGCTTGGAGCAAGGAATGCGCGTATCGCCTGCCCTTAAGCGTATGGCGCGCGATGATGGAGCACTACTATCCGCAGAGCATGTGGCTTTGCCTGCATCGCGACGCTTTTGAGGACTTGGACCGTTACCGGCGCCGGCAAGGACTTCCGACATTTGAACGCGCCTTGCAGGCGCTACTCGAATCCAGCGCGGCGGAGGCGACATGAAACTCGACTCCATCAGAGCGATCGCCAACGCGGTTCTTTACGAGGGCTACATCCTGTATCCCTATCGGCCATCGTCAATAAAAAATCGTCAGCGCTGGACGTTCGGCGGGGTCTTTCCGCAGGCGTTCGATCAGCAGGGCGACGCCTCGCGCATGGAGACGCAGGTTCTCTTGCGGGGCGGAGAGCAGGCGGCGTTGAACATCCATTTTAGATTCCTGCAGGTCATGACGCGCGAGGTTGGACAGCTGGCGACGCCGACGCGAGAGCTTCCCGAAGAGGGCGAGCCGGCGCTGACGCGCGTTCCGAGCCTTCATGTCGACGGCCGGGAGTTGCTGGCCTGGGAGGAGGCGATCGAACGGGAGATCGACTTAGGGCCGCTGCGGCCGGCAGATATTCAAGAGGTAGCGACTGTCTTGCCGTTCCACTTCGAAGGCGCGCACGAAATTGAGCCGGTGCGCGGCGCAGACGGCTGCGTCGCCGCCGTTCTCATTCGCACCTCGCATGAGATCCAGGGCGTGGTTGAGGCGAGGGCGGAGAAGCTCGCGACTGATTTGTGGATGCTGACGATTGGAATCGAGAACGTCACGCCGCTTTCGGGCGCTGTTCGTGATGAACGCGCCGCCGCGCAGCTTCGCGCTTTCGCCTCGACGCATGCGATCCTCACCGTCGAAGATGGCGCATTCGTTTCGTTGCTCGATCCTCCCGACGATTTGCGGGGGACTGCGGCGCAGTGCCGAAATGTCGGCGCCTTCCCGGTGTTGGTGGGCGGTCAAGACAATAGCGCCATGCTGGCTTCTCCGATCATCCTCTATGATCATCCTGCGATCGCGCCCGAAAGTCCTGGCGACCTCTTCGACGGCACTGAGATCGACGAAATCCTGACGCTTCGTATCCTCGCGATGACCGACGCCGAAAAACGCGAGATGGCGTGCGTCGACGCTCGTGCGCGCGCGCTTCTGGAACGCACGCATGCTCTGACCGCCGAGGACATGGCGCGGCTTCATGGCGTCATGCGAAATCACCAGTCTCAGGCCAGCCAGATTGAACCGCCGCCGATGGGCGGGGACCATGAGAAGCCTCGCCTCGTCTCACTGCTGGAGAGCGGACGCAGTCTATGCGTCGGCGCCCGCGTGCGACTGCGCCCAAAATCGGGCGGCGACATCATGGATATCGCGCTCAAAGACAAGATCGCGGTCGTCGAGGCGATCGAGCGCGATTTCGAGGACAGGATTCATGTCGCGGTGACCTTGATTGACGATCCGGGCCGGGATCTCGGCGCGGCGGGCTTTCCGGGACATCGGTTCTTTTTCAGTCAAGAGGAGATCGAGCCGATCGCTGCGGGAGACGGACCATGACGTCGATCCTCGTCGCCTGCGTCGGCAACATCTTCAATGGCGATGACGCCTTCGGCGTCGAGGTGGCGCGGAGGCTTTCACAGGCGAAGCTGCCGGACGGCGCGCGAGTGATCGATTTCGGCATTCGCGGAATCGATCTCACCTACGCGCTGATGGATGGCTACGACGCCGTGATTCTCGTCGATGCGGCGCAGCGGGGGGAAGCGCCGGGCGTCGTCTCAGTGGTTGAGCCCGACCCGATCGCAGCGGGAGACTCGATACCCGAGGATCTGGCGCTTTCGCCGCATGAGCTCGATCCGGCGAAAGTTCTTCGCCTGGCGTCGGCGCTCGGCGGAACTTGCCGGCGCGTCCTGCTGGTCGCCTGCGAGCCGTTGACCTTCGGTGACGACGAAGGCGTCATGGGGCTGAGCGAGCCTGTCGTGGCGGCGGTCGGCGTCGCTGCGGAGACCGTCGAAGAGCTGATTGAGGAGATGATGGCGGCGTAACATAACGTGATCGCGCTCGCGCCGCGCATCGGGTAAAGGGAGAATGTCATGAGCGGATGGGAGATTACAGGCATCGTCCTGGGGCTTATCATCCTCGGACTGCTGATCATGAATGCGAAGGACCTCTGGCGCTATATCAAGATCAGCAATATGTGAGGCTGACAGGGATCATGAGTTTCGCGGCGGTAGAGCCATCGCAGGCGCTCGAATTTCGGGTGCGCGGCCGCGTCCAGGGCGTTGGCTTTCGCCCGACCGTCTGGCGCATGGCGCGTGAATTGGGGCTTGCCGGCGAGGTGCTCAATGACGGCGAGGGCGTATTATTGCGCGTCAGCGGCGATCCGTCGCGGATCGCTGCGTTGCTTCGGCGAATCGAACGAGACGCGCCGCCGCTCGCGCATATCGACTGCATCGAAACGCGGCGCTACAGCGGCCAACTGCCAGTGGAGTTCCGTATCGCCGAGAGCATCGGCGGACCCGCACGCACCCAGGTCGCGCCGGATGCGGCGCTCTGCGGAGCATGCGCGGCGGAGCTGCGTGATCCAAACGAACGGCGCTATCGCTATCCGTTCACGAATTGCACCCATTGCGGACCGCGCCTCAGCATTGTCACGGCTATTCCCTATGACCGCGCGACGACCACGATGGCGCCCTTCGCCTTGTGTGCGGCGTGTGAGGCGGAATATCGCAATCCGAACGATCGCCGCTTTCACGCTGAAGCGGTGGCCTGCCCGTCCTGCGGGCCGACTGCATCGCTGGTTGCATTCGGTGAAGCGGAAGTTCCGCGCGATGGCGACGCCGACGCGGTCGAAATTGCAGCGCGTCTTATCACGCGGGGCGACATTATCTCCGTTAAGGGACTGGGCGGCTATCATCTCGCATGTGACGCAACCGACCTTGCGGCCGTCTCGCGCCTGCGCCGTTTGAAGCGCCGTGACGCAAAGCCCTTCGCGCTGATGGCGCGGGATCTTGCCGTTATCCGTCGCTACTGCGCGATCGACCCGGTCGAGGAGCGCGCGCTCACAAGCGTTGAGGCGCCGATCGTGCTGCTGCGCGCGACAGGTCCGCAGCATTTGCCTGAGGCCGTTGCGCCTGGACTTGCCACACTCGGCTTCATGCTGCCGACGACGCCGCTGCATCTGCTATTGATGGATCAGTTCGATCATCCGCTCGTGATGACGAGCGGCAATATCTCGGACGAGCCCGCCGTCGTCGATGACGCGGAGGCGTACCGACAGCTTGCCGAAATCGCCTCCTTCGCATTGACGCATGATCGTGACATCGCCAATCGGGTCGATGACTCGGTCGTGCGGGTCATGGCCGGGCGATCGCGCGTTCTTCGCCGCGCCCGCGGCTACGCGCCCGCGCCGCTGCGCTTGCCGAGCGGCTTTGAGAAGGCGCCCGACCTGTTGGCGATGGGCGGGGAGCTGAAGGCGACCTTCTGCCTGGTCAAGGACGGTCAGGCGATCCTGTCGCAGCATCAGGGCGATCTCGAGAATGCGGCGACGCTAGATGATTACAAAAGGAATCTGGCGCTCTATCGGAGCCTGTTCGATCATGCGCCCTCGGCGATCGTCGTCGATCGGCATCCGGAATATTTGTCGTCGAAAATCGGACGTGCGGCGGCCGACACACGGGCTTTGCCTTTGATTGAAGTTCAACACCATCACGCCCATATCGCCGCCTGCTTTGCTGAGAATGGCCGGCCGCTCGATGCGGTGCCAGCGCTCGGGATCGTGCTCGACGGCCTAGGCTTTGGCGATGACGGGACGATATGGGGCGGAGAATTCCTGCTCGCCGACTATCTTGGCTACGAGCGGCTCGCGCGGTTGAAGCCGGTCGCCATGCCTGGCGGGGCACAGGCGGTGCGCCAACCATGGCGAAACCTCTATGCGCATTTGAAGGCGGCGGGCGATTTCGATGCGACGCCTTCTGCGTCGGGCGATTGGAGCGCCTTGAACGGCAAACCGCTAGCGACGATCGACCGGATGATCGCGCAAGGCCTCAATTCGCCGTTAGCCTCGTCTTGCGGACGGCTCTACGATGCGGCCGCCGCCGCGCTCGGCGTCTGCGCCGACCGTCAGGCCTATGAAAGCGAAGCGGCCGCGCGGCTCGAGGCGCTTGCGGCCGCGGCGCCAAACGAGACGCGCGGCTATGCGCTTAGGATTTCCGAGCCCGCGCTCATCGACATCGACGCGGCGCCGATGTGGCGCGCAATTCTCGATGATTTTCGGCAGGGCGTTTCGGCGCAGACCATTGCGCGCCGTTTTCACCTCGGTCTGGCGCAGTCAATCACTGAAGTCGCCGTGCGGCTGGCGGCTGCGCGAGGATTCGAAACGGTGGCGCTGTCGGGCGGCTGCTTCCAGAACCGCCTGCTTTTTGAAGGTGTCCACGACAGATTGTGCGAGGCTGGCTTCACGGTGCTCACCCATGCTGACGCGCCCGCCAATGATGGCGGGCTCTCGCTGGGTCAGGCCGCCATCGGCGCCGCGCATCTGATGAGAACGGACATGACAAGAGATGGAAAGGACGGCGCATGTGTCTCGGCATTCCCGGCTGCATCGTTAGCATAGACAATGCCGACGATCTCGTCGCGACCGTTGACGTGAGCGGGGTGCGCCGGCAGATCAACATCAGCTGCATCGTGGATGAAACGCATCCTGTCGAGTCCTGTGTCGGCGATTGGGTTCTCGTCCATGTCGGTTTCGCGATGAGCCGGATCAATGAGGCGGAGGCTGCGGAGACGCTCAGATTGCTGCAAGAGCTTGGCGAACTCCAAGCCGAACTTGAGACTATGCAAACGCTCACCGACGCCGTCGCGGCGGAGAAATAGGATCATGACCAGCAAGAGCGCATTGGAGGTCCTTTATCCGTTCCTGCATGGCAAGGAGCAGGATCCCGCCGCCGTTGACGCGAGCCTGATGCAGTCGATTGCCGAAAAGGCGCGGGAGTCGCGCGAGACCAGCGTGAGATTTTTTGGCGAGCAGGCGCCCGTCCTACTCGACGCGGCGAAGGCGCTTGCCGGCGTCTATCGACGCGGCGGCCGGATGTTCACCATGGGCAATGGCGGCTCGAGTTGCGACGCCTCGCATGTGGCCGTCGAGTTTCTCCATCCGATCACCGCTGGCCGGCCCGCGCTTGCCGCGATAAATCTCACCGCCGACGTGGCGATGACGTCCGCGGTCGGCAATGACGTGGGCTTCGAGCACATTTTCGTGCGCCAGATCATCGCTCATGGCCGGGCGGGAGACGGGCTTGTTGGCCTCTCCACCAGCGGCAATTCGGCAAACCTGATCGCCGCCTTCGTGAAGGCGAGAGAAATGGGTCTGACGACGATTGGCTTTAGCGGCGGCGACGGCGGCAAGATGGCGTTGGGGGCCTGCGATCATTGTCTTGTCGTGCCGACGACGTCCGTCCATCGCATCCAGGAATGTCACGTCGCCGCCTATCACATTCTCTGGGACCTGGTTCACACGCTGCTCGCCGACGATCGCGGCTCGTCTATAAGCAAGGATGTCGCGGCATGAGATATGTCGACGAATTTCGTGATCGGGCCAAGGCTGACATTCTGGTCAAGGAGATTGAGCGCCTGCTTGCGCGAATGAAGCGCGACGAAAGTCGGCCGCTGCAGATCATGGAAGTGTGTGGAGGCCACACGCATTCGATCTTCCGCTACGGCGTCGAAGGCATGCTGCCGAAGTCCATTGAGCTGGTGCATGGACCCGGCTGTCCAGTGTGCGTTCTGCCGATGGGACGCGTCGACGATTGCGTCGCCATCGCCGAGCGGCCGGAGGTGATCTTCACCACCTTCGGCGACGCCATGCGCGTGCCGGGCTCACGCAAGAGCCTGCTGCAGGCGAAGGCCGACGGCTGTGACGTGCGCATGGTCTATTCGCCGATGGATGCGCTGGCGCTCGCGCGTAAAAATCCCGCGCGCGAGGTCGTTTTCTTCGGCATCGGCTTCGAGACTACCATGCCGTCGACGGCGTTGACCGTGCTGCAGGCGGAGCGCGAAGGGATCAAGAACTTTTCGATCTTCTGCAATCACATCACCATCGTTCCGACCATCAAGGCGATTCTCGACAGCCCGGATCTGCGGCTCGACGGATTTCTGGGGCCGGGCCATGTGTCCATGGTGATCGGCGATGCGCCTTATGAATTTATCGCGTGTTACTACAAGAAGCCGATGGTGATCGCGGGGTTCGAGCCTCTCGACATTTTGCAGTCGATCTGGATGTTGCTGAGGCAAATCGACGAGGGACGCTGCGAGATCGAAAATCAATATGCGCGCGTCGCGCCAGCAGGGGGCAACGCCGTGGCGCTGCAGGCGGTTGCGCAGGTCTATGAACTGCGCGAATTCTTCGAATGGCGCGGGCTCGGCTCCATCGATCACTCTGGCGTCAAAGTGCGCGACGCCTATGCGGGCTTTGACGCCGAGCGGAAATTCGCCGTGCCCAATGCAAGAATCGCCGATCCAAAATCCTGCCAGTGTGGCGAGGTCCTCAAGGGCGTCATCAAGCCGTGGCAGTGCAAGGTGTTCGGCGGCGCCTGCACGCCGGAGACGCCGCTCGGCGCGCTTATGGTGTCGTCCGAGGGCGCATGCGCGGCCTATTACCAATATGGCGGCATAAAGCGGGGCCGCGACGACGAGGCGAGCGCCGCATGAACATGGTTTCCATCCCACCCCGACGTGCGCGCGGCAAGGTGCATGTGCCGACCGTCACGCTGGCGCATGGCGGCGGCGGCAAGGCGATGAAGGATTTGATCGACGACGTCTTTGTCTCGGCCTTCGACAATCCGCTGCTGTCGCCGCTCGACGATTCTGCGCGGATGGATCTCTTGGACCTTGCGCAATATGGCGACCGGCTGGCCTTCACGACCGACTCATTCGTCGTCGACCCGCTGGTGTTCCCCGGCGGCGACATCGGCAGGCTTGCGGTCTGCGGCACGGTGAACGACCTCGCGGTAGGCGGCGCGCTTCCCCTCTATCTCTCTTGCGCCGTCATTATCGAGGAGGGCGTCTCGATCGATTTTCTGCGACAGATCGCAAGGTCTATGGCGGCGACGGCGCAGGAAGCCGGGGTGAAGATCGTCACCGGCGACACCAAGGTCGTAAACAAGGGCGCCTGCGACCAGATGTTCATCACCACGACCGGCGTTGGCGTCGCCGCCGCCGGCGTCGAGCTTGGCGCGCATCGCGCAAGACTGGGCGACGCCGTGCTGGTCAACGGGCTCCTCGGCGATCACGGCGCCGCAATTCTTGGCGCGCGCGGCGACATGGCGTTGCAGTCGCCGATCGAGAGCGACTGTGCGCCGCTGCAGGGTCTTATTGCAAGCCTGCTCAATGCGGCGCCGAACACGCGGTTCATGCGCGATCCGACGCGCGGCGGAGTCGCGACCGTGCTCAATGAAATCGCCGAAGCGGCACAGATCGCCATAGACATTGACGAGGCGGTCACGCCGCTTCGCGACGAGGTGCGCGGCTTTTGTGAGATTCTCGGCCTCGATCCGCTCTATCTCGCCAATGAGGGGAAGATCGTCGCAATTGTCCCGCCCGATGAGGCCGAACCGGCGCTCGAAGCCATGCGGGCGCATCCGCTGGGCCGACAGGCGGCGATCATCGGCAATGTCGTCGCGGGCGAGTCGGGCCGCGTCACCATGCGCACGATTTTCGGTGGCCGGCGCATCGTCGACATGCTGGTCGGCGAGCAACTGCCGCGCATCTGCTAAAGGAGCCGACGTGCACGAACTCTCGATCGTTTGCAGCATCATCGAACTGGCGTCGCAAGCCGCGCAAGGGCGTAGCGTGCGCCGCGTGACGCTCGAGATCGGCAAATTGTCGGGCGTCGAGCCGCAGGCCGTCGCGTTCTGTTTTCCGGAAGTCGCCCGAGGCACGCCGGTTGAAGACGCGACGCTGGACATCCGCGAAGTCGACGCCGAGGCGCGCTGCGATGTTTGCGGCGCGGAATTTCCCACGCCGGACATGCTTTCGGCGTGTCCTTGCGGCTCTCGCCAATTCCAGCGCCTGCGTGGCGAAGAGTTGAACATCAAAAGCATCGAAGTCGAAGAGGCTGCATAATGTGCACGAGCTGCGGCTGCCAAGGGCAGGGCACCACGATGACCAATCTGCAGACCGGCGCGCGCGCGGAGATCGCGGCGCCGCCCGAGCATGATTCGTTCGGCGATGGCCATTCGCATGGGGACCATGGCCACGGTCATCTTCATGGCGAACAACAACATGCTCATGATCATCATCACGGGCGCGAGCATGGCCATGCGCATGGGCATGATCACAGCCACGCGCATTCGCACGATCACGGCGATCACGATCACGCTCACGAGGATTCCCACCGGCGCCTCGAATTGGAGACGCGCATTCTCGCGAAGAACGACGCGATCGCCGCCAAATGTCGGGCATGGCTCGCGGGTCGCGAGATCGTGGCGCTCAATCTCGTCAGCTCGCCCGGCGCGGGAAAGACGACGCTGCTGGAGCGCGCCATCGCGGACCTCTCAGGCGAACTGCCGCTGTTCGTCATCGAGGGCGATCAGGCGACGTCGAATGACGGCGAACGCATTCGCGCCGCGGGCGCGCCGGTGGTTCAGGTCAACACCGGCACGGGATGCCATCTCGACGCGGAAATGATCGCGCGCGCGCTTTCCGAACTCAAGCCGAGCGTCGCTTCGCTCGTCTTCATCGAAAATGTCGGCAATCTCGTCTGCCCGGCGCTGTTCGATCTCGGCGAGCACGCCAAGGCGGTCATCTTTTCGACGACGGAAGGCGAAGACAAGCCGCTCAAATATCCGCATATGTTCAGCGCCGCGAAGCTCGTCATCTTTAACAAGATCGACCTTCTGCCGCATCTGGATTTCTCTATGGAGCTGGCGCGAGACAATGTTCTCCGCGTCAATCCGGATGCTGAAATCATTGAAGTCGCCGCCAAGACCGGCGCGGGCATGCAGACGCTTTACGACTGGATTCGCGCGCAGATGGCAGCGGCGAAGGAACCGGCTCTTTTGTAAAGACAGGGTAAAGGTCGCGCTGCTAAATCGCTGCTTCCTTGACGTCGACGCTGACATCCAAATCTTGATCGCCGGCGCCGATAATCACCCCGTCGATCGGCGAAACATCCGCATAGTCGCGTCCGATGGCGATGGCGATATGGTCGTTCCCAACGACGATCGCGTTCGTCGGATCAAGGTCGAAGAAGCCAAATTCCGGCCCGCACCAGACAGACACCCACGCATGGGTTGAATCGGCGCCTTCCAGCCGCGCCTGGCCTGGCGCTGCGAAAGTTCGAAGATAGCCGCTGACATAGGACGCCGCCAGGCCAAGCCCGCGTAAAGCCGCGATCATGATATGCGCGAAATCCTGGCAGACGCCGCGACGGCGTTCGAACGCCTGGGCGATCGGCGTCGCGATATGCGTCGCATCCGGATCGTAGGCGAAGTCGGCGTGGATGCGCTGCGTTAGTTCGATTGCGCCTTCGAGAATGGGTCGACCCGGCGAAAAGCTTTTGCGCGCATAATGCGTCGCTGCGTCGAACAGCGGCGCAAAGCGGCTTGCATAAATGTAATGGGCGGGAGAGGAGGCTGCGAGCGAGTCGGACGCGTAAGCGGCGTTCCTCACGATTTCCCATGCCGGCGTCAGCGCCGGCGCAGGCGGGGGCGCCCGTTCGACCGCGACGCGCGCAGCAAGGGCGATTTGCAGTCTCGTATGAGGCTTGAGAATGCGCGCTTCGCAGATCCGGTTGCCGTGAAAGTCGATTCTTTCATGGAGGATTTCGGCTGATGGCGACAGCTCAATTCGGTGGGACAGCACGGTTTGGCCGCGATCGTTTCGCGGGATCAGGCGCATGGCGCAGCGCGCCGAGGCGACCGGCGCGTCATATTTGTAGATCGTGCGATGGGCGATATCGTAAATCACGCGATCCGCGACGGCTGAGAATTTGCTGCGCCATCGGCGCCATGCGTGAAATAGCGCTCGGCGATTTTGTCGGCGAGAGACATCAGGCGTTGCTCAAACCCAAGAATGATCGCGGCGTCCAAGCGGCGCGCATCTTCCGACTCGAGTTCGGCGCGCAGCTTGACGGAAAGTCGCCGCGGCGGCTCCATGACGCCGTCGTCGCGCAGATTCGGCAGCGCCGCGAGATGTTCGTCGATACGCATCGCCTGGAAGAGGACGGATCGCGGATTGAACGGATCGAGCATGGCCATGTCGAGGACCGGCGCCAGCGCGGCGCCGGCGATGTAGCGGGAGCGATAGGTAATCTGCGAATCGAGCAGATCGAGCAGAGCGTCCAACGTCTCGACCGTCGCATCGTCGCCGGCAAATTGCCGGGCGAAGCGGCACGTCCCGATGGCGCGTTCGATTCTGCGTCCGAGATCGATAAAGCTCCAGCCGGCGACGCGATTGAAATTTTCGTCGATCAGTCCGGACAAAGCCGCCAGCGTATGGAGCGAACGCTCCACAATCTCGAGCGCCTCGGGCTCGGTTATCGCGGCGGCGCCGGCGCGCGTCAGGCGTGTCTCGATACGTCCGATGAGTTGCCAGACATCTTGGGACAAGCGCTCGCGCACGATCGAGGCTGCGCGTCTTGCATAGCGCACGACAGAAAGCGCTGAACCGTAATTGTCGGCGCCTGCGGCCGCCGCCCATGCGATCTGCGTCGGGTCCATGTCCGGCATGTCTTCGGGGGCGGCGCCCCAGGCGATCAGCAGTCGCGCAAGCCGTTCGATCGACTGGCGCCCTTGCAGATCGATGTGCTGGAGTTCGCCCAGCCGTGCCCCGAGCGACCGCACGACGCGCAATGTCGCTTCGGCGCGCTCGAGATAGCGTCCCATCCAGAAAAGATTATCAGCGGCGCGGCTCGGTAGATTGCCGAGCGCGCGCACGATCGGCGGATCCTCGTCGGACGGCAGCAGCGTCGACCATTCAATCGGATGGCTTGTCAACACCCAGACGTCGCTCGACTGCGCGCCGGCGTCCATCGACACGGCGCGCGCATTAAGCCGGTTGGAGACTCGGCAGAATCCGCCGGGCATCACCGTCCAACCGTCAACCGTCGCGGCGGCGAACACACGCAAGGCGAAAGGTCTCGGCGTCAGCCTGCCCTCGGCCCAGGCTGGCGTCGTGGAGAGATTGACAGGTTCCTGAGCGACATAGTCGACGCCGCGCTGATTGATGGCGTCGATCAGACGCGCGCGCTCCTCGCTGGAGAGCGCATGACCGAGCGCCTCACGACGTTCGCCAAATCCCGGGAGCCTGTCGCTGAACGCCCCGCTGATCGCGTAGGCGCTCAAGGTCTCGACAACTTGATCGCGTTCGCTTTCGCGTCCGCACCACCACGTCGCGACATTGGGAAGTTTGAGGCTCTCGCCGAGCAGGCGTTGCGACAGCTCCGGCAGGAAACTCATCAGCGCGCGCGATTCGATGAGACCGGCGCCGGGCATGTTCGCCACGACAACGGCGCCGCGACGGATGGCTTCGAACATCCCGGCGACGCCCAGACGCGACGCGGCATTCTGCTCCAGCGGGTCGCACCAGTCAGCGTCGACGCGACGCCAAATCGCATCGGCGCGCTTCAAGCCGGCGATGGTGCGCACATGCAGCTTGCCATCGCTCATGACGAGATCTTCGCCTTCGATCAGCGTAAGGCCGAGATAGCGGGCGAGATTCACCTGTTCGGAATAGGTCTCGCTCCAAGGGCCAGGCGTCAGCAGGCAGATGCGCGGATCAACGCGTTGCGCGGCGCCGGAAAGGCTCGCACGGAATTCTCGGAAAAACGGCGCGAGGCGCTCGACGTTCATGTCTCGATAGAGACTCGGCAGCGCGCGCGACAGGATCATCCGATTTTCTAAGGCGTAACCAGCTCCCGAAGGCGCCTGCGCGCGATCGCCGAGCACCCGCCAGGCGCCATCGGGCCCGCGCCCGATATCGGCGGCGTAAAAGCGAAGCCAGCGTCCGCCGGGCGGCGCGACTCCGCACATCGGTCGAATGAAGTCCGGCGATCCCGTTATGGCTGCGGCCGGCAGGGCGCCCTCAGCGACAAGCCGCGCCTCGCCGTAAACGTCATGCAGGATCTGATCGAGAAGTTCTGCGCGCTGTGCGACCCCAGTCGCAATATCGCGCCATTCTGATTCCGGGATCAGAAGCGGCAAACGCCCTAACGGCCAACTGCGCTCCTTGGCCTCTCCGTGGACCCGGTAGGAAATTCCCATGTCGTCGATGCGGCGGCCGGCCGCGGCGAAGCGTTGCTCAAGGCCGATATCGCCGAACGCGGCGAGCGATTCGAGGAATTGGAGCCAGTGCGCACGCGGACGTCCATCTGGGTTCAGAAGCTCATCCGGCGCGTCGCGCATCGGCGCATATTGAGCGATCCAGGCGGCAACGCGCTGCGACGCCTTGTCCGTTTCCATGGGGCGCTCAGCGGACAATGCTCCTCCGAAGATCCAATGTCAGCGGAAACTCTTGGCCGGGCTCCTCGCGCGGCGGATCGACAGGCCCGGGCGTATGCCCATGATCCTCAAATCGCGCCAAGCGCCGCGCTTCGGCTTCGTTACTGTTGACGGGGAAGGCGTCGTAATTGCGGCCCCCAGGGTGCGTCGCGTGATACACGCAGCCGCCCAGCGAACGCCTGCTCCAGCAGTCGATCACGTCGAAGGTCAATGGCGCGTGGACCGGCAGCGTCGGATGCAGGCCGGAGGGCGGCTGCCAGGCCTTGAAGCGAACGCCCGCCACCGCCTCGCCGGGGACGCCGGTGCTGGTCATCGGGACACGGCGTCCATTGCAGGCGATCATGTGCCGGCCCGGAACGAGGCCCTTCGCTTTGACCTGCAGGCGCTCAAGCGACGAATCGACGTAGCGCACCGTGGCGCCGTTCGCGCCTTCTTCACCCATCACATGCCAGGGTTCGAGCGCGCCGCGGATCTCCAGATGAACGCCGCCGTGCTCGACGCTTCCAGCGAGCGGAAAGCGGAATTCCCGCTGCGCCTCAAACCATTCCTGTTCGAAGGCGTAGCCGGCGCGGCGCAGATCATCGATAACGCCAAGGAAGTCCTGCCATACGAAATGCGGCAGCATGAATTTGTCGTGCAGCGCCGTTCCCCAGCGCACCAGATCGCCGTGCTGCGGCTCCCGCCAGAACCAGGCGACGAGCGCGCGAAGCAACAGCTGCTGCGCCAGACTCATGCGGGCGTCGGGAGGCATTTCGAAGGCGCGGAATTCGACGAGCCCGAGACGCCCGGTCGGCCCGTCGGGCGAATAGAGCTTATCGATGCAGATTTCGGCGCGATGGGTGTTGCCGCCGACATCGACCAGCAGATTGCGGAACAGTCGGTCGACGAGCCACGGCGGCACATAGCCTTCGCCGGGAGACGGCACCTGCGCCAGGGCGATCTCCAGCTCGTACAGCGAGTCGTGCCGCGCCTCGTCAACGCGGGGCGACTGGCTGGTGGGGCCGATGAAGAGTCCGGAGAATAGATAGGATAGTGAGGGATGCCGCTGCCAATAAAGCACAAGGCTCTTCAAGAGGTCGGGGCGGCGCAGGAAGGGGGAGTCGGCTGGCGTTTTGCCCCCAAGCACGACATGATTGCCGCCGCCCGAGCCGATCTGCCGTCCGTCGATCATGAATTTGGCGGTCGTCAATCGCGCCCGCCGCGCGTCCTCATAGAGCGCGGTCGTCGTTTCGACGGCCTCCCGCCATGTGGCGGCCGGGTGAATATTGACCTCGATGACGCCAGGATCAGGCGTCACCTTGATCACTTCGAGGCGCGGGTCGTCGGGCGGCGGATAGCCTTCGATATAGAGCGGCAGCCCGGTCGCTTTGGCGCTCTCTTCCACCGCCTCGAGCAGTTCGAGATAATCCTCGAGCGTTTCGACGGGCGGCATGAACACGCAGAGATTGCCGTCTCGTGGTTCGATGGTGAAGGCGGTGCGCACGGCGCCCTCGACAAGGGACTGTTCGTGCACGTCTTGGCGCGCATGACCCCCGGACGTCGCCCCCCCGCCTTGAATGCGGCGAAAATGTCCGGGCTCCGGCAGCGGCTCGCGGGGCGCGAAGGGATCCTGCGGATAGATGAACGGATATTCGCCTTCGGGAAGCTTGGGCAAGGATGCAACCGGGAGCCGCAGTCCGATAGGCGAATCGCCCGGCGCCAAGAACAGCTTTCCTCGTCGCAGCGTCCACTTCTCCGAGGTCCAGCGCGACTGGGACTCGGCGCGCGCATTCCAGCGCTGAATCGGCAGGACGAAACCTGTCGGCTTGCTCAGGCCGCGCTCAAACACGCGCATCATGCGTGAGCGTTCCTCCGCATCGTCGATCTTAGGATCGGCGGGGTCGACATTGATCGGGAGGACGCTCTCCTTGACCATCCAATGCGCGGGATCTTCGTAGGCCGGCAAAGCATGTTCGGCGCCCACCCCGAGACGCTCCGCAAGATCCTGCACAAAGACTTCCGCCTCCGCCGTGGTCGCGCCTTTCGGCTCGGCGATATCGGCGATCAGTTGCGGCTGCGACCAAATCGGCTTGCCGTCCCGGCGCCAGTAAAGCCCGAAGGCCCAGCGCGGCAGGCTTTCGCCGGGATACCATTTGCCTTGGCCGTAATGCAGAAACCCGTTTGGCGCAAAGCGCTCGCGCAGCCTGCGAATAAGGTCGTCGGCCCGCTCTCGCTTGGTGGGGCCGGTCGCCGCCGTGTTCCACTCGGGGGATTCGAAATCGTCGATCGAGACGAATGTCGGCTCGCCGCCCATTGTGAGGCGAACGTCCAGCGCGCCAAGATCGGCGTCGACCTTCTCACCCAAGGCGTCAAGTCGGCCCCATGCGTCATGGGAAAAGGGGGCGGTGATGCGCGGCGCCTCATTGATGCGATCGACGCGCATCTCGAAACCGAATTCGACCTGGGCGGGCTCTACGAGGCCCGACAGAGGCGCGGCGGAGCGATAGTGCGGCGCGCTGCATAGCGGCAGATGACCTTCGCCGCAAAACAGTCCCGAAGTCGCGTCGAGACCGATCCAACCTGCGCCGGGCAGAAAAACTTCCGCCCAAGCGTGCAGATCGGTGAAGTCGTGATCGGTTCCCTTCGGGCCTTCAATCGGATCGACATCCGCCTTTAACTGGATGAGGTAGCCGGAGACGAAACGCGCCGCGAGACCGAGCTTGCGCAAGATCTGCACGAGAAGCCAAGCGGAATCGCGGCACGAACCCGATCCCAGCGCGAGAGTCTCTTCCGGCGCCTGCACGCCAGGCTCCATCCGGATGACGTAACGAATGTCGCGGTGCAGCCGCGCGTTGAGTTCGACGAGAAAATCAATTGTCCGCGTTTTTTGCCGCGGAAGGCTTCGGACGAAGTCTTCCGTCAGGGCGCCCACGTCCTCGGGGTCAAGATAGGCGGCAAGCTCAATTTTCTGTTCCTCTGGATAAGCGAACGAAAATTCTTCGGCATAAGGCTCGATGAAGAAATCGAATGGGTTATAGACGGCGAGATCCGCCAGCAGATCGACCTCAATCTTGAATTCGCTCGCGCTATCGGGGAACACCAGACGCGCCAGCCAATTCCCGTGCGGGTCCTGCTGCCAGTTTATGAAATTTTCCGAAGGCGCGATCTTGAGCGAGTAGCTCAAGATTTTCGTGCGGCAATGCGGAGCCGGGCGCAGACGGACGATCTGCGGACCGAGCACGACCGGGCGGTCATATTTGTAGTGGGTGATGTGGTGAAGGGCGATCTGGATCGACACGTTAATCAGCGTCTCGTTTCAGCGTCATTCTCTCAAGAACTGACGCAGGGCCACTGCCGAGAGTTTAGCGGGGCCGCGCCGCGCAGTGTCAATCTGAAGAGCCGCCAAAATGGCGGCTTTGTCCGAAATTACGGCAATAAGCCTAGCAGGTGAATACGGGCTGCGCATTCAATTGGCGCCGGTATAGGATGCTCCGGAAGACCGAGGCTCCCGAGCGACCACCGCTCTGTCTTGACCAGGAACATTCCGTCAGCAGCGCAGTTAAGGGCGCAAGCGCGGTTCGGGAAGATCCTCCATGAAAGCCTTTCGATGCCAGGTTTGCCGCCAGAGCATACTTTTCGAGAACACCAAATGCGAAAGTTGCGGGCACACGCTCGGCTATTTGCCGACGCATAGCGAGATGACCGCCGTCGAACCCGTCGGTAACGGATGGCGCGCGCTCGCTGACGGAACTCGCGAATATCGTTTCTGCAAGAACTGGGAGTTGCACGGATGTAATTGGATGGTCGAGAAGGGCGGTCCCTCGGAGTATTGCCTCGCCTGCCAGCATAATCGAATCGTGCCTGACTTGTCGGACGACAAGCGCCACGCGGCGTGGCGGAAAATCGAAGCCGCCAAACGACGGCTATTTTACAGCCTGATCAGACTGAAGCTTCCTGCGCCAACGGCGTCCGAGAACGACGGCGAGCCGCTCGTCTTTGATTTCTTGGCTGAGGAGCCATCGCGACGGCCGGTGCTCACGGGCCATAGCTCGGGCCTGATTACGATCGCTTTGAAGGAAGCGGACGACCCCGTGAGGGAAAAAATGCGCGATGAGATGGGTGAGCCTTATCGTACATTGCTTGGGCATTTCCGGCATGAGATCGGCCATTATTATTGGGATCGCATCGTGCCGCACGCCGAACATCTTTGGCCGTTTCGAGAGCTCTTTGGAGACGAGCGGGAAGATTATTTCACCGCCCTAAAGAGACATTATGATGAGGGGCCGCCAGCCGACTGGCGACAAAAGCACATAAGCGCATACGCCTCTTGTCATGCGTGGGAAGATTTTGCGGAAACCTTCGCGCATTATCTCCATATCGTCGACACGCTCGAAACCGGTAGCAGCGCAGGGCTCGTGGTGCGGCGGGATGACGGTTCTCCGGCGCGGGTCGATTTTGATCCCTACGGCTATCCCGACATCAATGAGATGGTCGATAGTTGGCTGGACATTTCGTTCGCGTTGAACAACATCAACCGATCTATGGGGCAGCCCGATATCTATCCCTTCGTGATTTCCCCGGTCGTGAAAGAAAAGCTGAGCTTTGTCCAAAACCTTCTCATGGATCACGCCCAGCGCCACGCCGCTGTCGCCGCGCCGCGCGCCGCGTGCTGCTAATCCATCCAATTGCGATAGAGGGCCAGCTCGCAGGCGAAGCGCTCTTGAGCTGTGACGAAGCGGCAAGCGCCCAAGGCGATAGATCGGTTTGACGATGCGCCGCGCTCCTGCGATCAAGGCGGAAGGCGTGAGCCCTCGACGCGCGCCTGTGCGTTCAGGCGTAGGCTCGCGCTCACGCTCCAGCGCCCGACCAGTTTGGGGAATCGAATGATTGTTTCGTCAGCTTCGGATTATCGAAAGGTCGCACAGCGCAAGCTGCCGCGCTTCCTCTTTGATTATATCGATGGCGGGGCGAACGCAGAAGACACCCTGCAGGCCAATGTCGCTGATTTGAGAGCCGTGAACCTCAGACAGCGCGTGTTGAAGAACGTCACCGGCCTCAGTCTCGCGACGGCGTGGTTCGGTCAGCATTCCGAGCTTCCGGTGATCCTGGCGCCTGTCGGGCTGAGCGGGATGTTTGCTCGTCGGGGCGAGGTCCAGGCGGCCAATGCTGCGTCGAGGAAGGGCATTCCTTACGTGCTGTCAACGCTTTCGATCTGCTCGCTCGAAGAGGTCGCGTCGCAATGCAGCGCAGGAACCATCTGGTTCCAGCTCTACGTGCTCAAAGACCGCGGATTCATGCAATCGATGTTGGAGCGCGCCCAACGCGCAGGCATAACAAAACTTGTCTTCACGGTAGACCTTCCTGTGCATGGATCGCGCTACCGCGACGCCCATTCCGGTCTGTCAGGGCCTATCGCCAAACCGAGGCGCTTGCTTCAGGCGATCGCGAAACCGAGCTGGTCCTTTGACGTGGGGATCAGGGGCCGACCGCACGATCTCGGCAACATCTCAAAATATCTCGGCAAGGCGACCGGACTGCAGGATTACATCGGCTGGCTTGGAAAAAACATTGATCCATCGATCAGCTGGTCAGACCTCGAATGGATCCGCGAGTTCTGGAAGGGGCCTTTGATCCTCAAGGGCATATTGGATCCTGAGGACGCACGGGACGCCGTGCGGTTCGGAGCGAATGGAATCATCGTTTCCAATCACGGCGGACGGCAGCTCGACGGCGCGCTCTCGACGGTCAAAGCCTTGCCGCCGATCGTCGACGCCGTCGGAAGCGATCTTGAAGTTTTTGTCGATTCAGGCGTGCGGTCCGGACTGGACGTGGTGCGCATGCTGGCGCTCGGCGCAAAGGGCGTCCTGCTCGGACGGGCCGCAGCCTATGCGCTGGCCGCGGCCGGACAGGGGGGCGTCGAGAATATGCTCGAGATCTTCGCCAAAGAAATGCGCGTGGCGATGACCCTGACGGGCGTCACTTCAATTGCGCAGATCGATCGGCGCATTCTTGCGTGATCAGCCTCAAGCAAACAGGTCGACCCGACCGTCTGCAAGGCGATAAATTCCGCTCACGACTTTGACGCGCTTCTCATTGACAGCGGCGCTCAGCAACGGCGTTGCGGTCTCGAGCATCCTCGCGCACATCCGGGCGTTCTCCGCGGTCGCATTCTCCTGAAGATCGCCCTGCCGGCCCCTAACTGCTTCAACCGCGGGGGTTAGAGCGGCGACGAGCGTCGGAAGGTGGCCTGGCAAAGTCGTATGATCCTGGATCGACGAAATCGCCGACTTAACAGCGCCGCAGGCTTCGTGACAGAGCACTAAGATGAGAGGAGTCTTCAACACCTCAACAGCATATTCCAAGCTTGCGATATTGTATGGATTGGCGACATTGCCCGCGACACGAACAACGAAAAGGTCGCCGCGCGAACTGTCAAAAGCGTATTCCGGCGCGATACGTGAATCCGCGCAGCTAAGAATCGCAGCATAAGGATTCTGTCCGCTGACGAGGGCTTCGCGCTCTGCGAAGAAGTCGTGCCGTCTTGCGATGCCCTTCTGATATCGCCTATTGCCCTCCATCAGGCGCGCCAATGCATCGTCTGGATTCATCACATTATCAGGCTTGGGCGGCGCACTACTCGGCTTGGCTTGTTTCGACTGGGATTTTCGGCCCTGGGCGCTCGCGCTTCCTACGACCGTCAGCGCTCCCGCCGTGGCGGCGCCGAACACAAAGGCTCTGCGGCGCATTTTGCTTCCATGAATGACATCGGTAAAGCCACACGCCTGACACATACGCGATCCTCCGAGAGAGAAAACAACGCTCCGAACCCGTGGCGCACACATAGCGCCATATTGATCGATATTGAAAGAGTCTACTCGAGCTCGGCCTTTTTACCGCGGTCAAAATTGCTTTGCTTTCAACGCTGACAAGGCGCCATGCGAGCGTCTGCCGCTGAACGATGGCTGGTCGATTGAGCAGGATCCGATGTATCTAATTTACCATGAATTTTACAAATCGCCTGTTGCGGGCCCGCGGGGGAGCGTCGCTCACATTATGGCCGCAACCTAAGTCGACGCTCTCACGTCCGCTGTGGACGAGTGGAGGCGTAACATGCGTCTGTCCCCTATGCATGGCCAAAAGGTCGGCGATGAAATCGGCGAATTGCTAAGGAAAACCTACGACGACGTTCTTCGAGAGCCGCTTCCCGATCGGATGCGCGATCTATTGGAGGGGCTGGGAATGGACAGGCCGTTTTTTTTAGCGGAAGCGCGAGCTTGCGAAGATAGCGACTCCGATCATGCGCTCACGGCGCGCTGACGTCGTTGGAGCCTGGGCGCCTGTTATGGGCTCAGGTTATGTCAGCAGATCGCGTCGTTATCTTGCTCACCTGCCTTTGATTCTTCTTCGAAGCTGCGGGAATTTTTGAGAGGACACCATGTCGATAAGAATTTTGACCGCCGGAATTTGCGTCGCTGGCGCTTTGATTTCGACTGCTGCTTTCGCCCAGACACCGCCAACTGGCCCGGACTGCGCCGCCCAGGCGACGGAAAAGAAGCTGCACGGCGCAGCGCTGAAAAGTTTCATGAGAAGGTGCGACAGAGACGCCGCTGCGAGCGCCTGCGATGTGGCTGCAGCTGAAAAGAAACTGGCAGGCGCAGCTCGGACGAGCTTCACGAAGAAGTGTGTCAGGGACGCTGCGGCGAAGCCCAGCATCCACTGATTGCGTATAAAATCAGAAGGTCGCTCCGTGTCGCTCAGTCATCAGCAAGGGTAAAGCGATGAATGAGCCCCCCGATGACGGCGCCGACGAGCGGCGCGACCCAGAACAGCCAAAGTTGTTCGAGGGCCCAGCCGCCGACGAAGAGCGCCTGGCTTGTCGAACGCGCAGGGTTCACGGAAGCGTTGGTGATAGGGATGTCGACCAGATGGATCAGCGTCAGCGCCAATCCGATCGCGATCGGCGCGAAGGCGACCGGCGCGCGACCTTCCGTCGTTCCCAGAATGACAAGCAGGAAAAACGCCGTCAGCACGATTTCCGCAAGAAGGCCGGACTGCCATGTGTATCCAGCGGGGGAATGTTCGTCATAGCCATTTGCGGCAAAGCCGTTGGCGAGCGAAAAATCAATGTTGCCCTGAGCGATCTTGAGCAGCACGAAAGCCGCAAATGTCGCGCCGAGAAGCTGCACGACCCAGAAGGGTCCGACGTCCTTCCAGGAGAAGCGGCCGGCCGTCGCGACGCCGAGCGTCACCGCTGGATTGAAATGGCCGCCAGATACGGGGCCGAAGGCGTAAGCGCCCGTCAGCACCGTGAGTCCGAAGGCTAGCGCCACGCCGAGAAAGCCAATGCCGAGCTGTGGAAAGCCGGCGGAAATCACCGCGCTGCCGCAGCCGCCGAACACGAGCCAAAAAGTCCCAAGAAATTCAGCGAGAAGCCTACGTGGAAGAGAATGCCGCATTTAGTTCTCCTTCTGTCGCTGCACGAATGAATTTGTGAATCGAAGGAAAGCTTAGCGCAAAGCCATGGTTTGATCGAGGGCCGACATGCCGCGGCGAGGTCGAGCGCGGACCGGCTTGTGCTCCGAGAGCCAAGTGGGAAAGAACAGAAAGTCGCACGCGGATCGTTAGAACGCCTTATCCGCGAATGGGACGCGGGACGCCGACATGTCCTAATGGACATTCGAGAGCTGCGCGGTCCCATCCGCCGGCGTCGGCGGCAGCGTCATATGTGCTCTGCAAAAAGCGAAGGAGCGTCGCATCCGGATGTTCGGCTTTTCGCACGATGTCATAGGGCAGGATGAATTCCTTGAGATCCTGGCTAAAAAAAGCGCCCTCGGGTCCTACCGGCGCGCGATCGAATCCCGGCGGCGCGGGATAGGCGTAGGAATAGAAAGCAGGAAAATCGATCGAGCCGCCGCCAGGCCAAAAGCCCGCGCTGCTCACCTCATGCGAGTAAGCTTCGCGCACAACGGCGTCCGCAAGATTTGGAACACCCCCGGGATGGCGCGGCGCACGGCGACCAGAAAACCTCGTCACCGCCAAATCGAAACTGCCCCAGAAAAAGTGCACAGGGCTGACCTTGCCAACGAAGCCGGTGCGAAAGGTTTTGAAGACGCGATCGGCCTGCACAAGCAATCTCCAAAAGCTGTTCGCGTAAACAGGATCGTAGTCGGCATGAATCCGGTCCGTGGTGAAGGGAAGCGCATCAGGTATCTCGTTGGGATGTTCATTGATGCGCACAAAAATGCTCAACTCCTCGAGCCTGCTGAAAAGATGCGCGTAAAAGTCGGCGACAGTCTGAGATCGGAGCTGCATTTGGCGTTCGTCGCCATCGCTCGTCGTTATACGAAGAACGTGGTCTATAAAATCGAAATCAATCTGAAAGACGCTTACGCCATATGCGATGGGCGACGTGGTGAGGCCACGCGTCGTCACATAAAGCGCAACGTGCCAGGAGTGGTTCTGCCAGGGAGTCAGCGACAACCGGATCTTGCCGACGATCTGAGTCCAGAGATGCAGAGTCGTATAGGTCTCCCGCCAAGCCAAGTAAGGCAACGCTGGCCAAGCATTTCGCTCTGCTTCGGTCACGGTAGTCGCGGTCATTCAGCTGGTCCCGGCGGCGTCGCCCTTCGCTCAAGGTGCGACCAATTCATGTACGCTGAACAAGCTTAGGTGATCTTTCCATACGCGCAGAGGGGTCCACCCCGCCGCCTGCGCGATCAGATGGAACTCTTCGATCGTGTATTTGTAAGCGCTCTCGGTGTGAATCGTCTCCGCCGTACGGAAGCGAATTTTTCTTCCCGCCACCCAGACGTCCTGATCCTTCAGACTGACGAGATGCATCTCAATGCGTCCTTCGAAGGGCTCGTAGGTCGCCGCATGGCGAAAGGCTTGAAGATCGAATGTCGCATCGAGTTCGCGATTAATGCGCACAAGGAGATTGAGATTGAATGCGGCGGTGACGCCATTGGCGTCATCGTAAGCTGCAACAAGCTGGCGAACGTCCTTTTTCAGATCGACGCCGATGATCAGCTTTCCGCGCGGCGAAAGCGTCTCTCGCATCGCGCGTAGCAACTGCGTCGCCTCCGCAGGGACGAAATTGCCGATCGTCGATCCAGGGAAAAATCCCAGCTTAGGCCGTTCCGCCAGCTCGAGAGGAAGCTCGATCGGACGCGAAAAATCGCCCAAGAGCAGCTGAATGTTGAGTCCGGAAAATCGCGCCGTCAGCCGCTCTCGAGCATCTGTAAGAGCGCTCTCCGAGATATCGATCGGCACATAGGCGTGTAGACGCGGCAAATGTCCGAGCAGGATTTCCGTCTTGATGCTCGAACCCGAGCCGAACTCGACGAGAACCGTCTCTGCGAGCGCTCCCTCGAGCATCTGCATCGCATTGGCTGTGAGAATCCCAACCTCGACTCTTGTTGGATAGTACTCGGGCTGGCGCGTAATGTCTTCGAAAAGCCCGCTGCCTTTCGCGTCATAAAAGAACCGGCAGGGAAGACTCTTCTTCGGCCGGGACAGGCCCTCCAGCACGCTAACGGCGAAGTCGTCCGCTTGCCGCGCGAGCGGCGTGGCTGAGCGTTCCGTCGCCTTTGACATCAGGCAACCTCCGAAGCGAGACGTAGGCCCAGAAATTGCCAGCGCTGATGTGGATAAAAGAAGTTGCGATAGCTCGGGCGGATGTGATCTTGCGGCGTTACGCAGGAGCCGCCGCGCAACACGTGCTGACCAACCATGAACTTGCCATTGTATTCTCCGAGCGCTCCCTCAGGGGCGCGATAGCCCGGATAGGGCAGATAGGCGCTCTGGGTCCATTCCCAGACATCGCCGAACATCTGACGAGGCGATCCATTGGGTTCGGCTTCGACCGGTCGCGGACGCAATGCCGCCGTTTCAAGAAAATTTCCCTGCTTTGGGACTGTTGCCGCCGCGACTTCCCATTCGAATTCCGTGGGCAAGCGCTTGCCAGACCAGCGCGCAAAAGCATCGGCTTCGTAGTAGCTCACATGCGCAACCGGCGCATCGAGGCTTAGCGGCTGCAATCCATGGAGCGACATCTCAAACCACTCTCCGTCGCGAGACTCCCAATAGAGTGGCGCATGCCAGTTTTCGCGCAGGATCGCGGCCCAGCCGTCGGACAGCCATAGGGTCGCCGTCTCGTAGCCGCCGTCGGCGACGAACGCCAACCACTCCCGGTTTGTGACGAGGCGGTCCGCAAGCCGAAACGGGCGCAGGAGCACATCATGGCGAGGCCCCTCATTGTCCCAAGCAAAACCCTTTCCGTCGTGGCCGATTTGGCGCACGCCGCCGGCAAAGTCGATCCAGCGTAGCGGTTCGCTTGGCGCGGGAATGGAGTGGGGCTGGGTTGGGCGATAGGCTGGCGTTAGGGGATTCGCAGCGAAAAGGGAGAGGATGTCTGTGAGCATCAGCTCCTGATGTTGCTGCTCGTGATTGATCCCGACCTCCAGCGTATGGATCAACGCCGGCGACGCCTCGGTTTGCTCAGTAAGAAGCTGCGCCAATGCTATGTCAACATGCTGCCTGTAGGCGAAAACGCGATCGAGCGACGGCCTGGTGAGTAGTCCGCGCTTCGGCCTTGGCTGCCGAGCGCCAAGGTGCTCATAATACGAATTGAAGCAATAATTGAACGCCTCATCGAATAGTTGATAGCCAGTCAGATACGGCGTCAAGACGAAGGTTTCGAAAAACCAAGTTGTGTGAGCGAGATGCCATTTGGTCGGACTGGCGTCCTCCATCGCTTGGACGACCATGTCTTCGGCGCTGAGTGGAGCTGCAAGTTCGATCGAAAGTCTGCGGGTTTGAAAAAGACGGTCGCTCATGGCGCTGTGGGCGCTCGCCGAAAGCTGCGTTTCGAGGATCAAGGCTAATCCACCCATCAACATCTCTCCAAAGAAGCAAGCTGAACTTAAGCTGCGACGCCCGACAAGGTGAGCATATAGGGCGATCCGCCAACCTAAGGGTCCGTGCAGGGATTGGTCCCGCTGATCAGTCATCGAGTTCAGGATAGTGACGAAATATACCTTGCTCGTTGAATTTCACCCTGCGATCGCTCTCGATGTATGCGCGAATGCGCGGGCGTCGCGCGACCATCATGCAAAGAGCGGACACGCGCGGCGACGCGGCGAGAACTGCTTTTGTTGTGTTGGGGAACGCATAGAGCAAGCCTTCGACGGTTTGGAACAGGGAGAGATCGGCGTAGCTTAAGGTATCGCCGACGAGATGTGCGTCACCGTCGGGATTGCGGGCGAGGATCGTTTGGAACCAATCAAGATATTTTTGTATCCGTTCCTTGCGGAACCACTTCGCTCTGCGTGAGGCCTCGGGTTTCTGCTCCTCGTAATACAAATCCCCGCCCAAGGGATGATGAGTGTCGTGAGCCTCGCCGACCAAGTCAGCGATCGTCAACTGAATTTGGTGAACCCAAAGTCTGCGCGCCGCGTCGCTCGGCGCGAGATGGTGACGATCGCCGAGATAAAGCAGTATCGCGGCGGTCTGTCCCACGATCACCTGTCCGTCTTTCAAGAACGGCGGTGCGAATGACGGATGGGCGAGGTCGGTTCGTTCGAGAAAAGCCACAAGCGACGCCTCGGCGTTTGGCTCACGCGCCATGTCAATATAGCTGGCGCCGGCTTCTTCCAGCACGAGCCTCACGAACTCTCCACGTCCTTGAATGCCGGGCCAATAGTAGAGCTCATAGGGCATGACTGAGCCTGCAATTTCGGCTGCGCCGGAAGTATCCAGCGCGGAAGGTCGTCTCGAACGTCAATCGCTTGATGGCCGCTTATGCTGCAACATATTCCTTGAGCCGGACACATCAAGGTCGCGCTTGAGGCGCATCAGAGCCCCGACGCAGCCGTGCGGCTGCTCTATTATCGCAGCGTGCGCGGTTAAGCGGCCCATTTGCATGACGAAATCTGCGCCGCGTAAAAGCCCTTAAAGATTCGCAATGTTCAATCGCGAACGGGCGGCTTCCAAATCCGCAGGCGCATCAACGTCGAGATAGGCGCTTTCATCAAACACGTGCGCCTGCTTTTGCGAATCCGCGCAGTTCTGGAGCAATTGCTTGGCGCCCGACGACCCAGAAAGGACCGCCAGCGAGGGGAGGAATCGTCGGGGCCACAAAACCGGGTTGCGCTGCTCGCCAGAGGAGGTTGTTGGATAGGTGATCAAAGCGCCCCGGCTCTCCATAAAGAGGGCGGTCAGCTCTTTGATCAGATCTGATGTCAAAAAGGGCAGATCGCCCGGGATCACAAACGCTCCTTGTGTTTGCTGGCCGAGCGCGTTGACGCCGACGGCGATCGACGCTCCCATGCCGCTTTCCCAGTTCAAATTGTGTGCAAATCGAAGCGGCAAGCCTTCGAGAGCTTTTTCGATCTGCGGGCGATCGCAGCCGGTAACGACGACAACGTCGACGCCGCTGCAAACGACGGCTTCGGCCACCCTGCGGATGAGCGGCTTTCCGCCGAGGTCGGAGAGAAGCTTGTTGTTCTCGCCAAATCGTTTTGAGGCTCCAGCAGCCAAGAGCACAGCTGCGATATTCACGCTTGCCTCGTTTCGCGCGCGACTTTGACGATTTCCGCGAGAATCGAGACGGCGATCTCGGCCGGGCCTTTCGCGCCAATCGGCAGTCCAATCGGGGCGCTGATGCGCGCGAGTTCCGCATCGTTGAAGCCTGCTGCGGCGAGACGCTGCAAGCGCTTGGCGTGTGTCCGTGTCGAGCCCAGGGCGCCAATATACAGGCAGTGCGAGCGCAGCGCCTCGGTGAGCGCTTCATCGTCAATCGCGGCGGCGTGGGTCAGAGCGACCACCGCCGTCCTTGGGTCGAGCCCCAAGGACTTCAGCGAGATTTCAGGCCAGTCGGTGAGACTTTTGAAATCGCCGAGGCGGTCTACGCTCGCAAATGCGGCGCGCGGGTCCACGACGACGACGTCGTAACCAATGCGATTCGTCAGATCAGCCAGCACCTGGCCGACATGCGTCGCGCCGACAATGACCACGCGAACGGGCGGCGTGAGCGCGTGCAAGAAGACCGGCGCATCGCCGAGCGAGAGAAGCCGGCTTTCACCCGAAACCAGGCATTGGGCGATCTCGGCCGGCATCAATTCGCTGGCGTCAAACAGGCGTCGCGCGCCGGTCGCAAGCGTGGTGATCACGGCAAGCGACATCCGTGCGCGGCGCGCGGAAAACACTCTGTCGAGAAAAGCTGAATCTCGCTCACGCTGCAGCGGCTCGACATAGATGCTGATGGCGCCGCCGCAGGGCAGGTCGGCCTTCCACGCCAGTTCCTCTCCGACTCCGAACTCTAACAACTTCGGTCTGTCGCGCGCCAGAACGTCCGCCGCTTGGGTAATCACGTCCGCTTCGACGCAACCCCCGGAGACGGAGCCCTCGAATTGTCCGCATGGACCGATGGCCATTTGGCCGCCGACCGGTACGGGCGACGAACCCCAGGTGGAAACGACGGTCGCTAACGCCGCCTGTCCGAATTCCTCCAGCCACCTGCGGGCGCTCGTCAGCGCGTCTCTCGGTCGGCCGGGGTCTGGGACGTAATTCATTTACTCTGCGTGGTTGCTCGTGGGCTGCCTCAACTCGGGTAGCTTATCGATCGTGATCGGAAGATCGCGGACGCGAGATGTTCACGAAGGGCGTCGAGGAAGGTGGTCCACGGCCGCACGAACATGCGGCGTTCCACGTCATTCACGCGAAAGCCCACCTCGAACTCCGGCGGCAAGCTCCGCTGAGGTCGCCTGCGGTCTTCCTTGCATGGCCTGATCCGAGAAGGCCGAATTAGAACCGCCGGCATTAGGATTGGTTCCCTTGCAGCTTCAGGAAGACGATCGCACATCAGCTCGAGAATGCTTCCTGGCTCACGCGTCGCGCCGAACTTGCCGCGATCATTCAGCCGAACTTGCCGCGATCATTCATCTGCTTACCGGAAAAAACCCGTTGCCAGATGGAAGCCAGGAGGTCCTATTTAATACGACCCCTGTTACAGGGCTATCCGTGTGGAAGCACGGTGAGGGAATAACGGTCGATCGCGTCGATACCTTAGAGGAGTGTTCGAGGCGCGCGAAATCCTGGGTCTATTTCTGTTCGACACACGCGCCGTTGATTGAGACCGTCATCTCATGAGAGGCGGCGTTTACGGCATATAATTCCACTGCGCCGGTGGAACGGTTGAGGTTGCCCCCCTGATTTTTCTTATTTTTAAAGACGTAGTAGGCGTCATTCTTTCGAATGAGAGAAAAATGGCCATCAAGGGCGCTGACGTTGCTCAGCTTCACTGCGGCGCCACTTATCTCGATGGAAAAGGGCCCCGACTGGCTTGAGTCGCTCTGTTGAGCCGAGACCTCGCATTGATATGTCACCGGCGCATCTTCAGCGAAGGCCCAACCCGAGCAGAACAATATGATCGTCGCAACGGATAGTCGTAATTTCATTTCGCAAGTTCCTTTCTATGGAAGCATCGCCCTGCGCGCCGACGGGCGTCACCCGACCTCGTTGGCAGGCAGCGCCGCTGTCGCGAGATCGGCGCCATCCCATGTCGGAGACCGCATTTTGTATTCAATTCGTCCATTTGCTGAGCGTCTTTGAATGGATCTCTCGCGCCAGGTTTCGTCGCCGGATCGCCCGTTTGACGCCAGAACAATTTTCGCACGCCGAGACCAACCGCGAGGTTCAGAGGCTGCGCGGCGCTCCTGCGATTCGGCTAGGGCCAAATCCGGGATTTGTCGAGAACCATTTCGTTGGTTTCTTCGAAAAACCACTTTAAAACAGCGGATTAGGATAGTGGTGGAGCCAGACGGAATCGAACCGACGACCTCTTCAATGCCATTGAAGCGCTCTCCCAACTGAGCTATGGCCCCGTTTTATTCGGACGCCTCTTGGGGGAGGCCGGACGGCTTGACGTCGTCGCGCGCTGTATAGTTCAGCCGTGCGTCGCCTGCAAGCCCGCTCAAGAGGGCCGCCGCTCCGGCGGGCCGGGACCATCGACGGTCTGGCGATGAAGTCGTCTGCGCCCGACTTCAGACTGACGCCGCGGCCGGGCCGATCGAGAGCCGTCATCGTAACGGCGAAGATGCGCGGTGCTTCGCGGACGGATCGTTAACGAGGCGAACGCGCGCGCTCATGTGAACACAGAACTCTCAGCGCTTCTCTGCGAGAAAGGAATTCACGGTTTCCAAGAATTTCGCCACGGAAATGGGTTTCGACAAATAGGCTTCGCAGCCGCCCTGCAGGATCTTTTCCTCGTCGCCCTTCATCGCGAAGGCGGTGATCGCGATGACGGGAATGGCGCGCAGATCATCGTCCTCCTTGAGCATGCGGGTGACTTCCAGACCGCTGATCTCGGGCAGCTGGATGTCCATCAGGATCAGATCTGGCCGGTGGTTGCGCGCGAGGGATATCGCCTCGAAGCCGCTCTTTGTTTGCAGCGTCGCATGGCCGTTGGCTTCCAAGAGATCATTAAAAAGCTTCATATTGAGCTCGTTATCCTCGACGATGAGGATGGTCTTGGTCATTTCCCTTCGGCCCGTGTTTCCGCCTGCGATCGATCTCACCTAGCATAGGCGGATTAATGAAAAGCGCCAGAAATCCGCGCATTTCTAATGGTTGCGCGATCGGGCCATGCTTGCGGGCAATTCGAGGCTCCTCTAAACGGTTTGGACCATAGGGCGCAGCCCGGAGCAAAAGCCATGCTCCGCTTAGGCGAATAGCTGCAGGTTCAGCAGCGCTCTCGCTCGCGTTGGAGGCGCGAGTCCATGACGCTTCTCATGCCGAAGCCCGAGCCGGCGATTATGTCGCGGCGCAATGAACTCATTGCGCGCCTCGCGGCCATACTGCCTCGCGAAAGCCTGATCGTCGACGAGGTCGCGCGTCGCGCCTATGAATGCGACGCGTTCACCATGTATCGGGCGCTGCCGCTCGTCGTCACGCTGCCGGAGAGCGTTGAACAGGTGCGCGCGATCATGGCGCTCGCCGCCGAGATGAACGTCAAGGTCGTGCCCCGCGGCGCCGGCACGTCGCTGTCCGGCGGTTCGATGCCGCTCGAGGACGGCATTCTTCTCGGCATGTCCAAGTTCAACCGAATCCTAGAAATCGACTACGAAAACCGCTGCGCGCGCGTCCAGCCCGGCGTTCAAAATCTCGCGATCTCCAAAGCCGTTGAAGCGCAGGGCTTCTATTATGCGCCGGATCCGTCGTCCCAGATCGCCTGTTCGATCGGCGGCAATGTCGCCGAGAACGCCGGCGGCGTTCACTGTCTGAAATACGGCCTGACGACCAATAACATCCTCGGACTCGACATCGTGCTGATGGGCGGCGAGTTCATCCGGCTCGGCGGCAAGCATCTCGACAGCGAGGGCTACGACCTCATCGGACTGATGACCGGCTCCGAAGGCTTGCTAGGCGTCGTCACGGAGGTGACGGTCCGTCTGCTGCAAAGGCCGCCCGTTGCGCGGGGGCTGCTGCTCGGCTTTGCGAGCGTGGCGGCGGGGGCGCGCTGCGTTGGCGCGATCATTGCGCGCGGCGTCATCCCGGCTGGCCTCGAAATGATGGACAAGGCGACAATCCATGCGGTCGAGCGCTTCCAGCCCTGCGGCTATCCGCTCGACGCCGCAGCGCTCGTCATCGTCGAACTCGACGGGCCGCAGGCCGAAGTGGATCATCTCGTAGGCGTGGTGCAGGATATCGCGCGCGAAGAAGGGGCGACGACGATACGGGCTTCGACAAGCGAGGCCGAGCGGCTGCAATTCTGGGCCGGACGCAAAAACGCCTTTCCGGCGGTGAGCTGCATCGCGCCCGACTATCTTTGCATGGACGGCACGATCCCGCGGGCGCGGCTGCCGGAAGCGCTCGCCGGCATGGATCGGCTCGCCAAGGAGCAAGGATTGGGCGTCGCCAATGTCTTTCACGCCGGCGACGGCAATCTCCACCCGCTCATTCTCTATGACGCGTCGAAAGAGGGCGACATTGAGCGCGCGGAGAAGCTCGGCTTCGACATCTTGCGCCTGTGCGTCTCGCTCGGCGGCGTTCTCACCGGCGAACATGGCGTCGGCGTCGAGAAGCGGGACCTCATGGGCGAGATGTTTACCGAGGTGGATCTCGCGCAGCAGATGCGGCTGAAATGCGCTTTTGACCCGGAGGGCCGGCTCAATCCGGGCAAGGTGTTTCCGACGCTGCATCGCTGCGCTGAACTCGGGATGATGCATGTCTCGGGCGGCAAAGTGCCCTTTCCCAACCTGCCGAGATTTTAGCAATGCAGTCCGCTTGCGCGACGCTGGAAATCCGCGACGAAGCGGACGCCGTTGACGCGATCTGCGCGGCAAAGGCGAGAGGCGACTGCTGCGCGATCGTCGGCGGCGGCTCCAAGTCGGGGCTCGGCCGCTTCGCGCCGCAAGCGCAGGCGCTCTCCACGGCCGCGCTGACCGGCGTGACGCTCTATGAGCCCAATGAACTCGTGCTCTCGGCGCGCGCCGGCGCGCGCCTGAGTGAGATTGAAGCGCTGCTGGACCGGCATGGACAGCAGCTCGCCTTCGAGCCGATGGATTACGGACTGCTGTTTGGCGGAGAAACGGGCGGCGCCACGATCGGGGGCGTGATCGCGGTGAACGCCGCGGGGCCGCGGCGGATCAAGGCGGGCGCGGCGCGCGATCATCTGCTCGGGTTCCGCTGCGTCACCGGTCGCGGCGAGCTGGTGAAATCCGGCGGCCGCGTGATGAAGAACGTCACCGGCTACGATCTCTCCAAGCTTGTCTGCGGCTCCTACGGCACGCTGGCGCTTCTGACGGAGCTGACGCTCAAGGTGCTTCCAAAGCCGCAGACCGAATGCACGCTGCTGGCGATCGGGGCGGACGAGGCGGAGAGCCTCGCGCTGCTGCGCCGCGCCACCGCGACGCCTTGCGAGCCTTCGGCGCTCGCCATGCTGCCGGCCGGCGCCGCATTGGCGCTGGACGCCGATGCGGCCGCCATACGGCTGGAAGGTCCGGCGATTTCCGTAACGGCGCGCCGCGACGATCTCGTCGGGCGACTGGCGCGCGATGGCGTCCGGTTCGAGACGCTCGATGAACACGACTCCGCGGCGTTGTGGCGAGGTCTGCGCGACGCTGCGCCCGTCGCCGCCAAGGTCGGCCAAATCTGGCGTATGTCCGTTGCGCCGAGCGAAGGTTTCGCGGTCGTCGAGCGCATTCGCCGCGCTGGCGCGCCGGTCCTCGCTCATTTCTACGACTGGGCGGGCGGACTGATCTGGCTGCGCCTCGAGAGTGCGCCTGACGCCTATGCCGGCGTCGTGCGCAGCGCGGTGGACGCCAGCGGCGGCCATGCGACGCTCATCCGGGCGAGCGCGGAGACGCGCGCGACGGTCGACGTCTTTCATCCGCAACCGGCGGCGCTCGCCGCGCTGACGCGCCGCGTCAAGGCAAGCTTCGATCCCGCGCATATTTTGGAGCGCGGCCGCATGCGCGCGGAGTTCTAAAGCGATGCAGACGTTCTTCTCGCTGCAGGCGCTCGCCGATCCCGACATGGCGGAATCGGAGAAGATTCTGCGCGCCTGCGTGCACTGCGGATTCTGCTCGGCGACATGTCCGACCTATCTTCTCACCGGCGACGAACTCGACGGGCCGCGGGGCCGCATCTATCTCATCAAGGAGATGTTCGAGAAGGAGCGGCCGGCTGACGCGCGCACGGCTCTTCATATCGATCGTTGTCTGTCTTGTCTTTCCTGCATGACGACGTGTCCTTCGGGCGTGCATTTCATGCATCTCGTCGATCACGCCCGGGCGCATATCGAAAAAACATATGCGCGACCATTCACGGAGCGCGCGATGTGCGGAGCGCTCGCTTTCGTCCTGCCGCGTCCTTCTCTCGCGCGACCGCTGTTTCGCGTCGCAGCCGCGATCCGCCCCTTGGCGCGCTGGCTGCCGCGCCGAATCGCGGCGGCGCTCGCGCTGGCGCCGTCGAGCCTTCCGCCAGCTTCCAGCGTCGACTCTCCGCAAGTCTTTGCCGCGCAAGGCGCGCGCAAGATGCGCGTCGCTCTACTCAATGGCTGCGTTCAGACGGTTGTCGACACGTCGATCAACGAGGCGACCATACGGCTCCTGACGCGCCACGGCGTTGAGGTCGTCGTCGCGAAGGGCGCCGGCTGCTGTGGGGCGCTGCCGCATCATCTGGGAAAGGTCGACGAGTCGCTGCGCTATGCCCGCGCGAACATCGACGCCTGGACGCGCGAAATCGACTCTGGCGGACTGGATCATATCATCGTCAACGCCTCAGGATGCGGCACGAGCGTGAAGGACTATGGGCATATGTTCCGCAACGATCCAACTCTCGCGGATAAAGCCGCGCACATCTCGGCGATGACGAGAGATGTGACGGAGCTGATGACCGAGATCGGCTTTGCGCCGTCGGGCGATGCGCCGAAACTTCGGGTCGCCTACCATTCCGCCTGCTCTCTGCAACATGGGCAGAAGATATCGCAAGAGCCGGTCGCGCTGCTGACCGCCGCGGGCTTTGATGTCGTTCCCGTTCCGGAGGGTCACATCTGCTGCGGTTCGGCGGGAACCTATAATGTGCTGCAGCCGAAGCTGGCCGGTGAGCTGCGGTCGCGAAAAGTCGCAAATATCGAGAGCGTCGCGCCGGACATTGTGGCCGCCGGCAATATCGGCTGCATCGTGCAGATCAGGTCGGGAACGCCCGTCCCTGTCGTCCACACAGTGGAATTGCTCGATTGGGCGAGCGGAGGGCGAAAGCCTGACGCGCTCGCTCGGCGAGAAATTGGAAGCGCTGTCTTCTGACGGGACGGCCCGTGTCATTCCCGACGCGCGCGAAGCGAGCGATCGGGAATCCAGAGCAAGGCCAAAACGCATGGATTGATTCTGGATTCCCGGTCGGACCTTCGGTCCGCCGGGAATGACACGTCATGTGAACTGATCTAACGGATTCCGTGTAGCTGGGGATTAACGCAAAAACCCAACAATATCCTTCACCGCATTCATATTCTCGCGGGCGATGGCGCGGGCGCGTTCGGCGCCGTCGCGCAGCACGCCGTCGACATAGCTCTCATCCTCGCGAATGCGGCGCATTTTGTCGGTGATCGGCGCGAGCTTGGCGACGGCGAGATCGACAAGCGCGCTCTTGAAGCTCGAGAAATTGGCCCCGCCGAACTCGCCGAGCACATCCGCCTTGCTGCGTCCTGAAAGCGCCGCGAAGATGCCGACGAGATTATAGGCCTCGGGGCGCCCTTCGAGTCCTTTTTCCTCGGAAGGCAGCGCATCGGGGTCGGTCTTGGCCTTCCTCACCTTCTGCGCGATCTGATCGGCGTCGTCCGATAGATTGATGCGCGAATAGTCGGAGGCGTCGGATTTCGACATCTTCTTCGTGCCGTCGCGAAGGCTCATCACCCGCGTGGCCGGGCCTGAGATCAGCGGCTCGGGCAGGGGAAAGAACGCCTCGCCAAAACCGTTGCGTGCGATCGATTCCGAGAAATCATTGTTGAACTTCTGCGCGATGTCGCGCGCAAGCTCCAGATGCTGCTTCTGGTCGTCGCCCACAGGCACATGGGTCGCGCGATAGATGAGAATGTCGGCGGCCATCAGCACCGGATAGTCGAGCAGGCCCATGGAGGCGTTCTCGCGATCCTTGCCCGCCTTGTCCTTGAACTGAGTCATGCGGTTGAGCCAACCGATGCGCGCGACGCAATTCAACACCCAGGCGAGCTCGGCGTGCTCCGGCACCTGACTCTGGTTGAAGACGATGTTTTCCTTGGGGTCGATGCCGCAGGCGATGAACGCCGCGGCGATCTCGCGCGTGTTCGCCTTCAGCGCGATTGGGTCCTGCGGCACCGTGATCGCATGCAGGTCGACGACGCAATACATGCAGTCGAAGTTCTTCTGCAGCTCGACGAATTTGACGATCGCGCCGAGATAGTTGCCGAGATGCAGATTGCCGGTGGACTGCACGCCCGAGAAGACGCGCTGAGGAAAGGTGGACATGTGATTGGCCAAGGTTTTGAGTTTGGCCGGTCTTATGGCGAGAAGCGGGGGCTGAGGCAAGCGTGCTGTTTGGGAATAGAATTTGTTAAATGCCCCAGCCCCTCATCTCACTTCTCCCCGCAAGCGGGGAGAAGGGGCGTTAGGCGTTGCGCTGAAGACCCCTCTCCCCGCTTGCGGGGAGAGGTAAGGTGAGGGGCTTGGGCGATGTGCGCTGGCTAAATCGCGTCACAAAATAAACCGGCTCAAATCCCTGTTCCTCGCCAGATCGCCGATATGCTCCTCGACATAGGCGCCATCGATCACGATACTGTCGCCCGCGCGGTCGGACGCCGAGAAACTGATGTCGTCGAGCACGCGCTCCATCACCGTTTGCAGACGCCGCGCGCCGATGTTCTCGACCGAGGTGTTCACCTGCACGGCGACTTTGGCGATCGCATCGACGGCGGACGGCGCGAATTCGAGCGTCATGCCTTCGGTGCCCAGCAGCGCTGAATATTGTTTCGTCAGGCAGGCCTCGGTTTCGGTCAGAATGCGACGGAAGTCGTCTTCGTTGAGCGAGGCGAGTTCGACGCGAATCGGCAGGCGCCCCTGCAGTTCCGGCAGCAGGTCTGAAGGCTTCGCCACATGGAAGGCGCCGGAGGCGATGAACAGCACATGGTCCGTCTTCACCGTTCCATGTTTCGTCGCGACGGTCGTACCCTCGATCAGCGGCAGCAGGTCACGCTGCACGCCTTCGCGCGAGACATCGGCGCCGCCGCGTCCTTCGCGCGCGCAGATCTTATCCATCTCGTCGATGAAGACGATGCCGTTGTTCTCGACCTCGTGGATCGCCTCGCGGACGCTCGCTTCCTGATCGATCAGCTTGTCGCTCTCTTCGGCGATCAGAGGGCCCTGCGCCTCTTTGACCGAGAGTTTGCGCGGCTTGCCGCGCTGCATCGCCTTGCCGAAAATATCGCCGAGCGAAAAGGCGGAGACGCTGGCGCCGGGCATATTCGGCAGTTCGAACATCGGCATCGAGGAGCCCGACTGCGTCAGCTCGACTTCGATTTCCTTATCGTCGAGTTCGCCCGCGCGCAGGCGGCGGCGAAACGTTTCACGCGTGCCGGGCGACGCGGCGGGCCCCACCAGCGCATCGAGCGTGCGCTCTTCGGCCGCTTGCTGCGCGCGCGCCTGCACGTCCTTGCGGCGGCGCTCCTTGACCATCAGGATGGCGACCTCGACCAGATCGCGCACAATCTGTTCGACGTCGCGGCCGACATAGCCGACCTCGGTGAATTTCGTCGCCTCGACTTTGATGAAGGGCGCATTGGCGAGACGCGCCAGACGCCGCGCGATTTCGGTCTTGCCGCAGCCGGTCGGGCCGATCATCAGGATGTTTTTGGGCAGCACCTCTTCGCGCATCTGGCCTTCGAGCTGCAGCCGCCGCCAGCGGTTGCGCAGCGCGATCGCCACCGCGCGCTTGGCGTCGCTTTGCCCAACGATATAACGATCAAGTTCGGAAACGATCTCGCGCGGCGAGAAGTCGGCCATGGTGAGTTCCTTCGGAACGGCAGTAGGCAGGGCGGTAGGCAGTAGACAGACGGCTGTGGAATCTTCGTCATTGCCGACCAACGACTGCCGACCGCCTTAGATCTTTTCCACCACCACATTCTGGTTGGTATAGACGCAAATCTCGGAGGCGATCACCATCGCGCGTCGGGCGATGGTTTCGGCGTCGAGGGACGAATCGAGCAGGGCGCGCCCGGCGGCGAGCGCGAAGTTTCCGCCCGAGCCGATCGCAGCCACCGCGCCCTCGCCGGTGCCTTCCGGCTCAAGCACGTCGCCGGAGCCGGTCAGCACGAGGCCGACGCTCTTGTCAGCGACGAGCATCATCGCCTCCAGGCGCCGCAGATAGCGGTCCATACGCCAGTCTTTGGCGAGTTCGACGCAGGCCCTCATCAATTGTCCGGGATATTGTTCGAGCTTCGATTCGAGCCGTTCGAAGAGCGTGAAGGCGTCGGCGGTGGCGCCGGCGAAACCGGCGATCACGTCGCCCTTGCCAAGACGCCGCACTTTCTTGGCGTTGCCCTTCATGATCGTCTGGCCGAGGCTGACCTGGCCGTCGCCGGCGATCACCGTTTCTCCGGCTTTCTTGACGAGGATGATTGTCGTCGCGTGCATGGCCGCAAAGCGGTGTTGTTCGCTATCCATTCGCCTCATCCAGCCAGAGATGTGAAGCCGATGTAAGGTTTGGCGGCGATTTGAGCAAGGGCGGAGCGGCGACGGGGCAGCCCGCTATTCGCCAGTCGGGCTGCAGTTCACTGCAAGACTCACTCGCGCGGCGCGCCGGCGAGCGGCGCGGGAAAATCCAGGACCTCGCGCGTATAGGTCTCATGCACCTCGGAAAGCGGACGTTGATCGCGCGCATAGACCACGGCCGTGTGCTCGAAGAGGTCGTGCGGAATGGAGAGCGCGCCGTTGGTCTTTTCAGGCGAGGCCGTTGGGACGGTCGAGAGCTCCCAGCCCTCGGGCAAAGGCGACCAGCGCATCTTCATGTCGATGGTGCGACGGAACGGCTGCAGCGGCGCGATGGCCTTGCCGAAGGGCGTTTCGGTCGTCTCCAGCGTGCGGTTCATTTCGTCGGAAAGCCGCCCAGGCACGTACCAATTGTCGGCCTCCGAGAGCACGTGATCGCCGCAGGCGAGCTGCACGCGCCGGTATTTCACCGGCTCCGCGTCGCCGACGTCGAGCCGCCGGCGCGTCTCCGCGCTCGGCTGCTGCTCGATTCCCGCAACGCGGCGGGCGACGATCTTGGGCTCCGCGGACATCTTGTGATCGGCGCACCATTTCTCAAGCGTCGCGGTCGCGCTGCGGCTTGCGAGCAGGGAGGCGTTGAGCGTTTGCATGAGCGCCAGCGCTTCGATGCGCGACACGAAGCCGTCCCGCCAAGGCTCGCCCGTGGCCGGAACAGTCCCTGAGGACGCCACGAGAAGCGCGAAACCGAGCTTAAGTCGCATGTTTAAGTCTCCCTGCGGCGCGGCAGTTCTCGCCACGACTTCGCGATCTATTTCTCCCCAACGGCCGAAGTCGCCGCCGGTGCGGCATTTAGCGTCTTCTTGATGCGTTGTCGCGAAGCTACAAGCGCCTGTCGGCGTCGGACATATTGCCGTGGTTGCGCTTGGGTGAGGAATCAGCGCGAACACACAGACCATTCTCTTCTTTGTTTAGGCCGATTTGCCGTCAAGGAAGAGTGAGTTGGCGCGCATCTCGCTTCTCCTTGACGCCCAAGCAGTTCGGGTGGCGAATCCAAGGCGGAGTTGCTACAAGCTGGCCGCTTGCGGCCAAAGTCGCCGGAAACGCCGGTAGGGTCCAAGAAAAGGCAGGAAATGCGCAGCGCGACGATCGAGCGCAACACCAAGGAAACCAAAATCTCGGTCACCGTCGACCTCGACGGGGACGGCCGCTCGGACATTTCGACCGGCGTGGGGTTTTTCGATCATATGCTCGACCAGATCGCCCGTCATGCGCCGCTGGATCTTGCCGTGCGCGCTGAGGGCGATCTGCACATCGACGGCCATCACACGGTCGAGGACGTCGGCATTGCCGTGGGCCAGGCGGTGGATCGCGCGCTTGGAGACCGCAAGGGCATTTCCCGCTATGGCGACGCGCATGTGCCGCTCGACGAGGCCCTGACCCGCGTCGTCGTGGACGTCTCGGGCCGGCCCTTTCTCGTTTACGACGTCGCCTTTCCGTCGCAGCGGATCGGCGGCTTTGATACCGAGCTGATGCGCGAATTTTTTCAGGCCTTTGCGGTTCACGCCCGCGTCGGGCTGCACATCGAATGCCTGCGCGGCGTCAACAGCCACCATATCGCCGAGAGCGCCTTCAAGGGATTCGCGCGCGCCTTCGGCAAGGCGGTGGCGATCGATCCGCGCCGCACGCAGGGGGAAGCGCCTTCCACCAAGGGAACGCTCACCGCCTGAAAAGAGGCGGGTGACGCCGACGAGGGGACGGCCGATGGCGATATTCACTGTTCATTTTCCGCGAATGGCGCCGGGCCAGCTTCCCGCGCCGGACAAGATCGTCTTCTTGCGCGACGGCTTTTCCTGGCCGGCCTTTATTTTTGGTCCGTTCTGGCTGGCCTGGCGGCGCGCCTGGCTGGTCGCCGTCCTCTGGACGCTGCTTCTTGTCGCCTTGGCGCTTATCGCCTGGCAGCTGCGGGTGTCGCGCGACGCGATGTCCTGGCTGACGTTCGGGCTCGCTGTCTGGCTCGGTTTCGAGGGGGAACGGCTCGTCGGCTGGAATATGGCGCGTCGCGGCTATGTCGAGCAGGATCTCGTCATCGGCGATGACATGGACGAGGCGGAGGCGGCCTACTTTCACCGCCATCGCCTTTCTGAGCCGACCGCGAAAGACGGTGACGCTGGGGAGCCCGCTCCTTGACGACCGCGATCATCGACTATGGGTCGGGCAATCTGCATTCCGCCTTGAAAGCCTTTGAGCGCGCCGCCCGAGAGTCGCAGGCGCGAGGCGACATTTGCGTCACCAGCGACCCTGACGTCGTGCGCGCCGCCGAGCGCGTCGTACTGCCGGGTGTCGGCGCTTTCGCCGATTGTCGCCGCGGGTTGATGGCCATCGAGGGTCTTTACGCCGCCCTGCAAGAGGCGGTCATCGACCGCGGCCGGCCATTCTTAGGGATTTGCGTCGGAATGCAGCTCATGGGCGCGCGCGGCCTTGAACATGGTGAAACGCCGGGCCTCGGCTGGGTTCCGGGAGACGTCGCGGCCATCGAGCCTGCGGATCCTTCGCTGAAAATCCCGCATATGGGCTGGAATACGCTGACGCTGAGCCGCGAACATCCGCTCTTTGCCGGCGTGCCGACGGGAGAGCGTGGATTGCACGCCTATTTCGTGCACTCGTTTCAGCTCGCGCCGACGTCGCCGGCGCACATCCTGGCGACCACCGACTATGGCGCGCCGCTCACCGCGGCCGTGGCGCGCGACAACCTCGTCGGCGTGCAGTTTCATCCCGAAAAAAGCCAGAGGCTGGGCCTAGCGTTGATCGGCAATTTCCTGAGGTGGCGTCCGTGATTCTGTTTCCCGCAATCGATTTGAAGGAAGGTCAGTGCGTGCGCCTCGCGCAGGGCGATATGGACCGCGCGACCGTGTTCAATGACGATCCCGCCGAGCAGGCGCGCGCCTTCCAGCGAGTCGGTTTCGAATATCTGCATGTCGTCGATCTCGACGGCGCCTTCGCCGGCGCGCCGCGCAACGCCCAGGCGGTCGAATCCATTCTCGCCGCGTTGACGATTCCCGTGCAGCTTGGCGGCGGCATTCGCGACATGCGCACGCTGTCCTGCTGGTTGGACAAAGGCGTCGCGCGCGTCATCATCGGCACGGCGGCCGTCAAAGACCCGTCTTTCGTGCGCGAGGCGGCGCGCCTTCACCCGGGCCGCGTGGCGGTCGGTGTCGACGCCAAGAATGGTTTTGTCGCCGTCGACGGCTGGGCGCGCGCCACGCGCATGTCGGCGCTCGATCTTGGCAAGAGCTTCGAAGACGCGGGGGTGAGCGCCATCATCTACACCGACATCTCGCGCGACGGCGTTTTGACCGGGCTTAACATCGAGGCGACCCTGGCGCTCGCCGACGCCTTGACGATACCCGTCATCGCCTCCGGCGGCCTCGCCTCGCTCGCCGACGTGGAGCGCCTGCTGCAGCCCGACTGCCGCAAGCTCGCCGGCGCGATCACCGGACGGGCGCTCTATGACGGGCGGCTCGATCCGGCGCAGGCGCTGGCGATGATCCGCGCGCGCGCCGCGACCGAGAACGCGTGATGCTGAAGGCGCGCGTCATTCCCTGCCTGGACGTGAAAGGCGGACGCGTCGTCAAAGGCGTCAATTTCGTCGATCTGCGCGACGCCGGCGATCCGGTCGAATGCGCCATCGCCTATGACGCCGCCGGCGCCGACGAACTCTGCTTTCTCGACATCACCGCAAGCCATGAAGACCGCGGCATACTGCTCGACGTCGTGCAGCGCACGGCGGAAGCCTGCTTCATGCCGCTGACCGTCGGCGGCGGCGTGCGCACGCTGGATGACATCCGCAATCTGCTGCTCGCGGGCGCCGACAAGGTCTCGATTAATTCCGCCGCCGTCGCCAATCCCGGCTTCGTTCGCGAAGCATCGGAAAAATTTGGCGCGCAATGCATCGTTGTGGCCATTGACGCCAAGCGCGCAGCCGAGGGACGCTGGGAAATCTTCACCCATGGCGGACGCCGCGCAACGGGGATCGACGCGGTGCAATTTGCACGCGACGTCAGCGAACTCGGCGCAGGCGAAATCCTGCTGACCTCGATGGACCGCGACGGCACAAAGAGCGGCTTCGACATCGCGCTGACGCGGGCCGTCGCCGACGCGGTGCAGGTGCCGGTCATCGCCTCGGGCGGCGTCGGAACGCTCGACCATCTCGTCGCCGGCGTCAAGGAAGGCCATGCGAGCGCCGTGCTCGCCGCTTCGATTTTCCATTTCGGCGAATATTCGATCCCGCAGGCGAAGCTTCACATGGCGGCTGCGGGGCTGCCGATGCGCCTCGACGGCCTGGAGGCGGGGAGATGACGGCAAAATCCAGTTGCAGCGCAGGGGCGATGACCCCCTCCCTGTCCCTCCCCCGCTTCGCTTGGCTCGCGGGAGAGGGGACGCTAACGATCGGCGATAGCGAAATCCCGACGAAGCGCGGAATCTGCTCCCTCTCCCGCGCAGCGGGGGAGGGTTGGGGAGGGGGTCTGTCATGAGTTTCACGCTCGACGATCTCGCCGCGCTCATCAAAGCGCGGCGCAACGACAGCGCCTCGACCTCCTATACGAAAACCCTGCTCGACGCCGGAATGGCGCGCATCGCCAAGAAGTTCGGCGAAGAGGCGGTCGAAACGGTGATCGCGGCGATAGAAGGCGACCGAAGCGCGCTCGTCAATGAAGCCGCCGATACGCTCTATCATCTTCTCGTCATGCTCGAAGCGCGGGACATTTCGCTCGACGACGTGTTGCGCGAACTGGAGCGGCGCACGAATCAGTCCGGGCTCGCAGAGAAAGCCGCGCGCGGAGCAAAGGAATGACCGTGGCGGAGCTCGTCCCCAACAACGAGGCTCTTTCCCCCTACCGGCATTTTACGCGCGCCGAATGGGCGTCGCTGCGCGCCGATACGCCGCTGACGCTGACGCTCGATGATCTCGTCCGACTGAAATCGCTCAACGATCCGATCTCGCTCGAAGAGGTAATTGAGATCTATCTGCCGCTCTCGCGCCTGCTCGCGCTTTACGTCGCGGCGACGCAGGGCCTCTTCAAGGCGACGCAGCGCTTTCTCGGCGCCGAGGACGGCAAGGTTCCTTACATTATCGGCGTCGCAGGCTCCGTCGCCGTGGGAAAATCCACGACGGCGCGCGTGCTGCGCGCCCTGTTGTCGCGCTGGCCGAATACGCCGAAAGTGGAGCTCATCACCACCGACGGATTTCTCTTGCCCAACAGAATCCTTGAAGCCGAAAAGCTGATGGACAAGAAGGGCTTTCCGGAAAGCTACGACAATAAATCGCTGCTGCGATTTCTCTCCGATGTGAAGGCGGGGAGGCGCAATGTCTGCGCGCCGGTCTATTCGCATATGACCTATGACGTCGTCGAGGGCGAAGCGAGCTGCGTCGATCGTCCCGACATTCTCATCGTCGAAGGCGTCAACGTCTTGCTTGCGCCGCGCATGCGCGACGGCCGCGAAATTCCCTTCGTCTCCGACTTCTTCGATTTCTCGGTCTATCTCGACGCGCCCGAAGACGTGCTGGAGCGATGGTATGTGGAGCGCTTTCGGCGACTTCAGCAGACGGCGTTCCGTGATCCCAAGTCCTACTTCCGCGTCTATGCCGATCTCGACGCAGAGGAGACGACGCGCGTCGCGAAAGACATATGGACGCGCATCAACCTCGAGAATCTGCGCCAGAACATCGCCCCGACCCGCCCGCGCGCGAGTTTGATCCTCACCAAGGACGCCGATCACAGGATCGAGGAAGTGTCGCTGCGCAAATTATAAGCTTCGCTTCGGCCGCGACGCGGAGTTCGCTTGCGCGAGGCGCGGCTTATAGGGTGGGCGCATGATCGCGGGTCTCCAAACGCTTGTCTTTCTTCTCGCGGCGGTGGCGTTCGTCGCCTTCATCGCGTCGCGCTCCGGCGCCGCCGCGCCAATCCTGCTCGTCGCGGCCGGCGTGCTGATCGCCGTTGCCCCGGGCGTGCCCACCCTTGTGCTCGAGCCGCAGTTCGTGCTGCTGCTCGTGCTGCCGCCGGTGATCTACATCTCCGCGGTCAATATGAGCTGGCGGGAGTTCAAATTTAATCTGCGGCCGATCCTTCTGCTCGCCGTCGGCTGCGTCGTCTTCACCACCATTTCCGTTTCACTCGCGACGAAATGGCTGCTCGGCTGGCCACTGGCCGTCGGTTTCGTGCTCGGCGCGATCGTGTCGCCGCCCGACGCCGTCGCGCCGCTCGCCATTGCGCGACGCATGCAGTTGCCGCGGCGCATCTCGGTCATTTTGGAGGGAGAGGGTCTCGCCAACGACGCCACCGCGCTTGTCCTTTATCGCTTCGCGGTGGCGGCGGTCAGCGTCGGCTCCTTTTCGCTGGCGCAAGGAGGCGAGACGTTCACGGCGATTATCGCCGGCGAAATCGTGTGGGGCATCGGCGTCGGCTGGACGATGCTGCGGCTGCGTCGCTTCATGCGCGATCCGCGCATTGAAATCACTCTCTCGCTGATCACCCCGTTCTTGGCCTATTGGCCGCCTGAACATCTCGGCGGCTCGGGCGTCATCGCGACGGTCGCCACCGGCCTTTATATCAGCTGGAATGGCCCCAGATTGATCAGCGCCGCGACGCGTCTGCAAGGCGTGTTCTTCTGGGATTTCTTCCTTTTTCTGATCGAAGGCCTGGTTTTTCTCTTCACCGGTCTACAGGCGCAGGCGCTTTTTGCGCGAATCCAAGACCATTCCCTGTACGAACTGACGACGTCCGCCGCGATCGTTTCGCTTGTCGTAATCGCGGCGCGGTTCGTGTGGACGTTTCCAATCACCTACCTGCCGCGCTGGCTCATTCCGCCGCTGGCGCGACGCGATCCATCGCCGCCGTGGCAGTGGCCGTTCATCATTTCCTTCACTGGCGTGCGCGGGATCGTCTCGCTCGCCGCGGCGCTGGCGATCCCGCTCGCCACAGCGGACGGCGCGCCGTTTCCCTATCGCGACTCGATCTTTTTTCTCACCTTCTGCGTCGTGATGGTGACGCTCGTCTTCCAGGGGTCGGCGTTGCCCTGGATCATTCGCAAACTCGGCCTCGTCAAAACCGGCATGAGGGAACGCGTCCTCGACCGCGCTGAAGAGCTGCGCGCCCGCCACGCCGCGATCGAGGCGTCGAGCGCAAAACTCGCGCGTTTTGGCGTGGAAAATGACGTCCCGGAAGAAGCGATGAACTCGCTTCTCGCGCAACAGGACTATTTTCTGTCGCGCGTCCGCATGAAATGCGAGGCAAGTGAAGAACGCCGTGCGCTGACTGCGCTGCATGACGAGATCGACCTGCAGCTCATCGCCGAGGAGCGCAATCTGATCAACGGCATGCTGCGGGAAGGCGAACTCACCGACGAGGCGCGCCGCCGCATCGAGCGGGAGCTCGATTTGCGCGAGGCGGATGTGCTGAATCGGAAGAAAGAGCGGCTGGGGTAGAGCGCGAGAAACCCTCTCCCAAGGGAGAGGGTGGCTGCGCAGCAACCGGGTGAGGGGACGTAGGTCCGATCACACAGATCGAAGTTACACTTATGATTTAGAGATCGATATGTTGAACTCTTTTTTTAACAGTTTGCGCTTCGCTGGAGTCACTGCATACGATAATATGTCACGCAGTTGAGGAAGGAGGGTTCCTTGAAGCCTATCAGCAAAAAGGCAAACGAGTAGTAGTGAAATACCTTCGATAACTTTTCGCTCCCGTGTTGCCCACATACCAAGGCGGTCAGATTCTGTGCTCCAAATTAAGATCTTGGAAGCAACGTCAGTCATACGGAAAATGGTTGCCGACGCATGAACTGCTTTTGACAGCGTGGCGTATTCACTCTCGATTAACTCTAGTCCTGTGATTTTAGCATCTGAGCTTGATACAATTGGATGCTGCTGGGCGTAACGCATCAACTCGCTGAAGCCCTTACGAAATTTTCCAGCCTGCCATAGTTGCAGCTCGATCGGATGATCCTTGTAATAAATCGTTGAGAGCGTGTTTTCCAAGCAACTGCGCAAAGATTGCAGCGCTGGACGCCACGCTCCCATGGATGCGCTTACGTGTGACGCAACCGCATCATTGTGCGCTTCGAGAAAAAAGGCCGAACTATCTGGACTGCAGTGCGGCTCGATAAGTTGCACCTTTAACGCTTGTAAACAGCAGAGCCTGCGGTAACTCTCAAGGTAGTGTTTCTCTTTTGCTAAATCATTCCAGTTCTTGGTTGCTTGTTGTGTCCAATCCTCGCGGAAACTACGATAATTGGCTTCCAATTCAGTTTCGAGCAAATTCATTCTTGGCTCAAAAGAAACTGCAGAGCTTTCATCAGCTCGGGCGACGTTTCAGAGCGAGAGCGCTGAGCAACCTTACTCAGACGTTCTCTGGCCTCTGGGTTCTGTTCGAGGTGTTTCAGAAGTTTGCCCAAAATATCGCGCGAAGCGTCGCGAAGTCGAACTTCGATCGGAAAATTATGCTCCTTTATAAAAGTTGTCCATTGCCGCTTATCGATTTCTGAAAGTCGCACAAGCGTGCTTAATGCAACAGGAATGCTAGCGGGATCGAGCTGAGGAGGCTTGGCAATTGAGCTTGCGAAATCGTCGAGATCTCGGTTAGGCGCATTTCGAAGCGCTTGTGCCAGGACCATCAAAATTTTTGCCGCGTCGTGAGTTTTCATGCCGTTAAACCCACTTCAGCCAGTATTTCCCCGCCAAGCCGGGTGAACTCCTTCACAGCTTCGATATCTTGCATACTAAAAATGGGTAAATTTTTTGCAGCTGATTCACTGACAGACGACCGTTCACGGATTTCGGTATCAAAAACCTTGGTGCCGAACGTTTTTCTCAGTGATTCGATAGTTTGGGCCCTAAAATACGAAGGGCGCCCAACGCGAGACATTATTATGCCCGCGTGCTCAATCGGGGAATCGAGCTCATCAGAAAATTTCTTAACGCGCGTGAGCAGCAGCGCGATCCCTAAGCTAGAAAGAAAATCGGGTGAAACTGGGACTATATAATGAGTGCTTAGTGCGAGTGCATTCTGAGTTGGAATTGTTAAATTGGGAGGACAATCGCAGATGATTACGTCGTAGTCAGAGACGACGTCCTTAAGTGCTCGCTTTAATTTGGTTTCTCGTGCAACTTCCGAGCCAATGTCAAGGTCAATAGTGAATAGGTCCAAGTGGGAGGGTAGCAGATCCACGTTATTGAAAACACTTCCTTTTATAACTTCTGCTGCGCTCTTAGATTTTCCCTCGGCGCTCGTATGTTGTCTTACTCCAAGCAGATTTGCCACAGTTCCACGCTCTGCTGCATGTTTCTGCCAATCCTCAGGAGAAATGCAAGAAAACGTGGCGTTTGTCTGTGGGTCCAAATCTATGAGGAGCGTTTTCTTCTTCTTAATTCCGCAGTAGGCAGCTAGGTTTACTGCAATTGCGGTTTTTCCTACTCCGCCCTTCAGGTTGACGCAGGAAATTATAACCGGATTATTCATAATACCTCAGAAGAATCTTGAAAGGTGCTTTATCCCTAACATGCACTCGCATTACTCGCAACGAGAAGGCGCGCCATTCGCATGGTATCCATATGCGACTGGCGCGCCCGTCGGTTACGCGTTCCCCACCGTGCGCAGCAGAGGCGGCGCGACATTTCGATGCGCCGACTTGCCGTCGATGATGAGGCCCGTCGCGTCCGCCGAAACTTCGACGCTCGCCCCGTCGATGATCTCGCCCGCGAGCAGCCGCTCGGCGAGCGTGTCCTGCAACTCTTTCTGCATGACGCGCTTCAAGGGCCGCGCGCCATAGGTCGGGTCGTAGCCCTTGGCGGCCAGCCAGTCGCGCGCCTTGGCGTCGAGGCGCAGCGTGATCTTGCGATCTTCGAGGAGCTTCTGCAGCCGCTTGACCTGGATGTCGACGATCGCGCCCATATCCTCGCGCCGCAGGCGGTTGAACAGGATGATCTCGTCGACGCGGTTCAGGAACTCCGGCCTGAAATGCGCGCGCACGACCTGCATGACTTCGCTGTGCACGGCGGACGAATCCTCGCCCTCTTTCTGCATGACGAGGAATTCCGAGCCGAGATTCGACGTCATGATGATCAGCGTGTTCTTGAAGTCGACGGTGCGGCCCTGGCCGTCCGTCAGGCGCCCATCGTCGAGCACCTGCAGGAGCACGTTGAAGACATCCGGATGCGCCTTCTCGATCTCGTCGAAGAGCACGACCTGATACGGCCTGCGGCGGACGGCTTCGGTCAACGCGCCGCCTTCCTCATAGCCGACATAGCCGGGCGGCGCGCCGATGAGCCGCGCCACTGAGTGCTTTTCCATATATTCGGACATGTCGAGCCGCACCATCGCCGTCTCATCGTCGAAGAGAAACGCGGCGAGCGCCTTCGTCAGCTCGGTCTTGCCGACGCCCGTGGGGCCAAGGAAGATGAAGCTGCCGATCGGACGGTTCGGGTCCTGCAGTCCGGCGCGCGCGCGACGCACCGCGGTCGACACGGCGACGACCGCGTCATGCTGGCCGACGACGCGCTTTGCGAGCTCGTCCTCCATGTGCAACAGCTTCTCGCGTTCTCCTTCGAGCATCTTGTCGACAGGCACGCCGGTCCAGCGCGAGACGACCTGCGCCACGTCATTGGCGGTGACCTCCTCGTCGACGAGCGTGTCGGCTTCGCCTTCCGTCTCGCCCAGTTTCTTTTCGAGATCGGGAATGACGCCATAGGTGAGCTCGCCCGCGCGCTGATATTCGCCGCGTCGCTGCGCCTGCGCGAGTTCGTTGCGCGCCGCTTCAAGCTGCTCCTTGAGCTTCTGCGCCGCGCCGAGCTTGTCCTTCTCGGCTCGCCAGCGCGCGGTCAGCGCTCCCGATTTCTCTTCGAGGTCGGCAAGCTCGCCTTCGAGTTTCGCCAGGCGATCCTTTGACGCCGTGTCCGTTTCCTTCTTGAGCGCTTCCTGTTCGATCTTCAGCTGGATGATGCGCCGATCGAGTTCGTCGAGCTCCTCGGGCTTCGAATCGATCTGCATGCGCAGGCGCGACGACGCCTCGTCGATGAGGTCGATCGCCTTGTCCGGCAGGAAGCGGTCGGAGATGTAGCGGTTCGACAGAGTCGCCGCGGCGACGATCGCGCTGTCGGTGATGCGCACGCCGTGATGGAGTTCGTATTTCTCCTTCAGGCCGCGCAGGATCGAGATCGTATCCTCGACGGTCGGCTCGTCGACGAACACCGGCTGGAAGCGTCGCGCCAGCGCCGCGTCCTTTTCGACATGTTTGCGGTATTCATTAAGGGTCGTCGCGCCGACGCAATGCAGTTCGCCGCGCGCAAGCGCGGGTTTCAGCAGATTGGAGGCGTCCATCGCCCCATCCGCCTTGCCTGCGCCGACAAGCGTGTGCATCTCGTCGATGAACAGGATGATATTGCCTTCGGCGGCGGTGACTTCGTTCAGCACCGCCTTCAGCCGCTCCTCGAATTCGCCGCGATATTTCGCGCCGGCGATCAACGCGCCCATGTCGAGCGCGAGCAGCTTCTTGTCCTCGAGCGACTCGGGCACGTCGCCATTGACGATGCGCAGCGCCAGGCCCTCGACGATCGCGGTCTTGCCGACGCCCGGTTCGCCAATCAGCACCGGATTGTTCTTGGTGCGGCGCGACAGCACCTGAATCGCGCGTCGGATCTCCTCGTCGCGGCCGATCACCGGATCGAGCTTGCCCTCGCGCGCCGCTTCGGTGAGGTCGCGGGCGTATTTCTTCAGCGCGTCATAGGCGTTTTCGGCGGAAGCCGAATCCGCCGTGCGGCCCTTGCGCAAATCTTCGATCGCGGCGTTGAGCGTCTGCGGCGTCACGCCGGCGGCGGCAAGAATTTTCGCGGCCTCGGAGTCCTTCTCCATCGCGAGCGCCAAGAGCAGCCGTTCGACGGTGACGTAAGAATCGCCCGCCTTTTGCGCGATCTTCTCGGCGTTGTCGAAGAGGCGCGCGGTCGCCGGCGCGAGATAGAGCTGGCCGGCGCCGGAGCCGCCGACTTTCGGGAGTTTGGCGAGCGCGGCCTCGGTTTTCGCCAGCGCCTCGCGCGAGCGGCCGCCGGCGCGGTCGATCAGTCCGGCGGACAGGCCCTGATCGTCATCGAGCAGGACTTTTAATATGTGCTCGGGCGTAAACTGCTGGTGGCCTTCGCGCGTCGCCATCGACTGCGCCGACTGAACGAATCCGCGCGCGCGTTCGGTGTATTTCTCAAAATTCATTTTTAGCCCCTCTGACCATGAGGCGGCCCTTTGTTTTAAGCGGCGCGCCTCGCGTCCAAAATTTCTCGTTCAAGGCCCCTTGCGGCTGCCCTCGTGGTCGATATGGGAAGGGCCGCACGAGGTTAAAGGGGGTGCGGCGCGAAAGCGCGGACTCGACCGCAAGCGAAGATGTGTCGATTAACCGCGCACGCCCGCCCGGACCGCGCGCCATGCCCCATAGAGCGCGAGGGCCGCGAGCGACAGCGTCATCGCATAGACCAGTCCCGAGGCGATGAACCCCGCGATGGGACTGCCGTACATCGCAGAAATGTCAGGCGGCCGCTGCTCGGCGGCGGGGCTCAGATGAGCGAACCAGAGCGCCACGGCGCCAAGAACGCCGATGACCGCCCAGAACCCCGCGCCGATCTTGCCGCGGAAATAGAAATACAGCGCGGCGCCCGTGAGCGCGTATTTCACCGAAAGAAAAGCGGCGACGATCGCCCATGCCCCTGGTTGCGAGAAATCGTCGCGCAACAGGTGGTCGAGATCATGCGCGGCGGAAAACGCCACTGCGGCCAGAACGAGGACTGTGAGCGTCTTGTCCGACATGGATGGCCCTCCTTGCGAAACGGCGGCGCTGTTTTCGTGACGGCTGGGGAGGTGTAGGCAATTCGCCTCGACTTGTCACCGAACAGGGACGTCCATGCGACTCGCTTCTCTATATCGCTATCCCGTCAAAGGCCTCTCGCCCGAGCCGCTGGACGCGGCCGATCTGAAGACTGGCGATTACTTTCCGGGAGATCGGCTGTTCGCGCTGGAAAACGGCCCTTCAGGCTTCGATCCAGCGGCGCCGGAGCATCAGCCCAAGATCAAATTCCTGATGCTGATGAGGAACGGCGGGCTCGCGGGTCTTGCGACGCGCTACGATGACGCGACAGGCGTATTGACGATCGCCAGGGCAGGCCGCGAGGTCGCGCGCGGAGAGTTGCGGTCCGCCAAAGGGCGCCAACCCATCGAGGCCTTCCTGACCGGCTTTCTTGGGCCCGAAATCCGGGGTCCCGTGCGGCTTCTGGCCGCGCCCGACGGCTTTCGCTTCACGGATTCAAAGTCGGGATTTGTCTCACTCGTCAATTTGGCGAGCGTTGCGGCGATTGCGCAGGCGCAAGGCGCCGCGCTCGATCCGCTGCGGTTTCGCGCCAATCTCTATGTCGAAGACATCGGCCCTTGGGCCGAGGCGGCGCTCCTGGGGCGGACCCTGTCGATCGGCGCCGCACGGCTCGAGGTGCTCAAGATGACCGATCGCTGCGCGGCCACAGGCGTCGAGCCGGGCACAGGGCGACGCGACATGGATCTCGTTCAAACGCTGCGCCAGAACTTCGGCCACATTGATTGCGGCGTTTACGCGCGGGTGATCGAGGGTGGCCGGATCAAGGCCGGCGACGCGATCAGCATCCTCGCCTGAAGCCCTAGAACCGATCGGGCTCCAGCGGAAGTTCGCCCACCTGCGGCGATTCCTCGTCGCGTGCGCCGCCGGCGACGTCATCCATCGGCGGGCGCGGGCGCCGGCGCCGGCGTGAACTCAAATGATAATTGACTCCGCCCTCGGTTTCACGCGGCGCATTCTCGCGCTCGAGAACGGGTTCCGCGCCCGCGCCCTCGCTCGGAACGGCGGCGCGCGCCACTGGCGCGGTGATGAATGAGGGAAGCGCCGTCCCTGCTTCGCTCTCGGCCGCGCTGGCCTCGGGGCGCGGCTGGAAGCGGCGGTCGCGGCCGCGCTCATATCCCTGGTGACGAGGGCGGTCGCCGCCGCCTTCGGCGTTGCGATCTCGGTTAAACGGCGGTCGCTCGGGCCGCTGCTGCCGTTCCGGACGCTCCACGCGCTCGCCGGCGCGCATCTCGCCGATCGGGCGCTCCTCAAAAGGCTGGGGCTGCGGCTGCGGCTGCGAGAAATGCGGCTGCGGCTGTGGTTGCGGCGAAAAGGGCGGCGGCGGCTGGAAGGCCGGCGGCGGCAGTCGTTCGGCAAGCGGCGCGAAACGGTCCGGAAGCGGGGCGAAATCGTCGTCGTCATCAGAGGTGTCGACTTCCGCTTCCAGCTGCGGGCGCCCATAGCCGTTGACTTGCTGTTGCTGCTGCGCGGCGGCGATCAGCCGGAAATAGTGCTCCGCATGCTGCAGCAGGCTCTCCGCCATGATCGTGTCGCCCGAGGACTGCGCGTCGCGCGCGAGCTGAAGATATTTCTCGGCGACATGCTGAGCCGTGCCGCGGATCTTCACATCGGGGCCATTCGACTCGTAGGACCGCGTAAGCGGATTGGGCCCTTTGCGGTTGTTGGGCCGCCCGCGCATTCTCTTGTTTTGCCCTGGTCTCATCAAACTCCCCGAAATCTTGCTGCGCTCGGCCCCGCCTGCGCGGCGTTCCCAATACGTCGCCGCTAAATTCCCTCGCCCGGCGCATGCGCGAACGGACAGGCGACAGCAATCCGTTTTCGGACCTCAAGCTTCGATAACGCTGTGCGCGAGTCGATTTTCCTCAAGTCGGCGCCAATCGGCGGCCCCACGTAGCTTTGCGCCAATTCCCCTCAGCGCAACGGCTTGACGTCCAACGCGATCGCATGCCTGCCTGCCGGATCGCAACGCCTCCGACAATCGAAGTGGTCTTCACTCCGGCGCTTTCATGTCGATTTCGACGTTGCTCCTGGCCGGTCGTTTCGGGCTTCCGTTCGCGAAGCGGAGCCAAAGCGTTCGAGTTCTCTCTCGAAGTCGGCGATCGGCTGGACCTGGGGATGACTATAGTGGAGGGGGTGGCCGCCAACAAGGCCGAGCGCGGCGAGACTGGCCAAAAAAGCGGTTACTGTCGCCAATATGTCACGGCCTTGGCGGGCCAAGCCGAGCCGCCACGACCCTCTCGTGGCCCCCAACATCGCGCGCCACACGCTCGATGTTGAAGCCGTCGGCCTCCAACAGCGCCCCGACGCCGCCAGCTTGATCGAAGCCGACCTCGAACAGGACGACCGTGTCCTCGTCAATGAGCCGCGGCAAGTCGCCGATGATCTCCCGATATCGCTCGAGTCCGTCGGCGCCGCCGTCGAGCGCCAGCGCCGGATCATGGAGCCGCACCTCGGGATCGAGCCCTGCGATGTCCTGCGTGCGCACATAGGGAGGATTGGACACGACAAGGTCGAAACGCGCCTGGAGCGCCTCCGCCCAGCGGCCGCGCACAACCGCCGCCCGGTCTGACAGGCCGCAACGGGCGAGATTTGCGGCGGTCGCCGCGCAGGCGTCCTCCGAGAGATCGACGGCGACGGCGCGCGCCGCCGGAAGCTCGCTGAGAAGCGCGCAGGCGATCGCGCCCGAGCCGGCGCCGAGATCGAGAATCGAGAGCGGCGCGTCGCGCCTTTCCGCAACGAAGCGCAACGCCGTCTCGACCAGCGTTTCCGTGTCGGGCCGCGGATCGAGCACTGACGGCGCGACGGCGAGATCGAGCGTCCAGAATCCGCGCTCTCCGAGAATGCGCGACACCGGCTCACGGGCGGCGCGTCGCGCCGCGTAGCGGGATAGGGCGCGCGCTTCCTCGTCCGAAAGCGGCGCGCGCGGCGTCATGGCGAGTTCGAGCCGCGTCAGCCCGGTGGCGGCGCGCAGCAGAGCGCGCGCGTCCTCCTGCGCGTCCTCAACCCCCCGGGCGCCGAGATAGTCCGCAACTGTCGCGATCGCCTGGGCGCGCGTCAGCGGATCGCTCGTTGCGGCTTTCCTCGCGCCCAGATTCATCTCTACCCCCGGCTGGCGAGAAGCGCCGTCAGCCTTTTCGCGAAAGCCGCTGCGTCGATAGGATGCTCGCCGTCGGCGACGCGGGCGAGATCGAGCAGGAGGAACTGGTCGTCGCGCGCCGCTTCACGCCCCTTTTCACGCAAGGCCGTCGCCAGCGCGACGATCGCTTCATGCCTCGGGTTGATCTCCAAAACCGGCTTTCCGAAGGCCGCCTGTTGTCCATGTTCGGCCAAAAGCCGGGACAATTGGCGATCCAACCCGCTGTCCGGAGCGACAAGGCAGACGGCGCTGTCGGTCAGCCGCGTCGAGGCGCGCACGTTGTCCACATATTCGGCAAGCGTCTCCTTGAGGGCTGCAAGCAGGTCGGCCACGTCCGCCGGCTGCGTCGCCTCCGTCTTGGCGTCCTCGACCAGCGCGATCGCATCGATGTCGGCCTGACCCTGCGTGACGGATTTGAACGGCTTGCCCTCGTAGCCCAGCGCGCTCGTCACCCAGAAGGCGTCGACGGCGTCGTCGAGAAGCAGCACTTCGACGCCTCTGGCGCGGAATCCTTCGAGCTGCGGGCTGGCGCGCAGCCGCTTCATATCGTCGCCGACAAGATAATAAATCGCCGTCTGATTTTCCCTCAGATCGGCGACGTAATCCTTGAGCGCGCGGGTCTGTTCCTCGGACTTCGTCGAGGCGAACCTCGCAATTTCGAACAAATCGTCGCGGCGGCTCGGGTCTTCATGCAGCCCTTCCTTGAGCACGGAGCCGAAGTTCTTCCATACGTCCGCGAATTTTTCGGGCTCCGCGTCGGCGAGCTTCTTGAGCTCCTGCAAAATGCGCGTCGCGATGGCCTTGCCGATCGCGCCGGCGACCGGGCTTTTCTGCACCATCTCGCGCGAGACATTGAGCGGAATGTCGGCGCTGTCGACGACGATGCGCATGAACCGCAGCCAGGCGGGCAGCAGCTCCATGTCGCGCGATATCAGCACGCGCCGCACATACAGCTTGGATTTGCTCTTTCGCGCCGGGTCGAAGAGATCGAAGGGCCGCGCCCCAGGAACAAAGGCGAGCACCGTATATTCGGTGCGTCCTTCGGCGCGCCAATGGGCGATCAGCGCGGGCTCGTCCAGCTGCCCGGACAATTGGCGGTAGAAGTCGACATATTGCTCATGTGTGATGTCAGACTTCGGCTTCGTCCACAGGGCGACGCCTTCGGCGATCCGCCGGGGCTCTTCGCCCGGGGCCGCGATGAGATCAATCGGCGCGGCGATCGCGCCCGAGTGCTCGCGCACGACGCTTTCAACCCGCCAGCCGTCGAGAAATTCATCGCTGTCGGCGTTGAGATGCAGCGTGACGCGGGCGCCGACGGTCGGCGCCTCTTCGAGCGGCAGAGCTGCGATCTGATAGGAGCCCTTGCCGTCTGAACTCCACAGCCAGGCCTGATCCTGGCCGGCCCGCCGCGTCGCGACCTCGACGTGGTCGGCGACCATGAAGGCGGAGTAGAAGCCGACGCCGAACTGGCCGATGAAGCCGGCGTCCTTCTCCTTCCCGAGTTTGTCGAGAAAGGCGCGCGTGCCGGAATTGGCGATGGTGCCAAGGGCGCTGATCAGCTCCTCGCGCGACATGCCGACGCCATTGTCGGCCACGGTCAGCGTGCGCTTCTCCTTGTCGAGTGAGATCGTGACGAGCGGCGCGGCGGCTTGCGCGGCGAGTTTTTCGTCGGAAAGCGCCTCGTAACGCAGCTTTTCACAGGCGTCGGCGGCGTTCGAGACGAGTTCGCGCAGAAAGACGTCGCGCTCCGAATAGACGGAATGCGTCATCAGCTCGAGCAGCCGCGCGACGTCGGCCTCAAAACCGAAATCGGCGGCGGTTTGCGGATCGGCGGCGGGAGCCGCGGCGGCGACGGATGCGGCGTCGTCGGTCATGTTCTCTCCAATGAAAACAAAAAGAGAATGGCGTCGCGGGCGACGCGACTGCGGCTCCTGAATTCGTCAATAATGCGGAATTTTGCAAGAGCCTCGGCGGCGGGGCGCCGCTGCTGGCCCGCTAAAGCTAGACGAGCCGGCGCGGGAGCGAAACTCCCGGCCGGCTCGACCATCGCCACGACCTCTATATCTCTGAACCTCACGCTTCGGGGGGCTGGGGGGCTGACGAAACCGAAAACGCGTGGCCCCGAGCTGTCGAGGCAATGAACTTCATTTTGGGCGGCGCGTTTGGCTGGCAAGGGGCGCCAAGTCGGCGAAAGTATGATTCTTCCCAGCCAAATCTTATCAGAGCGCAAGGATGCGAAGATTCTCGTCGTAAACCAGTCATTAAGTCTTGCCGGGCGCATTCTTGCGGGCCAACATGGTTAAGAGAGATCGAGGAGAGCGGACGCATGGCGGAGTCGGAGACGACGGAGCCCAGCCGGGTTCGACCCGCGCTCGTCGTCGTGAACGGCGCTTCGCCGGACGCGGCGTCGGGAGTTCGGGGAGACAAGCGCGGCGCGGCGGTTTCGTTCAGCCGCCTAGAACTCAACGTCATCTTCAATCTTTATGGAGCGAAAGTCGCGCAGGGAGAGTGGCGCGACTATGCGATCGACTTCACGCCGGCGAAGGCCGTGTTCTCGATTTTTCGGCGCGCGAGCGAAGCGCCGTTGTATCGAATCGAGAAGAACCCGGCGCTGGCGCGTCGGCAAGGCGCCTATTCCGTCATCGCGGCGACGGGGCTCGTGCTGCGGCGCGGACATGATCTCGCGCGCGTCGTGCGAGTCTTGGACCGCGCGCTCAAGCTCGTCGGCGCCGAATAGAACAAAGTCATCTTCGCAAGATCAGAATCGATCGGCCCGATAGGGCGCGGGATCGATGAAGGGCTGTTCGCCCGTCATCATATCGGCGAGGAGCCGGCCGGAAACCGGCCCAAGCGTCAGCCCATGATGCGCGTGGCCGAAATCGAACCATAGGCCGGGATGACGCGGCGCCGGACCGACGATCGGCAGCATGTCCGGCAGGCAGGGCCGCGCGCCGCGCCAGGGTTCGGGGTCCAGCCGTTCGGCCAGCGGAAACAATCGCCGCGCCGTCGGTTCGCAAACCTCGATCTGAACCGGGGTCGGCGGCGCGTCGCGGCGGGCGAATTCGGCGCCGCTCGTCAGCCTGACGCCGCGGCGCATCGGCGCCAAAAGATAACCGACGTCGGCGTCGAGGATGGGATGATTGAGTTTTGCGCCATCCTTTGCGGCGTAATGCATATGGTAGCCGCGCTTCCAGCCGAGCGGAATGCGATAGCCGAGCGGCCCGTAGATGGCGTCCGACCAGGGGCCGAGCGCCACAACCGCGGCGCCGGCGACGAGCGGCCCGTTACCCGTCTCGAAGCGCCAACGCCCATCCGGCTCTTGCGAAAGACTGCGCGCGTCTCCTGAGAGCAGATGGCCGCCACGCGAGACGAAGAGATCGGCATAGGCTTTCGACAGAGCCGCAGGATCGATGATCGCGGCGGTGTCACGGTAATGGATACCGCCCATGATCGGGGCGAGATCGGGCTCCAGCGCCGCGACCCCGGCCGAGTCGAGCGTATCGATATGCAGATCATAGGCGCGCAGCCGCTCGGCGTCGGCAAGGCCGGCGGCGAGCGTCCGCTCGCTGCGATGCAGCTTGATCCACCCGGTCCTGCGCAACAGCTCGCCGGCGCCCGCCTGCTGGATCAGCGCCTCATGCTCGCTCAGGCTGTGTTCGATCAGCGGGCGTCGCGCCTCGAGATTCCGCTGCACCCTCTCTGGCGCGCTCTCGCGCCAATAGCGCAAGAGCCAGGGCCCCACCGCCGGCATGGCCGAGACGTGATAGCGCGCCTCCGGCAGAAGGTTCAGCGCATATTTGATGAGCTTCGCCGGATCGCGCGGGAACAGATAGGGGATGAGGGAAGAACGTTCGATCAGGCCGGCGTTGCCGAAGCTCGTCTCCTGACCCACGGCGCCGGCGCGATCGATGAGCGCGACGTCGCGGCCGCGCGCCTGCAGATGCAGCGCGGCGCTGACGCCGACAATTCCGGCGCCAAGAACGACGACATCCGTCGACTGCATGAATCCCCCAAAGTGATCGCCTCATATATGGACTTTGATGCAACGCGCATGCTAGCGCCTCTCTTCTTCCACAAATTTTCAGGGCGCGCCGGATGATCCCCCGCTATTCCAGACCCGAGATGACCGTGATTTGGGAGCCGCAGACGCGGTTTCGCATCTGGTTCGAGATCGAGGCCTACGCCTGCGACGCGCTCGCCGAGATCGGCGTCATCCCGCGGGAGAGCGCCAAGGCGATCTGGGACAAAGCGGATTTCGTCACCTTCGACGTCGCGCGGATCGACGAGATCGAGCGGGTGACGAAACATGACGTGATCGCCTTTTTGACCCATCTCGCCGAATTCATCGGCGCCGAATCGCGCTTTGTGCATCAAGGCATGACGTCTTCCGACGTGCTCGACACTTGCCTTGCCGTGCAATTGTCGCGCGCCGCCGATCTCTTGATCGCCGACGTCGACGCGCTGCTCTCCGCGCTCAAAACGCGCGCTTTTGAGCACAAATACACGCCGACGATCGGACGCTCGCATGGCATTCACGCCGAGCCGACGACCTTTGGGCTGAAACTGGCTCAGGCCTATGCAGAGTTCGCGCGGGCGCGCGCGCGGCTCGTCGAGGCGCGCAGGGAAATTTCGACCTGCGCGATTTCCGGCGCCGTCGGCACTTTCGCCAATATTGATCCGCGCGTCGAAGACTATGTGGCGCATAAGATGGGACTGACCGTCGAACCGATCTCGACGCAGGTCATTCCGCGCGACCGCCATGCGGCGTTTTTTGCGACGCTCGCCGTCGTTGCGTCTTCCGTCGAACGGCTGTCCATCGAAATCCGCCATCTTCAGCGCACCGAGGTTCTTGAGGCGGAGGAATATTTCTCGGCCGGGCAGAAGGGCTCGTCGGCCATGCCCCACAAGCGCAATCCGGTGCTGACCGAGAATCTGACCGGCCTCGCGCGGCTGGTGCGCGGCATGGCGATCCCCGCGATGGAAAACGTCGCGCTCTGGCACGAGCGCGATATTTCGCATTCGTCCGTCGAGCGCATGATCGGGCCTGACGCGACGGTCACTCTGGACTTCGCGCTGGCGCGCTTGACGAGCGTCATCGACAATCTCGTCATCTACCCCGAAAATATGCGCAAGAATCTAGAGAAGCTCGGGGGACTCATTCATTCGCAGCGCGTGCTTCTCGCGCTGACGCAAAAAGGCGTCTCGCGCGAAGACGCCTACGCCATGGTGCAGCGTAACGCCATGCCGGTTTGGCATAGGGCGTTCGAGGGACGCCCGTCGCAAGAAAATAATTTGGAAGGGGATTTCCGCACGCTGCTCGGGCACGACAAGGATGTGAGCGCGAAGCTGTCGCCGGCGGAATTGGATGCGCTGTTCGACCTCTCGTACCACTTCAAACATGTGGATACGATTTTCGCGCGCGTCTTTGGAGAGGCTTAGCGCCGCCGCTAATCTCAATATATCCGAGCTGCAATTCTCTCGCGAAAGCGACCAGCGCGGCGGTGAAGAGCGCCATCGCCAGGGCGAACAGCAATCCCGCGCCATACTCATGGCGTACATGAAGGTAAGCCGCCCCGAAGCTGACGATGACGAGGACGCTCGTCACGATGCAGCTCGCCACGCCCCAGTAGATCGCGTAATGCATCAGCAAGCCGCGCTTTCTGAGGATTGGCAGTTCAGCTTTCAGATCGACTTGCGCCGCGCTGTCGCCGTCCGTCTGGACGATGGTTCTCGCGCGATCGATGATGCGGTCCAATCGTGAGACGAGGACGGCCAAGAGCTGCGCCTCGGCTGCGAGCAGAAAGGCTGGACCGGTGACCTGTGAGATCACAGTGGAAAGCTGTTCGATCGAGGGCGTGTTGATGAGCATTTAGGGTCTCGGAGCATGAGGGTTCGCACGAGGATCCGGCGCAATTCCGATTAGGCGCGCCCGCCAGTCAAGCGTTACCGTGACGGCCAGCGCCATTTTGGCGACTCATGTTCGGGCGCGAGCGTCTCGCCCAGACGCTTCTCTAGCGCGATTTCGACGCAACAATCGTCCTTTCTCAGTTCCGAGACCAGTTGGGCCGAGTGCGACACGACGAACAGCTGCGTCTCGTTGGAGACCTTGCGCATCAGCCGCGCCAGCGCGCCGATGAGATTGGGATGGAGGCTCGCTTCAGGTTCGTTGAACACCATCAGCGCGGGCGGGCGCGGCGTCAGCAGCGCCGCGACGAGCAGCAGATAGCGCAGCGTGCCTTCCGAGAGTTCCGCGGCGCGTAGCGGCCGAAGCAAACCGTGCTGGCGCATCAGCGTCTCCACGTAACCGTCCGATGCCGAAATATCGATCGTGCTGGATGAAAAGGCGTCGTCGATCGTCTCTCCAAGGCCGTCGGCGTCGCCAACTTCCAAAATGGTTGCGAGCGCCGCCGCGAGGTCTGCGCCGTCATTCGAGAGCGCGGGGGTGAAGGTGCCGATCTGCGGGCGTCGCGCCGGCGCCTCGCGGTCGGCGCGCAAATTGTCATAGAAGCGCCAGCGCCGCACCGTCTCACGCAAGATTGAGAGGTCATAGGCTTCGCGCAGGTCGGCGCAGTGCGTCATCATGCTGTCGACGCCGGCGAGCGCCGCCGCGGCCTGCCGCCATTCGCCATTTTCCCCGCGAATGCGTGCGCTCGGTCCCCGTCGCTCGGCGAAAAGATTAGCATGGCCGAGATGTTCTCCGGTCCATTGCGCCTCGAGCTTGATCTGCGGATCGAGCGGGAAGGCCTCCGTCGCATTGGAAGTTGGGCCGAGGTCGATCGCATAACCATAGGTCTTCGAAGCGAAGCCGAGCTTCAGCGCCTTTCGCGACTGGCGCGCCAACGGCTCTATCGGAGTCTCGCCCGCTTTCATGGCCCGGGAGAATTTCTCTGGCCCGGCCCAAAGCGTCGAATTCAGTCCGCCCTCCCGGGCAAGGGATTGGACGATGCGTCCCTGCGCAACATCGGCGAGAAGGCGCAGCGCGCGATAAAGGCTGGACTTGCCGGCCCCGTTGGCGCCAGTCACGATGGTGAGACGCCCCGGCGCAAGGACCAGATCGCGGATGGATCGATAGCCTGAAATTGCGAGCCGCGTGATCACGGAGCCTCCCTTGGCGCGAATATCCGATGGACGGGCGTGCAGGGGCAATGGCCGCACTTCCAATAGGGAGCGCAAAGCCTTAAAGAGCGGGCATGATCTGGCTTATCTTCGCCTTGCTGACCGGCGCCGCGGTGATGGCGGTGCTGGCGCCGCTCGCCATGCGGAATGGGGCGCGGGATGAAAGCGCCGCAGACGTCGCCTTTTTCGAGGAGCAGATCGCCGAAATCGAGCGGGAACGCGCCGAAGGGCGTCTCGACGCGCCGGACGCTGACGCCGCGAAGACCGAGGCGGCGCGCCGACTGCTGCGCGCGGAAGCCGCGCCAAAGGCGAGGGTCGTCTCCTCGCGCAAACTCGCGCTCGCCGCGGCGCTCGCCGCCATCGTGGTCATCCCCGCCGTCGCGCTGACGCTTTATGCGCGGCTCGGCCATTCTGACATGCCGGATATGCCGCTGACGGCGCGGCTCGACTCCGCGCCGGACCGCAATGACCTCTCCGGCGCCGTCGCGCGCATCGAACAGCATTTGCGCGCGCATCCCGAAGACGGCCGCGGCTTCGAAGTCATCGCGCCATATTTGCTGCGCACGGGCCGCGGCGAAGACGCCGTCCACGCCTATTCCGAAGCGCTGCGACTTTTGGGCGCAACCGCGGCGCGACATGCGGCGCTCGGAGAAGCGCGCGTCGTCGTCGCTCAAGGCGTGGTGACGCCGCAAGCCAGGAAGGATTTCGAGGCGGCGCTCGCGCTCGACGCGGCGGCGCCAGAGGCGCAGTATTACCTCGGCGTGGCGGCTGCGCAGGCCGGCGAGAAGGACAAGGCCATCGCAATCTTTTCCAAGATGGCCGCTGACGCGCCGGCCGACGCCGCTTATCTGAAGGCGGTCAACGCCCAGCTCGCCATTCTGCGCGGCGAAGCAAGCGCGCCGGTCGTCGCGCGCGGGCCGTCGAGCGAGCAGGGCAAAGCGATTGCGGCGATGCCCGCCGATCAGCGTCAGGAGATGATCCGCGGCATGGTCGATCGTCTTGCCTCGCGGCTCGAGGCGAAGGGAGACGACGTCGAGGGATGGCTGAAGCTCATTCGCGCCTATAGCGTTCTCGCCGAGACGGAAAAGGCGAAGAAGGCCGTGACCGAGGCGCGCAAGGCGCTCGCCAGCAGGCAAGATGATGTCGCCCGCATCGAGGCGCTGGCGAAGGAGCTGAATATCGGAGGCTAGACGTTTCGCCTTTTTGCGAGAGCGGCCATATGTGGCCGCATGGGAGCGTTCTGAATAATGACGCGTAAGGGAAAGCGGCTGACGTTGATCGCCGGAGCAATGGCCGTTCTCGGCGTCGCCGCCGGGCTTATGCTGTTCGCGCTGCGCGACAATATCGTGTTCTTCTATACGCCCTCGGAGCTTGCGAAGAAGCAAACGGCCTCCGGCGCGCGGCTGCGCATCGGCGGTCTCGTGAAGGAAGGCACGGTGGTCAAGAATGGCCAGGATGTGCGCTTCACCGTCACCGACAAGACGAGCGATCTCACGGTGTCCTACACAGGCCTGTTGCCGGATCTCTTCCGCGAAGGGCAGGGCGTCGTCGTCGATGGCGTGCTGCAGCCCTCCGGCGGCTTTCGCGCCGACAGCGTGCTGGCCAAGCACGACGAACGCTACATGCCGCGCGACGTCGCCGACGCTTTGAAGAAGCAGGGCGTCTGGCAGGGAGAGACGAAGTGAGGGGCGGCTGCCGTGTTCATACCTCCCCCTTGCGGGGAGGTCGGTCGCCATCGCAGGCAAGTTTACGCAGCCTGCGTAAACTTGGCTGCGAAGCGACCGGGTGGGGGGCGATCTCACAGTCCCTCTACGAGATCACCCCACCCCGAACCGCGTCGCGGTTCGACCCTCCCCGTCAAGGGGAGGGATATGCGCCCTTTCTTGCGATCCTCGGAAGGTCCGCATGATCGTTGAAACCGGACATTACGCGCTTGTCCTCGCGCTCGCTCTGGCGCTGGCGCAATTCGCCATTCCCTTCATTGGCGCTCGGCTGAACGATGCTGCGCTGATGCGCGTCGCGCGTCCCGCGGCGATCACGCAATTCCTGTTCGTCGCGCTGTCATACGGCGCGCTGACATATGCGCATGTCGTTTCCGACTTTTCGCTCGTCAACGTCATCGAGAATTCCCATTCGCTGAAGCCCTTCATCTATAAAATCTCGGGCGTGTGGGGGAACCACGAAGGCTCGATGCTTCTGTGGGTGCTCGTTCTCTCGCTATGCGGCGCGCTGATCGCGGTTTTCTCCAGCGCAATGCCCGACCGGCTGCGCGCCGACGCGCTCGCCGTGCAGGGTCTGCTCGGCGCGGCGTTTCTTCTCTTCATTCTGCTCACCTCAAATCCGTTCGCGCGCGTTGCGCCGGCGCCGTGGGAGGGCCGCGACCTCAACCCGATCCTGCAGGACCCGGGCCTCGCGATCCATCCGCCGCTGCTCTATCTCGGCTATGTCGGCTTTTCGATCGTGTTCTCTTTCGCCGCCGCCGCGCTCATTGGCGGACGCATCGACGCCGGCTGGGCGCGCGTCATTCGCCCCTGGACTCTCTTCGCCTGGATCGCCCTGACGCTCGGCATCGCCATGGGGTCGTACTGGGCCTATTACACGCTCGGCTGGGGCGGCTTTTGGTTCTGGGACCCGGTCGAGAACGCGTCGCTGATGCCCTGGATCGCCGGCACGGCGCTCGTGCACAGCGCCGCCGTGATGGAAAAGCGTGAGGCGCTGAAGGTCTGGACGATCTTTCTCGCGATCCTCGCCTTCTCGCTCTCTCTGCTCGGCACCTTCCTCGTGCGCTCCGGCGTGCTGACGTCCGTGCACGCCTTCGCGAGCGATCCCGACCGCGGCGTGTTCATCCTCGCCATTCTCGTCTTCTTTATCGGCGGCGCGCTTGCGCTCTTTGCGCTGCGGGCCGGCGCGCTGCCCGTCGGCGGACTGTTTTCGCCGATCTCGCGGGAAGGCGCGCTCGTCCTCAACAATCTGCTGCTTTCGGCGTGCTGCGCCACCGTCGTCGTCGGGACGCTCTATCCGCTGGCGCTGGAAGCGATCACCGGCGAGAAAATTTCCGTCGGCGCGCCTTTCTTCAACACCGTGCTGATCCCGATCGCGCTGCCGCTCGCCTTGCTGATGCCGATCGGCCAGATGCTCTCCTGGAAGCGCGGCGATCTCGCCGCCGCCTTGCAGCGGCTGCGCGTCGCCTTCATTGTCGGCGTCGTCGCGACGGCCGCTTTCGGCGCCTGGTACGGGACGCCCTTCCTCTCGATCTCTGCCGCCGGAATCGCGATCTATCTCGTCGTCGGCGCCTTGAGCGATCTTGCGCTGCGCGTGCGGGGGAGTTCGGGGCGCGCGAGCCTGAAGCGGCTCGCCGGCCTGCCGCTTTCGGTCTTCGGCACGTCGATCGCTCACGCCGGCATGGGGCTGACGCTGCTTGGCCTCGCCGCCACCGGCTGGGGCGTCGAAACCATCGTGGCGATGAAGCCCGCGAGCTTCTATGACGTCGGTCCCTATCAGATCGGCATCGAATCCGTTTCCCCGCGCCAGGGACCGAATTATTCCGAAGTCTATGCGGTGATGGCGGTGCGCAAGGACGGCGCGACGCTCGCGACGATCGAACCGGCCAAGCGCTTCTATCAGGCGCGGCGCATGGCGCGCTCGGAGGCGGGCATCGTCACGCTCGGCCTTGGCCAGGTCTATGCGGCGATCGGCGAGTCGCATGAGGACGGCACGATCGACGCGCGGCTGTACTGGAAGCCGCTCGTGACGCTGATCTGGATCGGCGCGCTGATCATGGCCTTCGGCGGCGCGCTGTCGCTCGCCGACCGGCGTTTGCGCATCGGCGTCGCCCGCCGCGCCGCCGCGCCAGCCCTGGAGCCAGCTGAATGAGCGTCGATCTTTGCTTCGGCCAATCCCCCAAGCCCCTCACCTCACCTCTCCCCGTTTTCACGGGGAGAGGGGTCATCAGCGCATCGCGTATGCGATCGGCCTTGCGGCGCGGCGCCGACCGCCTCCTCTCCCCGCTCGCGGGGAGAGGTGAGGTGAGGGGCCGGGGGGTTTGCCTTCGACTCGCGGCGTTACTCTTCCTCCTTTTCCCCCTGACCGCCCACGCCGTCACGCCTGGCGAAAGGCTTGCCGATCCGGCGCTCGAAGCGCGGGCGCGGGCGATCACCACCGAGCTGCGCTGCCTCGTCTGCCAGAACCAGTCGATCGACGATTCCGACGCCTCGCTCGCCAAGGATTTGCGCGTTCTGGTGCGCGAGAAGCTCAAGGAGGGGATGAGCGACGCGCAGGTGCGCGAATTCGTCCATGCCCGTTATGGCGATTTCGTGCTGCTGCGCCCACCGATGAAGCCCGGCACGCTGCTGCTCTGGGCCGCGCCGCTGATCGCGCTGCTCGCGGGCGCCGCCGCCATCTGGATGGCGGCGCGGCGACGGGCAGGCGTCCCCGCCACGCCCGCCAAGGCGCTCAGCGAAGAAGAGCGCGCGCGACTGAAAACTCTGGGCGTTTCGCACTTGGAAACGCCCAAGAGCTAACCCCCCAAGAGCTATACCCCTATCCAACGCACTCCCACTGGACTATAGGGGCGGGATAGTTCCCGCCGCCCCGGCGCCTCTCAAGGAGCGGATCATGGCCCAGCATTACACGCCCCATTTCCACAATCAGCCCGGCGTCGCGCAGATCAGGATTGGCGCGAAGGAATTCATGTGCATCGGCGCGCTCCCGCCTTTCGACCATCCGCATGTCTATCTCGACATGGGCGCGGGCTCGGAGGCGATCTGCCCCTATTGCTCGACGCATTATGTCTACGACGCGACGCTGCGCGGCGGCGCCGACCCGGCCGAATGCGTCTATCGCATCTCTGAAGACACCGCCGCCTGACAGTTCGCGGGTGAACGCGCCGATCGTCATCGCCGGCGCGGGCATTGGCGGCCTCGCCGCGGCCCTGTCGCTGGCGCGCGCCGGCAAGCGCACGCTGGTGCTCGAGCGCGCTGCTCGGATCGACGAGGTCGGCGCAGGATTGCAGATCGCGCCGAACGCCGGCCGCATCCTCGCCAAGCTCGGGCTTGAGCCGGCGCTCACCGCCGTCGCTTTGGAGCCCGAGGCCATCAATATCCGCCGCGGGCGGGACGGCGCCGTTCTAGCGCGCCTTGATCTTTCCGCCGCAAGGACCCGCTGGGGCGCGCCGTTCCGGCTTTTCCACCGCGCCGATTTGCAGGGCGCGTTGCTGCAGGCGGCGCTGGACAATCCGCAGATTCATGTCCGCGCCGGCGCCCGCGTCGGCGATTTCGAAGCGACCGCCCGAGGCGTTCGCCTTCGCGTGCACACCCAGGACGGCGTCGAGGAAATCGAGGCGGCGGGCCTGATCGGCGCCGATGGCGTGCGCTCGAGCGTGCGCGGCCATCTCGTCCCGTCCGAGCGCGACGCGCCCGCCTATTCCGGATGCGTCGCCTGGCGCGCGACGCTGCCCGCCGAGAGCGTTCCGGCGGCGTTGCGCGCGCGCGAGTCCAATCTCTGGCTGCTGCCGGGCGCCCATGTCGTGCACTATCCGCTGCGCGACGCGTCAATAATCAACGCCGTCGTCATCATCGAAGAGCCGCCGCAGGCCGAGGACGCCGCGTCAAGCCTGTCTCTTGACGGGGCGGCGCTCGCGCGCCGACTCGCGCCGCGTAAAATCGCGGTAGAACTGCGCGACTTGATCGAAGCCGGCGCCTCCTGGCGCCACTGGCCTTTGTTCACGCGGCCGGCGCTGGAACACTGGACGCAGGGACCGGTGACGCTCCTCGGCGACGCGGCGCATCCGATGGTTCCCTTTCTGGCGCAGGGCGCGGCGCAGGCGATCGAAGACGCTGACGCCTTGGGGGACGCCTTCATGCGATTGGGCGCGACGGTGGAAACGGCCTTCGCCGCCTATGAGGACGCGAGGCTTCCCCGCGCCGAGCGGGTCGTGCGCGTCTCCCGTCGCCAGGGCGGCTATTTCCATATGCGCGGGCTCCCCGCCGCGGCGCGCAATCTTGCGATCCGCGCGCTCGGCGGCGGCGGCATGCTGGCGCGCAACGCCTGGCTTTACCGTTAGCGCTCGCGTTCGCTTCGTCGCTTGTCGGTAAGAACGCGCTCAATTCTCGGATCGGGCGCAAACCACATTAGCGCGACGAACACGTAAATCGCCAGCGAGAGTCGCGGATCGATGAACGTCAGCCCGATCGCGAGCAGATAAAGCAGCACCGAAATTTTGCCTTTGACGTCGACGCCGAGCGCGCGCGCGAGCGTCGACTCGGGTCCGTGCGTCTTCAGAAGCATTCGGCTGAGGATGAAATAGGCGATGGCCGGCGCCAGCAGCGCTGCGCCATAGACCGCGACCGTCGCGCGAGCAAAATGGTTCTCCGCCATCCATGCGCTGGCGAAGGGAATGAGAGACAGCCAGAACAGCAAATGGACGTTAGCCCACAGCACCCGACCTGTCACATGCGACGACGCCTGCAGCAGATGATGATGGTTGTTCCAGTAGATGGCGATATAGGCGAAGCTCAAAACATAGCTGAAAAACACCGGCGCGAGCTGCGCGAGCGCCGCGAAGCTCGCCTCATGCGGCGGCTTCAACTCGAGCACCATGATCGTGATGATGATCGCGATGACGCCGTCGCTGAAGGCTTCGAGCCGCTGCTTCTCCATGATCCGCTCCAAGGCCGATTGTTCTTTACGACGCTATATGCATTCGCGAGGAATGCGCTCGCCGCTTCCTGCTCGCGCCAACTCGGCGTCAGCGGTCTCGCAACGTAAACCTCTGTGACGAATTTGCGCTTCCACCAAGGCGCGCCGTCACACTCGCTAAAAAAATTTGCGCGCTGAACGGGCGCGTTAACCGCCAGAATGGTCGCATATTAACCGGCCTTCCTCGAAGCTTTAGTGTGGGTGGCCGGAAGGGCCGGAAACGAGACGCCGGGCGGGAAAAAACTTGATGCAGTTCAGCGTGATAGGAGATCGCATCAAATTTTATGCATTCTCATAAGACGAAATTATACTTACCGACGATGCAGCAAAATCTAAACGCGTTCGCGTAAAATGCGGCTGAAATACTTTCATCGACAGCAAAACAAGAAAACTAACCTCGCCTCATGTCACGGAGGCGGGTTATGTTGGGCATCGTTAGCAAGGCGGTTGTGGCTCTCGGGATGGCGGGCGCGGCGCTTATCGCCGTCAATGCAAAAAGTTTCGCCGGACCCGAAACCGCGAGTTTCGCCACGCTTGGCGCCGAAACAAGCGTGCCCTACGGCTGGGTGGACTTCTGCCAGCGCTACCGGGGCGAATGCCAGAACGAGGAAGCCGCGCCGCAGGAGGTCGAACTCACCGCGGCCGTCTATCGCAAGATCGCGCGCATCAACGCCTGGGTGAATGAGAACATTGACCCGATCGCCGACGCCGATCACTGGGGCGCGGTCGATCAGTGGGATTATCCCAGCGACGGGAAGGGCGACTGCGAGGATTTCGCGCTTCTAAAGCGCCGCATGCTGATCGAGGAAGGCTTTCCCCGGCAGGCGCTGCTGCTCACCGTGGTGAAGGAGAAGAACGGCGACGGCCATTCGGTCTTGACGGTCAAGACCAACCGCGGCGAATTCGTGCTCGACAATCTTTCCAACGAGATGCGGCCCTGGACGCGCGCTCCCTACCGCTTCGTCAAGCGGCAGTCGCAGCAAAATCAGAACGCCTGGGTGGCGATTGCCCCCGCGACCAGCGCCCCGCTGTATGTGTCGCGGTAAGGGAGTTCAGCCGATCAGCGTCAGCCCGCTCGCGTAGCGTTGGCCGTTCTCGACATAATGTTTCGCCGAGTCGAGATGGCGCTCGCGCGCCGCTTCGTCGAGCGTGCGGATCGCCTTGGCGGGCGAGCCGACGATCAGCGAATAGTCGGGAAATTCCTTGCCCTCGGTGACCAGCGCATTGGCGCCGACGAGGCAGTTCGCGCCGATCTTCGCCCCGTTGAGGATTGTCGCCCCCATGCCGATCAACGTCGCTTCGCCGATGATGCAGCTATGCAGAATGACGCCATGGCCGATCGTGCAGTCCGGCCCGATGACGAGCGGGAAGCCCATGTCGGTGTGGAGAATGCTGTTTTCCTGAATATTGGTGCGGGCGCCGACGGTGATCCACTCATTGTCGCCGCGCAGCACGCAGCCGAACCAGACATTGGCGTCTTCCTCCAGCGCCACGCGGCCGATGATTCGCGCGCCCGGAGCCACGAAGAACCGGCCGGGAGCCGGAAGGCGCGGCGCGATTCCGTCGATCGTGTAAAGCGGCATGGGCGAAGCCTCCTAAAAAAGAGGCGCGACATTGGCATTTTCCCCCTTTCGCATGCAATGGCGCAGCGCCGAAGCCGGCGCGATCTCATTCGGAAGTCACGGAAATTTGGACTATAAGCGGACGGCGGGGTTTGATATTGCCGGCTGGCGCGCCGCCGGTGGCAGATCTATCGCGCGAGAGCCGCTGTCGGAGGACGCCCACTGAGCGCCATCATGTTGCGGGATAGGGTTCGGCTGGCGAGCGTTTCCGCGGCGCGGGCGGCGGGCGCCTTCGCGCGAGGCGCCGCCGCGCCCTATCACCTCATGAAGTCGATGGCGATCGCGCCGCCGGAGCGGCTGCGCATCGCGCCTCCCGACATCAGAACCACCGATTCGACCGTCGCGGACCAGATTTACGCCGGCTATTTCTCCTTCGAGGGGAAAACCGTGCAGGCGCGGGGCGTATCGCCTTTTCTGGTCGCGCCGCCTTCCGAATGCTGGCGGCGCTCGCTTGCAGGCTTTTCCTGGCTGCGGCATTTACAGGCCTCGGACAGCAGAGTGGCGCTGGCCACGGCGCAGGAGCTCGTAGCGGATTTTCTTTCGCTTCCGAAAATTCCGGCCGACGATCCGGCGATGGAGCCTGCCGTCGTCGCGCGGCGCCTTCTGTCTTTCCTGTCGCAATCGCCGACGCTCCTCGACGGCGCCGACGCCGATTTTTATGACGCCTTCATGCTGGCGCTCGCGCGCAACGCCCGGCTGTTGTGGCGGGCGCTGGCCGGCGATGGGGCGCGCGGCGCCGATCGCGCCTTCTGCGCCATCGCGCTTGCCGAATTCGCCGTTTGCGCGGACACCGGCCGCAAGATCGCCCCGCATGTGTCGCGCGCGCTCAGCGCGGAGCTCGACCGCCAGATCCTCATCGACGGCGGCCATGTCAGCCGCAATCCGCAGGTGGCGGTCGACCTGCTGCTCGATTTGTTGCCGCTGCGGCAGGTGATTGCGGCGCGCGGCCTGCAAACGCCGTCCGCCGTCCTGCGCGCCATCGACCGGATGATGCCGATGCTGCGGATGCTGCAGCATGGCGACGGCTCGCTGGCGCTGTTCAACGGCATGGGCGCGACGGCGCTGGACCGGCTGGCGAGCGCGCTCGCCCATGAGGACACGCGCGGCGCGCCGCCCGTCAACGCCCCATACGCCGGCTATCAGCGCATGGAGGCCGGCGACGCGCTCGTCCTCGTCGATGCCGGGGGGCCGCCGCCTTTCGAATTTTCCCTCTCGGCCCACGCCGGCTGCCTGTCTTTCGAATATTCGCTGGGAATCGAGCGGGTCGTCGTCAATTGCGGCGCTCCCTCGGCGCCGCATCTCGACGCCCGTGAACTGGCGCGCGCCACCGCCGCGCATTCGACGCTCATCGTCGGCGATCGCTCCAGCGCCCGCATCGCGCCGCAGAGCGCGCCGCGCCGGCGCGCCGGGCGCGTTCTCGGCGGCCCGCGGAACACGGCGGTCGAGCGCCGCCGTCTCGACGGCGAGACGTCGCTCATTTTGTCGCATGACGGCTATGTGCGCGATTTCGGCCTCGTCCATCAGCGCGAACTGACCCTTCCGGCCGATGGCGCCGCGCTCCTGGGCGTCGATCGGCTCATCGGCGCGGAGCGTGGCGGAAGACATGCGCAAGCGAGCGATTTCGCCCTGCGCTTTCACATTCATCCGCGCGTGCGCATCGCGCCGAACGCCGACGGCGCAATCGAACTCACGCTCGCCGACGGCGAAATTCTCATCTTTGAATCGCAAGACCTGACGCCCGAAATCGAAGACAGTATTTTCTTCGCCGCGCCCGGCGGCGCGCGCAAATGCGCGCAAATCATTGTGCGAGGCGCGGCGGCTCCTGGCGCCGAGATCGCTTGGAGCTTCCGGCGGCGCGCAGGCGCGCAGGTTCCTCCCGGCGGCAAGGTATGTTAAGCGCGGCGCCAGTTAGGAGTATGCGATGCCCGTCGATTTGCGCCACGTGTCGCGCGCGCTGATTTCCGTTTCCGACAAAACAGGCCTTGTCGAGTTCGCGCGCGTTCTGGCGACGCATGGCGTGGAGCTTGTCTCCACCGGCGGCACGCGCAAAGCGCTCGCGGAGGCGGGTCTCGCGGTTCGCGACGTGGCCGATCTCACGCAGTTTCCGGAGATGATGGACGGAAGGCTGAAGACTCTGCATCCCAAGGTGCATGGCGGCCTTCTGGCGATCCGCGAGAATCCCGAACATGAAGCGGCGATGCTCGCGCATGACATCCGGCCGATCGACCTGCTCGTCGTCAATCTCTACCCCTTCGAGGCGGCGCTTGCGAAAGGCGCGCCGTTCGAAGAATGCGTCGAAAACATTGATATCGGCGGGCCGGCGATGATCCGCGCCGCGTCGAAGAATCACGACGACGTCGCTGTCGTCGTCGATCCCGATGATTACGCCGCGCTCATCGAGGAACTCGCGGCGATGAATGGCGCAACGCGGCTCGCGACGCGCAGGCGGCTCGCGCAGAAGGCGTTCGCGCGCACCGCCGCCTATGACGCCGCGATCTCCAACTGGCTCGCGCAGCAGATCGGCGAAGCCTCGCCGCCGCTACGCGCCTTCGGCGGACGACTCGCCGAGCCGATGCGCTATGGCGAAAACCCGCATCAATCCGCTGGCTTCTATCTTTCCGGCGAGAAGCGGCCGGGCGTCGCCACGGCGCGCCAGATTCAGGGCAAGCAGCTTTCGTACAACAACGTCAATGATACCGACGCAGCCTTCGAATGCGTGGCGGAATTCGATCCGGCGCGGACCGCGGCCGTCGTCATTGTCAAACACGCCAATCCTTGCGGCGTCGCCGAAGGCGCGACTCTTGTCGAAGCCTACGCCAAGGCGCTGCGTTGCGATCCGGTGTCCGCCTTCGGCGGCATCGTCGCGCTTAATCGCAAGCTTGACGCCGACGCGGCGCGCGAGATCGTCAAGATTTTCACCGAGGTGATCATTGCGCCAGACGCCGACGAAGAGTCGATTTCGATCCTCGGGGCCAAGAAGAACCTGCGTTTGCTGTTGACCGGCGGCGTTCCAGATGCGCGCGCGGCTGGCTTGACCTATCGCTCGGTTTCAGGCGGCTTTCTTGCGCAATCGCGCGACAGCGCCGTCGTCGATGAGATGAATCTGCAGGTTGTGACGAAGCGCCAGCCGACGGCCGAGGAGCTGGCGGATCTCAAATTCGCTTTCCGCGTCGTGAAGCACGTCAAGTCGAACGCTATCGTCTACGCGAAGGGCGCCGCCACGGTGGGAATCGGCGCTGGGCAAATGTCGCGCGTCGACTCATCGCGCACCGCCGCGCATAAGGCGCAGGAGGCCGCGCGCGCGGCGGGGCTAACGACAAGTCTCGCGCAAGGGGCCGTCGTCGCTTCCGACGCTTTCTTTCCCTTTGCGGACGGACTATTGGCGGCGGCTGAGGCAGGCGTGACGGCCGTCATCCAGCCGGGCGGCTCCATGAATGATAAGGACGTGATCGCCGCGGCGGACGCACAGGGTCTCGCCATGGTTTTCACTGGCGTGCGCCACTTCCGACACTAGCGATCGACACTAGCCATGCGCCGGGCGATCCAGCTAGAGTGGCGCTTGACGCGAAATGGAGTTCAAAAAATGCGTAAGTCTTTGAAACTGGCGTTGGGTCTCGCGTTGGTTTGCGCGCTTGCTTCGAGCGACGCCCTGGCGAAATCGAAACAACGCGCGCCTGTCGCGACGGGTCAGGTCACCGCGACGCAGGGCGATGATTTTGCGATTCCTCTGCCGCATAATCTGACGACCGGCAAAGACTGGCTCGACGACGGCGCGGCGCCGGACGCGGCGAAGGGAAATCTGCAGCCCAATCGTTACGCCAATGACAATTACTTCCTGGAGCAGCAGGATTTCTCGCTGCAAGATCCGCAGCGCTACAATGAAATCGGTCAGTATTTCGATTACGGCTGGTGAGCGGCGCCTCAAAATGAAAAGGCCGGCGTGGGCCGGCCCCTTCCTGACGACGGGATCTTGGCCGCATCAGCACGTCGGCACGGCGCGGTAGCCGATGACATAGCCATAGCGGCTATAGATCGGCTCGCGAACGTAACCGCAATCCGGCTCGCTCGCGGCGGCCGCCGCCACTGCGCCTAACGCGAGCGCGCCGCCCACGGCGAAAGGCGCCCAGCCATAGCCGTGATGGTGCCACTTGGACCACGCGAATGCCGGCGTGGCGCTCCCGACCGCCCCCAACATGACGCTGGCGGCGAGACTCGTAGAGACAATCTTTTTCAACGTAGACATGAGGTTCTCCTCGGCGTTCTCACTCGTCATTTGGCGAGTAGCCGCACTCTAGCGAGGGCCTCTAACGATGTTCGTGCGTCGGCGCACAGGACGCATGCGCACGTCATTTCGTCGGCGCGCGTCTACGCCTCGCTTTGCGAGAGGAGTTTTTGCTGATGATCGGTCGTCAGCGCGTCGAAGATCTCGTCGAACTCGCCTTCCATCACGCGGTCGAGCTTGTAGAGCGTGAGATTGATGCGGTGATCGGTGACGCGTCCCTGCGGAAAATTATAGGTGCGGATTCGCTCGGAGCGATCGCCTGAGCCGACCTGCTGCTTGCGATCCTCCGAACGTTCATTGTCGAGGCGCTGTCGTTCGGCGTCATAGAGACGCGAGCGAAGAACGTTCATCGCCTTGGCTCTGTTGCGATGTTGAGAGCGCTCCTCCTGCATCATCACCACGATGCCCGATGGAATATGCGTGATGCGGATGGCCGACTCGGTCTTGTTGACGTGCTGGCCGCCGGCGCCTTGCGCGCGCATCGTATCGATCTGCAAATCCTTCTCGTCGATGTCGACGTCGACGTCCTCGGCCTGCGGCAGCACGGCGACTGTCGCGGCCGACGTGTGGATGCGACCCTGCGTCTCGGTCGCCGGCACGCGCTGGACGCGATGCACGCCCGACTCGAATTTCAGCCGGCCATAGACGCCGCGACCGATGATCTCGGCGACGATTTCCTTGAATCCGCCAAGCGGGCCGGGGCTTTCGGACACGATCTCCATGCGCCAGCCCTTGAGCGCCGCATATCTTTGATAGGCGTGGAAGAGATCGCCGGCGAACAGCGCCGCTTCATCGCCGCCCGTGCCGGCGCGCACTTCGAGAATGACGCCTTTCTCGTCTGCTTCGTCCTTCGGCAGAAGCGCCAGTTTCAGCGCGCTTTCCGCCGCAGCGAGTCGTTCGTGCGCGGCCGCCGTCTCACTTTCGGCCAGCACGCGCATTTCGGCGTCGAGCGAGGCGTCAGCGAGCATGGCGGAAAGATCGTCGGATTCCTTCTGCGCCGCGCGATAGACGCGAATCCTGTCGACGACCGCGTCGAGCGTCGCGCGTTCGCGCGAGAGCGCGACGAACGCCTGCCCGTCGGCGCCGGCCGCGAGCTTGTCGCCGATCTCGTCGTAGCGGCGCAAAATGAGGTCGAGCTTGTCTTGAGCGAACATGGGGGAGGGGCTTCCCGAGCAATGGTGAGGGCGACGGCGTGAAGAAAGGGGGGCTCGCTACAAGGGCACGCCGCGCGCAATCGCATAATCGCGCAATTGCTCGCGCACCGAAGCGCTGCCGTCGTCGGACGCGAGCAGCGAGGCGAGATACACCTGCGCCTCTTCGAGATTGAGATTGAGGATCATTGATTTGACCGGACCGATGGCGGACGCCGCCATCGACAGCGAGCGGTAGCCGATGCCGAGCAGCGCCAGCGCCTCGAGCGGGCGGCCGCCCATCTCGCCGCAGAGCGTCACCGGCGCGTTGTGCCGCGCGCCGGCCGTGACGATGCGCTCGAGCGCGCGCAGCACCGGCCGCGAGAGATTGTCGTAGCGCTTCGAAACGCGCGTGTTGTCGCGGTCGGCCGCGTACATGTATTGCACCAGATCGTTCGATCCGACCGACAGAAAATCCGCGCGCTCGGCGATAAGATCGATTTCCCACAGGAGCGACGGCACTTCCACCATCGCGCCGAGCTCCAATCGCGTCGGCGGCGGATGGCGATGATGCGTGATGTGGTCGAGCTCCCGCAGCGCGATCGCTTTCGCTGCGTCAAATTCGGCGACATTGGCGATCATCGGAAACATGATGCGCAGATCGCGATGGGCGCCTGCCTTCAGCATCGCGCGCAGCTGCATGCGCAAAAGCCCCGGCCTGTCGAGGCCGATGCGGATGGCGCGCCAACCGAGCGCCGGGTTCTCCTCTTCGATCTTCGCCATATAGGGAAGGATCTTGTCGGAGCCGATGTCGAGCGTGCGAAACGTGATCGGCTTATCCGGCGCGGCGTCGAGCACGGCTTTGTAGAAGCGATATTGCTCGTCCATGCGCGGAAAGCGCGGCGCGAGCATGAATTGCAACTCGGTGCGGAATAGTCCGATCGAATTCGCGCCGGTCTCATGCAGATGCGGCATGTCGATCGCCAGGCCGGCGTTCATCTGCAGCCCGATTTCGACGCCGTCCTTGGTGACCGCCGGCACATCGCGCAGCTTGGCGTATTGCTCCTGACGCCGCGCCCGCAGCCGCGCTTTTTCGGCATAAGCGCTCTGCACGTCGGGTTGCGGCCGGACATGCACTTCGCCGGTCGTGCCGTCGACGATGATCGGATCGCCGGTTTCGACGATGTCGATCAGGCCGGCGACGAGCCCCACGGTGGCGATGCCGAGCGCGCGCGCGACAATGGCGACGTGGCTCGTCGGCCCGCCTTCCTCCAGCACGAGGCCGCGCAGCCGCTTGCGGTCATAGTCGAGAAGCGCCGCCGGCCCCATGGTGCGCGCGACGATGATGGCGTTTTCCGGCACGCTGTCGCGATCGGCGACGTAGCTCTGACCGGTCAGCTGATGCAGCAGCCGGTTGGCGATATCGTCGAGATCGTGCAGGCGGTCGCGCAGATAGGGATCGGTCTGGCGCTGCATGCGGGCGCGCGCGTCGTTCTGAACGCGCTCGACCGCCGCCTCCGCCGTCAGCCCGGTCATCACCGCTTCGCGCAGGCGGCGCACCCAGCCGCGGTCATAGGCGACCATCCGCACGGTTTCGAGCACGTCGCGCGGCTCGCCGGCGGCGATGCGGTCGCTATGGGCGACGAGCTCGTCGATCGACTGGCGCATCGCGTCGATCGCATGTTCGAGCCTCGCGAGTTCAGAGGGCATGTCCTCGGCGACGAGCTGCTTGATGACGACGCGCGGCTCGTGCAGCAGCACATGGCCGAGGCCGACGCCTTCCGCCATCGGCGCGCCTCTCAGCGACGCCGGGCGATAAAGCGCGAGATCGCGCGGGTCTTCGATCGCCTGCAATTCGCCCGAAGCGATGAGCTCGGCGAGCAGCATCGCCGTCGTCTGCAGCGCCTCGATCTCTTCTTCAGAATAAACGCGGCGCACCTTGTTCTGCACGACGAGCACGCCGAGCGTGTTGCCGCCGCGCAGGATCGGCACGCCGAGGAAGGAGTGATAGGCGTCTTCGCCCGTCTCCGGCTTGTAGGAGAACGAGGGATGCTCCTGCGCCTCCGAAAGGGCGAGAGGCTCGGCGCTTTTGGCGATCAGGCCGACAAGTCCTTCGCCCGCGTGCATCGTGGTGAGATGCACGGCCTCGCGGTTAAGGCCCTCCGTGGCGTAAAGCTCCAAGCGCTGGTCGGCGCGCAGCACATAAACGGAACAAACCTCGGCGACCATATTCGCGGCGATCTGCACCACGATCTTGTCGAGCCGCGCCTGTGCGCTCACCGGTTCCGCGCTGATTTCGCGGAGTCGGCGCAGCAGAAGGCGAGGGCCGCCGAGAGCGCTTCGCATCCAATCCGTTCCCGTTTTCCCAGAATTTCGCGGGTGGGCACACCGCAAAAAAACCGCCATGCGCCTGCAGATAGCGACGGTGGCCTTCAAGCAGCGTATATTGGCGCCGTCCGCGCTCCGCAAGCGCGGCCAAGAAGCGCAGCGACGCAAGGAACATACCGTTATTGCAAAGCTTGGCGAATCGGCTTGCCGGCAGGGCTCGAAGCCTCTACCACTTTCCCATCAGAGTCTGGCGATGACAGCCCGCCCACGCGTTTGGCGCCCGGCATCGACCGCGCCAGGCGCGTTCTCCGAGCCTGCGGCATCGAGAAGAGAATTCGTGCGTCTGAAAAAATACCTGGTTGCGCTCTTTTTGTTCATCCTCTCGGCTCAGGCCGTCGCCATGGAGTCGGTGCGGGTGCCGCAGGGCGCGCGCGCGATCGATCTCACCAATGTCATCGAGAAACATTCCTCGCAGGGCGACCGGCTGCAGGTCTCGACCGCGCCTGGCTCGGACGGCATCGTCCGCCGTATCGAGGTCGGCGCCAAGGAGGCCGGCAGCCAGCCCAACTGGATCGTTTTCGCGCTCACCAACGACACGGATGAGCAGATCGAGCGCCTGATCGTCGCCCCGCATTACCGCCTGCAGGGCTCGGGCGTCATCTGGCCCGATCTCGGCTCGACGCGCATTTCGGCGATCACGGCCAGCCAGGGCTTTCCGCCCGAGGCCGAAGACGCCTCGGACGCCGACGTTTTCCGGCTGACGCTCGACCCCGGAACCACGGTCACCTATGTCGCGGAGCTGCGCACGCCGAACCTGCCGCAGCTCTATTTGTGGGAGCCAGCCGCCTATAAGGACAAGGTGACGAGCCTGACGCTCTATAAGGGCATCGTCATCGGCATCGCCGGCCTGCTCGCGCTGTTTCTGACCATCGTCTTCGTGGTGAAAGGCGCCGTGATTTTCCCGGCGGCGGCGGCGCTCGCCTGGGCGGTGCTGGCCTATGTGTGCATCGATTTCGGCTTTTGGGACAAGATTTTCGGCTTTGACGCCAACGCCAACCGCATCTGGCGCGCTGGGGCCGAAACGGTTCTGTCGGCGACGCTCGTCGTCTTCCTTTTCGCCTATCTGAACCTCAACCGCTGGCATGTGCGCGCCTGGCACGTCGCCGCCCTGTGGCTGCTGATCCTGTTGGACCTCGTCGGTCTTGCGGTGTTCGACGCGCCCGTCGCCGCTGGCGTTGCGCGCATCTCGCTGGCGACGGCCGCCGTCGTCGGATTCGTGCTGATTCTCTATCTCGCGTCGCACGGCTTCGATCGGGCCATCATGCTGATCCCGACCTGGTTCCTGCTGGCTGTGTGGGTGGCGACGGCCGGATTTGCGGTCGCCGGCTGGATCACCAACGATCTTGTCTCTCCCGCGCTTGTCGGCGGTCTGGTGCTCATCGTGATGCTGATCGGTTTCACGGTGATGCAAAACGCCTTCGCCGCCGGCGGGCTGTCGCACGGCGCCATCAGCGACGTCGAGCGCAAGGCCCTCGCGCTCACCGGCGCGAATGAGATCGTGTTCGACTGGGACGTTCCGTCGGACCACATCTATGTCAGCCCGGAGGCGGAAGCGGCGCTCGGACTCGACCGCGGCGGGCTCGAGGGCGCCGCCTCCTCCTGGCTCGATCTGCTGCATCCCTTCGAGCAGGACCGCTATCGCGCCTGTCTCGACGCCATTCTCGAGCAGCGGCGCGGCCGCATCAATCAGGACTTTCGCCTGCGCGCGGCGGACGGCCATTACCTCTGCTACCGGCTGCGGGCGCGGCCTGTCGTCGGTCCCGACGGCGAGGTGATCCGCGTCGTCGGCACGCTCAATGACGTCACCGACGAGCGCAACGCCCAGGAACGGCTGCTGCACGACGCCGTGCATGACAATCTGACGGGCCTGCCGAACCGCGAATTGTTCTTCGACCGGCTAGAGGCGGCCCTGATTCTCGCGCGCATGGAAAAGGACGTGCGCCCGACGATCCTCGTCATCGACATCGACCGCTTCAAGCTGATCAATGAGCAGGTCGGCATGGCCATGGGCGACAGCATTCTGCTCACCGTGGCGCATCGCCTGACGCGGCTGTTGCAGCCACAAGACACGCTGGCGCGACTTTCAGGCGATACATTCGCGATCATCCTCGTTTCGGAGTCGCACGCCGACCACGTCATCTCCATCGCCGATTCGGTGCGCCGCGCGCTGTCTATTCCGGTGCGCTTCACCGACCAGGAGATCGCGCTGTTCGCCTCGATCGGCATCGCGCTCTACGACCAGCAGACGCATCCCGGCGCCCGCGACATGCTGGAAGACGCCCAAATCGCGATGCGCCACGCCAAGCGCTCGGGCGGCAACCGCATCGAAGTGTTCCGCCCGGCCATGCGTGCGCAGCGCTCCGATCGCCTGACGCTCGAGGCCGATCTACGGCGGGCGCTGGAGCGGGGCGAGATCAAGGTTTTCTTCCAGCCGATCGTCAGGCTCGAGGATCGCACCATCGCCGGATTCGAGGCCTTGCTGCGGTGGGACCATCTGCGCTTGGGTCGGCTCGAGCCTTCCGAATTCTTGCCCATCGCCGAGCAGACGGGGCTGATCATCGACCTCGGACTTTTGGCGCTGGAGCGCACGGCGCGCGAACTCGCGGCCTGGCAACGCGCGCTTGCGGTCGATCCGCCGATTTTCGCCTCCGTCAATGTCTCGTCGCGTCAGCTCTTGCGCCACGACCTCCTGCGCGACGTCAAAAGCGTGTTGATGCGCAATGACATCGCCAAAGGCAGCCTCAAACTTGAACTGACCGAGAGTCTGGTGATGGAGAATCCCGAATATGCCGCGCAGATGCTGGCGCGCATCAGGGAACTCGGCGCGGGGCTGTCGCTCGACGATTTCGGCGCCGGCTATTCGTCGCTCGCCTATTTGCAGCGCTTCCCCTTCGACACGATCAAGATCGATCGTTCCTTCATCAAGCAGTCCGGCAAGGGCGCGCGCCCCATCATTCTGCGCTCGATCATCGCGCTGGCGCAGGATCTCGGCATGGACGTCGTCGCCGAGGGCGCGGAGACCGAGCAGGACGCCATCGAGCTTTATCAGCTCGGCTGCGGCTTCGCGCAGGGCTACGCCTTTGGGCGCCCGATCAGCGCGCGGGATGCGCGCCGCCTCGTCGGCGCCGCGCCGGAAGCGGCATAGGGCGAAGATGACGGAGAAAATCGAGTTCTGGTTCGAATTCGCGAGCACATATTCTTACGTCGCTGCGGAAGAGATCGAGGAAAAGGCCGCCGCCGCTCGCATCGAGGTGGCATGGCGACCCTTTCTTCTCGGGCCGATCTTCGCCGAGCAGGGCTGGCGGGATTCACCCTTTAATCTCTATCCAGCAAAAGGCGCCTACATGTGGCGCGACATCGAGCGTCTCTGCCAGAGCAAGGGCATCGCCTGGCGCCGGCCGAGCGCCTTTCCGCGCAACGGCCTTTTGGCCGCGCGCGTTGCAACCGCATTGGATGGGGCGGAGAAGCTTTCTGACTTCGTTCGGGCCGTTTATCGCGCCAATTTCTCCGATGACCTCGACATCTCGGACCCCTCCGTTCTGAAGGAAATCTTGCGGCGTCTCTCGCTCGATGGGGAGGCGACTCTTAACCGCGCCAATGACGAGTCCATAAAGCGATTGCTCAGAGCTCGCACGGATGAGGCCAAGAGTCGGGGCGTGTTCGGCGCGCCGAGCTTTTTTGCAAAAGAGGAACTATTCTGGGGTAGCGATCGATTAGAACTCGCTCTTTCAGCCTTGAAAGAATAAAGCGCCGCCCGGCGCGCCCTATCGACCGGATCGTCCAGCATATGGCCAAGTCGCCTCCCGAGCCTTCCCTTTCCGAAGCGCGCGCCGAACATGCGCGGCTGCATGAAGAACTCACGGCGCACGATCGGCGCTATTACCGGGAAGACGCGCCGACGATCTCGGACGCCGACTATGACGCGCTGCGCCGTCGTTACGAGGAATTGGAAAAGGCTTGCCCCGAACTCGCGACCCCGCAGTCGCTGACGAAGACGGTCGGCGCCAAGCCGTCTGAAAAATTCGCCAAAGTGAAGCACGCCGTGCCGATGCTCTCGCTCGGCAACGTCTTCTCGGACGAAGAGGTCCTGGAATTCGTCGCGCGCGTGCGCCGATTTCTTGGCCTGGGTGAAAGCCCGCTGCGCTTCACCTTTGAGCCGAAGATCGACGGGCTGTCCTGTTCGCTGCGCTACGAGAAAGGCCATCTCGTGCAGGCGGCGACGCGTGGCGACGGCTATGAGGGCGAAGACGTCACCGCCAATGTCCGAACCATCGACGAAATCCCGCAACGGCTACGCGGCGATCATTCCGACGTTTTTGAAGTGCGCGGCGAAGTCTATATGACGCACAAGGATTTCGCCGCGCTCAATGCACGGCAGAAGGACGCGGGCAAAACGCTCTTCGCCAATCCGCGCAACGCCGCCGCCGGTTCCCTGCGGCAGCTCGATCAAAAGATCACCGCATCCCGTCCGCTGCATTTCTTCGCCTATGGGTGGGGCGAGACGAGCGCGCTGCCTGCGAATACGCAACTGGGCGTGCTTGAGGCGCTGCGCCGTTACGGGTTGCCGGTCAATCCGCTGACGACGCTCTGCGAGGACGCGGAAGACATGCTGGCGCATTACCGTTCGATCGAAACGCAACGCGCGACGCTCGGCTATGACATCGACGGCGTTGTTTACAAGGTCGACGACATCGTGCTGCAGGAGCGGCTTGGATTTGTCTCGCGCGCGCCGCGCTGGGCCGTCGCGCGCAAGTTCCCTGCCGAACGCGCCACGACAATTTTGCGCGATATCGAGATTCAGGTGGGGCGCACGGGCGCCTTAACGCCGGTCGCGAGGCTCGAGCCGGTGACGGTCGGCGGCGTCGTCGTGCAGAACGCCACGCTGCACAACGAAGACGAGATCGCACGCAAGGATATTCGCATCGGCGACACCGTCGTCGTGCAGCGCGCCGGCGACGTCATTCCGCAGATTGTCGAAGTGGTGAAGGAGCAGCGTCCGCACGGCGCGAAGCCCTATCAGTTTCCCCATGTCTGCCCGCGCTGCGGCTCGGCGGCGCTGCGCGAAATCGACGAAAAGACCGGCGAGGCCGACGTCGTGCGCCGCTGCACCGGATCGCTTGTTTGTCCGGCGCAGGCGATCGAGCGCCTAAAGCATTTCGCCTCGCGCAACGCCATGGACATTGAAGGTCTCGGCGACAAGCAGATCGAATTTTTCTACGATGAAGGGCTCATCAAAACCGCTTCCGACATTTTTGCGCTTGCCGAGCGCGAAGCGCAGATGTCGCCGCGACTCGCGGAACGCGAGGGCTATGGCGAGACCTCGGTGCGCAACCTCTTTGCGGCGATCGAGGCGCGGCGAAGGGCGCCGATCAATCGCTTCATCTTTGCGCTTGGCGTGCGCCACGTGGGCGAGACCAATGCGCGCCGGCTGGCCCGCCATTTCGGCGACTTCGAGTCGTTGCGCGAGACGGCGCGCGATGCGGCGTTGGGGAGCGAAGCGCGCGCCCGCATCGATTCGATCGACGGCGTCGGCCCTGCTGTCGCCGAAGCGCTGCACGATTTTTTCGCCGAGCCGCATAATGAGCGCGAACTCGACGCGCTGCTCAAACAAATCACGCTGGAGCCGATGCCGGCGGTGGCGTCCACGTCGCCCGTCTCCGGCAAGACGGTGGTGTTCACCGGCGCGCTAGAGCGGCTCACGCGCGACGAAGCGAAGGCGCAGGCCGAGCGTTTCGGCGCGCATGTCGCGGCGTCGGTGTCGAAGAAAACCGATCTTGTGGTCGCCGGTCCCGGCGCGGGCTCGAAGCTCAAAAAGGCTGCGGAGTTGGGGATCGAAGTGATTACCGAAGACGAGTGGTTTAAGCGGACGGGGCAGGGGTAAAATTCAGCGCTCGCCGCAGTTAGGGCGTTTCCCTCCCCTCGACGGGGAGGGTGGCTTGCGAAGCAAGCCGGGTGGGGTGAATTCTATTACCCCCACCCGATCGCCTTTGGCGATCGACCTCCCCGCAAGGGGGAGGTAGTGCGCGCCCTCACACCGCGCGCGTGCCGGGCGTCTCGTCCTTGCGATAGGCGGTGCCGAACACATAGTCCCACCAGATCGCGTGAACGCCGAAGCCTTTCTCGGCGTCGCGGAAATGATGCAGCATGTGCAGGCGCTTCACCATGCGGGCGAAGTCGGATTTCGGCTGCCCGTGATGCGTCCAGTAGTGCACGCAATCATAGATCACATAGCCGGTGATGAAGCCGGCCAGCGCCGGCCACGCGAATGTTGGGCCAAAAATCAGGCGGGCGCAGACGAGCGCGATCAGCATGATCGGCGCCGAGAGCAGCGGCGGCATGACGAGCCGCAGCGGGTCGTTGGGATAGATGTGATGCACGCCGTGGATAAGGAACTGGAAGCGCGGTCCAAGCCCGAACGGCAGCGCGAACACGGTGTGGAAGAGATAGCGATGGCCGAAATATTCGGTCAGCGTCCAGCCGAGATAGCCGACGACAAGACCCAATAAGACGAGCGTCAGACTGTTGAAGGTGAGCGAATAGAACACCAGGCCGAGAGTGATCGGGCAATAGACGATCACCGGCGTCAAATGGTGCACGCGCGACAGCTTATCGAGAAGATCGCTCTCGAAGAGGCGGGGCGAAGCGTCGAGCGCTTCCGTTCTTACGTCCTGCGTCATGACTTACTCCGCCGGCGCGACGACAGGCGCTACGCGCTCCGCCGCCTGCGTGACATTTTCCGACCGCGTGCCGAGTGAATAGGTCGGATCGAAAATGAAGGTGACGAGCAGCGCCGTCCAGGAGCGATGGCATCGCAGATCATCGTAGAACTCCGGGGCCATCGCCTTCAGCTGAGGCAATCGGTTCCACGGGATCTCGTGAAAGTCGTGGTGTTCGTTGTGATAGCCGATGTTGAGCGCGAGCGTGTTGAGCGGCCCGTAATAGTCGAACGTTCCCTGATCGGGGCCGAAGGCGAAATGCTCCTGCAGCCAGCGCGCGCTCAACGGATGCATGCCTCCGACCGAAAACCAGAAGGAAAAGAAAAGATAGAGCAGCGCGTTCGGCCCAAAGGCCCAGAGCACGAAAAGATCGAAAACGGCGATGACGGCGATATTGACGTAGGTCCAGGTTCCCCAGATCGGCACCGTGCCTTTCAGGCGCGACAGGCGCGCAAGCTGAATGACCGGGAAGAAGAAGATCCAAGCGGCCTTGCGCCATCCGCTGTTGCCGACCCATTCGACCTCCCAGCGGCTCGGAATGTCGGCGTCATAGTCATAGGCCGAGAGATGCGAATGATGCTTGATGTGGTAGCAGCGAAAGCCCATCGCCGTCGGAAAGGCGTTGGGAAGATCGGCGAGGATCGCCGTCCATTTATTGGCGAGCGGGCTCTCGAAAACGCAATTGTGGATCGCGTCGTGGATGATGACGAAATTGGCGTGATTGGCGAAGGCGCCGACGCAGATCGCCATCAAGAGCGACAGCCACCAGTAAGAAAGGCCGAGCGAACCCAAGATCGCGGCGATGACAAACTGCCCGACGAAAATCGCCGCCGTGATCTTGAAGGTCACCGGGTCCTTGCCGAAAAGTTCGCGCACTTGCGGATATTTTTCGAGGATCAGCTTGCGCCGTTCGACATGCGAGCGGTCGGCGCCATTGGCGGTGACGGATATGCCGTTCATGACGTTGCATCCTGTAGCTGAGTTGCCGTGACGCCGTCGCGCATACGCATCGCCTCGTCGCCGCCGCCGACCGTGAGGCGCTTTTCATAAATGCGATGAATTTTGTCGACCTTGCCGCCGAACATTTCGATCGGCCGGCGCATGTCGGCGTTGCTTTCCAACACCCATCCCGCTTCGAGATGCGGAACGCGGATTTTCGCGTGGCGCCGCCGCATCTCTTCGACCAGCGACAGGAAGATCGCGCCGCCGGTCGCGCTTCTTTGCAGCGTCTTGCGCGTGCCAAGCAGCAACAGCCGCGCCGATTTGAACTGATGCGAGCGGAACCGCTGAAACGCGCGCGCCCAGCCGAAGGGGAACAGGCGGCCGTCGAGATCGGCGAGAATTTCGTTGAGATTGGGAAGCGCGATCGCAAAGGACTGCGGAACGCCGTCGAGCTCGACGACGATGCCGAAATCCGCCGGCACGAGATATTGCAGCGCGTCGGCGTCGGAGTCGAATTCTTCCTTGGTGAAGGGCACGAAACCCCAATTTCCGCTCCAGCCGTCGTTGAACAGCTCGGCCATCAGCGCGGTTTCGCCCTGCTTCAAGGCCTTCATGTTCAACGGCCGGAGTTTCAAGCGATCGCGCCACTCGCGCCGCGTTGAAATGCGCGCCGGCTTGTCGCTCTCGTCGCTCGAAATGTCGAAGCGGTAGGACAGGAGGTCCTGCGCCTTCTCGTAGCCCAGCGCCTCGAGATGGCGCGAGAGATAGGGCGGATGCCAGGGCATGAAGAACATCGGCGTGGCGTCGAAGCCATCGACAAGAAGTCCGCACTCCTTGTTGACCGAGGGCGAGAACGGTCCGTTGATCCGCGCCGCGCCCTTGGCGCGCAACCAGTCCTCGGCGGCCAGGGTCAGCGCGCGCACGACCTCGACGTCGTCGATTGCGTCGAGCGCGCCGAATTGCGCATTGGAGGCGCCGACCGGCGTGACGCCGGGCTTATAGATCTGCGCCATGACGCGGCCGACCCATTGGCCGTCACGTCGGGCGAGAAATTTCTGCTCCTCGACGAGCTTGTAATGCGGGTTGAGCTTATGCGCGAAGACGCTCCAGCGCTCGAGGTCGAGCGGGGGCGCGAAGCCCTCCGCGCCGGCATAAAGCAGCCGTGGGAGCCTGCAGAAGGTCGCAAAGCGCAAAGGGCCGTCGACCGGAAGAATCTCGATCCGCGCCATATGCAAGTCCTAGCGGCCGCTGGCCTTAATCGAAAGCGTCAAAGTGACGCGGGAGTCAGCGCTAGCCGCCCGCCATCGCCGCGGCGACGATCTGATGCGCCTCTTCCGTCACCGGCGGCATGTCGCGCAGCATCTGGATGACGCCGCGGATTTCCGCTTCGCTGTGGTTCGCCGAGAAGAAGAAGCGCAGCCGCGGCCCGTCCTTCGGCACGCCGATGCGCACGACCGGCGGCACGTAATAGCCGTTCTCCAGCAGATGCTGCGACGCCCACATCGTTTCGACGTCGCTCGAGAACAGGATCGGCACGACGCCGCGGCCGATCGCCGGGCCGGTCGAGAATCCCGCTTCATGCGCCACGGTGCGGAAGAGCTCGGCGTTGTCGGCGAGTTTGGCGATGCGCCAGGTCTCTTCCTGCATCAGCCGCAGAGCGGTGCGCGCGGCGGCGAGAATGACGGGCGACAGGCCGACGCTGTAGACGAAGCCCGGCAGCGTATAGCGAAACCAGTCGATGACCTGCTTCTTGCCGCAGACATAGCCGCCGCAGGACGCCAGCGTCTTCGACATGGTGCCGACGATGAGATCGATGCGCGCCGGATCGACGTCCTGATGTTCGGCGAGGCCGCGGCCCGTCGCGCCGAGCACGCCGAGAGAATGCGCCTCATCGACAAGCAGCCAGACCTTGTATTTTTCCTTGATGGCGAGGAGCCGCGGCAGGTCGGCGGTGTCGCCGTCCATGCTGTAGACGCCCTCCACCACGATCAGGACGTTGCGGTATTCCTCGCGATGACGCGCGAGCAGATGGTCGAGATGATCCAAGTCGTTGTGGCGGAATTTGACGACCTGCGCCGGCGCGCCGTCGGCGCCCGCGACGATGCTGTTATGCGCGAGTTCGTCGATGAAGATCGCATCGCGCTTGCCGCTCATCAGCCAGGCGATCGTCGTCACATTGGAGAGATAGCCGGAGACGAGCGTCAGCGCGCTTTCCATGCCAAGGAATTCGGCGATCTCCGCCTCGAACGGCTTGTGCGTGGTGCGTTCGCCGCCAACAAGCCGCGAGGCCAGCGCGCCGATGCCGAGGCCGTCGATCTCGCGCTTTGCTTCCTCGCGGATCCGCGGGTGATTCGCGAGCCCGAGATAATCGTAATTGGCGAAGCTGACGAAATGCTTGCCCTGCGCCTCGAATTCGGCCCGCAGCCTGTCGATCTGGGCGAAGAACGGGTCGCTGAACTCCAGCAAGGCGTTGCCAGCAAAACGGAATCGCCTTGCCGCGTAATCCTCTAAGCTCTTATGCTTCGTCACTTACTGGGCAATCCCTGAATAACGGGCGCGCCGCGCGCGATTAGCGAGAACTTGGGCCGCTGAGCGTCCAAGAAAGGGTCTGCGCTGCTTAGCATTCCCGTCCCGTCTGCGCCAGCGGCGCGGACGGGGGCAGGGGGCGGGCGATCGGGTGAAGAATTGTTTTCCTCACCCTCATCCTGAGGAGCCGCCGCAGGCGGCGTCTCGAAGGACGAGGGTGAGGAGAAATACGTGAAAACGGGCTTCCTCGTCCTTCGAGACGCGTGCTGCGCACGCTCCTCAGGATGAGGAAGCCGTTCACCCGATCGCCCTGCGGGACCAGGGCGGGGCGCTTGAGGCGCGAGCCCCTGTCTGGCGGAGTCGATCGCAAAGCTCTATGCGGAGCGCATGTCGATCGATGTGTCCCAGCCCGTTCAGCCGCCCGTCGATGGCGCTTTACGTCTTTACGTCGATAATCTCGGCGTTTTGCGCGGGGGCAGGCGCGTGCTCGATCACCTGAGCTTTTCGCTTTCCGCCGGGCAGGCGCTGATCGTGACGGGTCCCAACGGCGCCGGGAAATCGACGCTGCTGCGGGCCTTGGCGGGACTGCTGCCGCGCGCCGGAGGCTCGATCGCTCTCGAAGGCGGGCCGAGCGACGTCGAACTGCCGCAGCAGGCGCATTACCTTGCCCATAGCGACGGGATGAAGGCGGCGCTAAGCGTCGAGGAGAACCTCGATTTCTGGTCGCGCTATCTCACTCAAGGGCCGGACGCGCGCAGCCGCACAGTCGGCGCGGCGCTCGCGGTCGTCGGTCTCTCCCATGTCGCGGCCGCGCCGTTTGGCGTTCTCTCGGCGGGTCAGAAACGGCGCGCCGCGCTGGCGCGCCTCCTCGTCGCCTTTCGGCCGCTCTGGCTGCTCGACGAGCCGCTGACGGCGCTCGACCGCGCCTCACGCGAAAAATTCGCGCTCGCCATGCGCGATCATTGCGCGCTCGGCGGATTGATCGTCGCCGCGACGCATGAGCCGCTGGGATTGAACGAAGCAAAGGAATTGCCGCTAGGGAGCGCGGGATAATGCTGCGTTGCTCTCCGTGGCTCCTTGCCCTCGCCCCTCGCCTTACCTCTCCCCGCCAGCGGGGAGAGGGGTCATCAGCGCCGCGCTTGCCGCCCCCTCTCCCCGCGAGAGCGGGGAGAGGTGAGGTGAGGGGCCGGGGGATTGGCGCGAACGCCATAAAAGCCTGGAGTCTAGAGTGAGCTCTCCGCTCGTCGCGCTTTTCCTGCGCGAATGGCGCGTCGCGCGCCGCATCGGCGGCTCCGGCGCGATGGGCGTCGTCTTCTTCCTGACGCTCGTCGCGATCGTGCCTTTCGCCGTCGGGCCCGATCCCAATCTCCTCGCCCGCATCGGACCGGCGATCCTGTGGATCGCGGCGCTGCTGGCGACGCTGCTCTGTCTCGATCGCCTGTTTCAGGCCGACGCCGAGGATGGCTCCCTCGATCTCTTCCATCTTTCCGAGACGCCGCTCGAATTGGCGGTGCTCGTCAAATGCGCGGCGCATTGGGCGGCGACCGGCCTGCCGCTCGTGATCGCCGCGCCGTTTCTGGGACTGATGCTGCAACAGGAGGCCATGGCGCTTCTCGGCGTCGTCGCGACGCTGCTTGTCGGCACGCCGGCGCTCACGCTGATCGGCGCCATTGGCGCGGCGGCGACCGTGACCGTGCGGCGCGGCGGCCTGCTTATGGCGCTGCTCGTCCTGCCGCTGACGATCCCGGTGCTGATCTTCGGCGTCTCCGCCGCGGAGGCGGCGAGCGGCGGAACCGTGCCCTTCTACGCGCCCTTCGCGATCCTATGCGCGATCACGCTCGCCGCTCTCGCGCTTTGCCCCTTCGCGGCCGCCGCGGCGCTGCGCTATCTCGGCGAATAGGTCGCGACTTCAATCAATGCACACGCGACCGCTGCTCGAGCGGCCGGTGAGGCTGTGCGTATGATTGCCGCTGCCGCTCGTCACATGAACGAAGTTCTTCATCTGGCCACGTCGTCCAAACACGCAGCGCTTGGCGTTGCCGATCTTGAATGCGCCCGGGGTCGTGCAAAAAGCCGAGTCGCCGCGCCATTCCCTGCCGGCGCCATGGGCGTAGAAAAAGTAATTGTGCGGATCGGACGTCTCGCTGCGAAGGACGACTCTTTCGCAGCCGCCGCAGGCGCGAAGCTTCCACCATCCCTCTGAGGTGAATCCGCCGCTCGGGCTCACCCAAGCGGACGCAACGGTGACTTGATCGGGCGTTCTGTTGCAGACGGTTAAATCCGCCTTCGCGGGCGGCGCAAAAGCGCAGGATGCGACGGCGAGCGCGATCGAAAGACGAAAAGCATTCATTTCACTCTCCTAAAAATGAGTTCTAAAAAAACTCGCGATAAGTCATTGACGCCCGCCAAAGCAGCTGAGCGTGTTTCGCGGCGGCGCTCGATGATCAGCCTGCGCGCGCCGGGAAGGCGGCGAGCGTGAAGGCGATCGCGAGCGCAAGGAGCAGCGCCAGATGCAGGGCGCGATTGCGCAATCTGGACATTTTTCTCTTCCTTCAAAAATGACGCGCCGTGCCAAACAGGCTAGGTGCGGCGAACATCATTTAAGATCGAAACAGCGTGCGGCGCCTCGTCCGGTTAGCTGAGAGAGGCGCAAGAAAGATCAGCGTCGGCGCAGCCGAGAGCGGCGCGACTTTTAGCAGCGTATAAGGCCGGTTCTCACTTTTCGGCCCATGCGGGCGCACGCTTCTCCAGAAACGCCGCGACGCCCTCCTTGGCGTCTTCCGCCAGCATGTTCTCGACCATCACGGCGCTCGCCAGTTCATAGGCGTCCGAAAGCGGCTTCTCGCTCTGCGCATAGAAGGCCCTCTTTCCGAAGCGGATCGCCTGCGGGGATTTTTGCGCGACGAGTCGCGCCAGCGCCAGCGCGCCGGTCCGGGCGCCATCGGCTGACATGCGGTTGACGAGGCCGATGCGCAGCGCCTCCTCGGCGTTGATGGGAACGCCCGTGAGCAGCATCTCCATCGCCTGCTTTGGAGCCACATTGCGCGAGAGCGCCACGGCCGGCGTCGAGCAGAAAAGGCCGATGTTAACGCCCGGCGTGCAGAAGCGCGCGCGCGGGCCGGCGACGGCGAGATCGCAACTCGCGACGAGCTGGCAGCCCGCGGCCGTCGCCATCTCATCGACAGCGGCGACGACCGGCTGAGGCAGCGTCACGATTTTCTGCATTAGCGCCGAGCAGGCGCGCATCGTCTTATCGAAGAAGGCGCGGCCTCGGTCGGGATCGTTGCGATGCGCCGTCAGCTCCTTGAGGTCATGACCGGCGCAGAAGGCGGGGCCTTCCGCCTGCAGCACGACGACGCGAACGTCGTTGCTGCCGGCAAGCGCGTCGAGCCGGCCCGAGAGGGCGTCGATCATCGCGAGAGACAGAGCGTTGCGCGAGGCGGGGCTGTTCAGCGTCAGGATCGCCACGCCAGCCGCAGTCTCCAGCGTCACGCGCGCGGTTGTTTCGGCGTCCAGGGTCATCGCTTCGAGCATATAAGCCCGGCGGCGGGAAACCAAAGGTGTCCGGCCGCCGTGCGCAGGGGAATCGGGTGAAGGGGTTCCTCATCCTGAGGAGGCCTCGAAGAGGCCGTCTCGAAGGACGAGGAAACCCGCTTTCACGTATTTTTTCCTCACCCTCGTCCTTCGAGACGCCGCCTACGGCGGCTCCTCAGGATGAGGTGAGGAAAAACATTCTTTACCCGATCGCTCGGCCGCTGCGTTCGATTTAGTAGAGGCCGCCGGTGCCGCTGCCGACCTGCTGATCCACGTCATGCGGCGTATCGAGCTGACGCGGGCCGCCGCCGCCGGAGTAGGAGTCGGGCGGCGCCGTTCCCGGCTTGAACGCCTCGAGAATCGTGCCGGCTCCCGACGAACGCAGCCCGGAGTGCACGTCGATGGAAATGAGCTTGATCCCCGGCGGCACACGGAACGGCGTATCGGGCTTGTCCTTCAGAGCCACGGTCATGAAGTCGCGGAAGATCGGCGCGGCGAACTGCGCGGCCTGGGCGTGGCTGCCGAGCGAGCGCGGCCGATCGTAGCCGATGAAGACGCCAACCGCGAGGTCAGGCGAGAAGCCGACGAACCAAAGATCTTTTGCGTCGTTTGTCGTGCCGGTCTTGCCGGCAAGGTGCTTGCCGACCGATCTGATCGAGACGCCGGTGCCGCGCTGGATCACGCCTTCCATGATCGAGGTGATCTGATAGGCGGTGAGCGGATCGAGCACCTGTTCGCGCTTGTCGATCAGTTTCGGTTCGAGCTGATTCTCCCATTTGGCGGAGTCGCAGCCGATGCATTGACGCTCGTCATGTCGGTAGACCGTCTTGCCCCAGCGATCCTGAATGCGGTCAATCAGCGTGGGCTTGATGCGCTTGCCGCCATTCGCCAGCATCGAATAGCCGGTGACCATGCGGAGCAGCGTCGTTTCGCCGGCGCCGAGCGCCATGGACAGATAGGGCGTCATCTCGTCGTAGACGCCAAAGCGCTTGGCGTATTCGGCGATGAGCGGCATGCCGACGTCTTTCGCCAGACGCACCGTCATCATGTTCTTGGAATGCTCGATTCCGTAGCGCAACGGATGCGCGCCGGTGCCGTGGCCGCCTTCGAAATTCTCGGGCGTCCAATAGGTGCCGTCCGCCTGCTGGATGGAAATCGGCTCGTCGAGGATGGACGACGACGGCGTATAGCCATTGTCGAGCGCCGTCGCATAGACGAAGGGCTTGAACGAGGAGCCGGGCTGGCGCAACGCCTGAGTCGCGCGATTGAATGACGACTGGTCGAAGGAAAAGCCGCCGACCATGGAGAAGACGCGGCCCGTATGCGGGTCCATGGCCACCATTGCGCCGGAGATGTCGGGGATCTGGCGCAGACGATATTGGCCGGCGCGTCCCGCGAGCGGTTCGACGTAGATCACGTCGCCCGTCGTCAAGGCCGTTCGCGGCGTGCGGCCGCTCCAGCGCATGCCTTCGGCCGTGAGAAGGCCGGTCTCGCGTTCGCGCGCCACTTCGCCGAATTTCTCGCGTCCCGGCTGAAGGCCGATGCGCGCGGCGTCGCCGGTCACATCCAGCACGACGGCGAGGCGCCATGGCTTGACGTCGCCAAGCGCGGGAATGGCCGCGAGCGTCACGCCCCAGTCGGAAGAGATGTCGATGTGGTTCATCGCGCCGCGGAAGCCATGCGCCTCGTCGTAGCGAACGAGGCCGTCGGCCAACGCCTTTCGCGTGAGGGCCTGCATCTTGGGGTCGAGCGTCGTGCGAACCGACAGCCCGCCTTCATAGAGCTTCTTCTCGCTTTGTTGCTCCAGCAACTGACGGCGCACTTCCTCGGCGAAATAGCCCGCGACATAAGTGTTGGGCGAGAGAACGCGCGGATTGACGCCAAGCGGCTCGGCTTTCGCCTTCGCGCCTTCGTCGGCGGTCACATAGCCGTCGGCGATCAGTCGATCGATCACGTAGTTGCGGCGCTCGATGGCGCGCTCGCGGTTCTGGAACGGATGATAATTGCTCGGCGCCTTGGGAAGCGCGGCGAGATAGGCCGCCTCGGCGAGCGTGAGCTCATTGACCGATTTGTTGAAGTAGTTGAGCGCCGCGGCGGCGACGCCGTAGTTTCCAAGGCCGAGATAGATCTCGTTGAGATAAAGCTCGAGAATCTTGTCCTTGGGATAGGCCGCTTCGATGCGGAAGGCGACGAGCGCTTCGCGAATCTTGCGTTCGATCGAGCGCTCGTTGCCGACGAGGAAGTTCTTGGCGACCTGCTGCGTGATGGTCGAGGCGCCTTGCACATGGCGGCCGCCCTGGGCGAGCACCGTTACGGCGCGCATCACGCCTTCCGGATCGATGCCGACGTGGTTGTAGAAATTCTTGTCTTCGGCGGAGATGAACGCCTGTTTCACCAGCTGCGGAATGGCGGAACTCGGCAGGAACAGGCGGCGTTCATGTGAATATTCGGCGAGGATCGACCCGTCGCCGGCGTGCAGCCTTGTCGTCACTGGCGGCTCGTAGTCGCGCAACTGGGCTGTGTCGGGCAGATCCTTGGAAAAATAATAGATCAGCCCGGACCCGGCGATCGCTCCGATGAGGAAAACGATCGTCGCGGTCGCGAAGACGAAGCCCAAAAACCTTGCGAGCATTCGCATGAAATATCACCCTTAGAGCGGCCGGCGGCTGGCGTCGGCTATTGTTTCAATGCCAAAGTCCGTGTCGCAACCGCGGGAGCCTGAGCCTGGTTGGCGCGAGAGCGACTCGTTCAGCTCAGATATAGTGAGCGATCGCACTATTTGGGTCGCTTTCTTTCACAACGCCCGTTTGGATCATTCCACCGTTCGGCGAATTCCCGGCGCCGGCTCGCGGCGCCTTTGACTGCGAACGCCGCCGGTCACGAAATTGCCGCGACGCGAGAAGCGTTTATCCGCAAGTGTGTGACGCCGCGTCTGCGTTTCTCGTTCTTCAGCGGCTGCGACGCGCGGGCGATCGTGCGTCGCGACTGTCTCCATGTGCCGTGATTTTGTGTTTTATTGTGGGCGCGCCGCGCCCGAGGGCGCTCCAGCGGGGGCCCGCGCTTCACGGCTACGCGCGCTGATAAAGGCGTCAACAGCTTCGGCGGTTTTCTGCGCCGCGCGCTCGCGCCAGTCCTGGGACGTCAGCCGGGACAGATCCTTTTCGCTTGAAAGATATCCAAGTTCGAGCAGCACGGAGGGGACGTCAAAGGCTTTGAGCACAACGAAGCCCGCCGAACGGCTTGGATTTTTGTTGAGCGCCCCGACTTCCTTCCAGAATGAGATCAGCGAATGCGAAAATTGGCGACTGTAGCCGCGGGTTTCGCGCCGCGTGAGTTCGAACAATATGTCGCCAACCTCTTCGGCGTCCGCCTTGCTTTCAAGTCCGGCGGCCTGATCCGCGAGATTCTCCTTCTCGGCCATCCGCGCCGCTTCGGCGTCCGAGGCGCGTTCAGAGACCGTGTACACGGTCGCGCCCTCGACGCGGGACGCGGACAGCGTGTCCGCATGAACCGAGATAAACAGCGACGCGTTGTTTTCGCGACCGATTCGCACCCGCTCGCCGAGCGGGAGAAACATGTCGTGGTCGCGGGTTAAAAGCACGCGCGCGCGCCCGGTTTCCTGGATTTTGTCCCGCAGCGCGCGCGCGAATTCGAGCACGACGTCCTTTTCCATTTCGCCGTGCTTGGAGGTCGCGCCCATATCGACGCCGCCATGGCCCGGATCGATGACCACCATGGGCTTGTCCGTTGGCGCTTTGGCGGCCGTCGCTGGCAGTTTCGGCGGTTCCGCAGGCTGCAGGCGCGCCTGTTCGGCGACAGTCGCGGCGAAATGCCCGGCGCTGGTCGGGGCGAGCTCGATGACGAGCCGCGGTCCGCCGACGGCGACCTCGCTGTCCGCTTTGAGAATCTTGGCGGGCCCCGCGAGATCGATCACGACGCGCGAGCGTCCCGGCGCGAAGATGCCATAACGGTATGATTTTATGAGCTTGTCGCCGGGCGACAGGCCGGCGTTCGCCTCCATGCGGAAAAGCACTTCCGGCAAATCGACGATGATGCGCGGGGGGTTCGCCACGGGATGCGCGGTCACCGGCGGCAGGCCGGTGAGATCGAAGAGGAGGCGGGAACGATCGGGGAGCGCCTCGATTCGCGCGGTGAGCGCAGAGATTTCCTTCTGCTGCTCGACGGCGGCGGCAGACCGCGAGAGCGCGCCCTGAGCCGCGAGGAGCGCGGCCGCCATTACGATCAACGGTCGTGACGCCCCTGCGCGCAAAGCTGTCCTCCTCACCTGCGTCCCCAAATTCGCGCGGCGTTTCGATCCGGCAACTGGCATTTTGGCAAGAGCGCCGTTAACGCATCGTTAGCTTATCTGAAAGCCGTCCGTTGCGGGACCTTTCCCCATGAATTTTTCGGTGAATAGCCGAGCCGGCGCTTGCACCGGCCTACTTCGACCGATATGTAAGGAGATAGCTGCGGAATTCTGCGGCGCGATATTTGCCGTAAAATGCGGCCGTGAAGTCGAGCCAACAGAATTTCGGACAGTTGCTTTCCGTTACGCCGCCCCGTGCAGGTCGTGACGTTTGGTCGCCGCCATTTGGCGGTGCGAAAGGTTTTTTGACGATCTCATGGCCAGGACCGTGATAGGCGCGAGAGCAGTCGTTTCCTCCGTGTGGCTTGTCCTCGCGGAAGGGCGCAGCCTCGCAAAAAACATGTCCTCTTGGTTCGTTCGTCATTTCACGGGGACGAGGCGCGATGCGCTTTGTCCCGCCGGCTCGCAAGCCGGCAAGCGTATCGCAGGTCTCAGGCCTGTCTCCCTTATCCTCACAAGAAGCGTTCGCGCCGTCAGGATGCGCCAAAGAGCGGTCGCCGAGTCCCCTCGAGGACTCAGGCTTGCCCCGTCGGCGTTATTGCGCGCGACGCCGCAGAAGAGTCCCCCATGGCTAACAAGATGCTCATCGACGCCTCCCACCCGGAGGAGACCCGCGTAGTCGTTCTACGTGGAAGCCGCGTTCAGGAATTCGATTTCGAGGCTGCTGACAAAAAACCCCTGCGCGGCAACATTTATCTCGCGAAGGTCACGCGGGTTGAGCCGTCCCTTCAGGCCGCCTTCGTCGACTATGGCGGAAACCGTCACGGCTTTCTGGCCTTCGCCGAAATTCACCCTGACTATTATCAAATCCCCGTCGCCGACCGGCAGGCGCTGCTCGAGGAAGAGAGCCGCGCCCATCAGCAGGCCGACGAGGAAGAGCGCGTTCCGCATGGTCGCGGGCGTCGTTCGCGCCGCCGCCAACATGAGGGCGCCGAGAAGCGTGCGAGCGCCGATGAGGCTGTGACGAGCGAGCCCCTCGACGACGCGGGCGCTTCGCCGGTCGTCATTGAGGATCAGGCCGAAACAGCCTTCGCCGAATCGGCTGAGGAACGGTCTGAAGCCGCGCCGGAGTTCGCGCTCCAAGCTGAGTCGCAAGAAGGTCTTGAAGCTCAGCCAGAGGCCGTCGAGACCCAATCGAGGGGTCAAGACGTCGGGGCGCAGGAGGAGCCTGACGCCGGGAACGCCGAAGCTGCCGACTTTCGGTCAGAGAGCACGGACGTTGAGGTCGAGGCGGGCGATCAGCCGATCGCTACGGCGCAGCATGAGCAGATTTCCATCGATCCGGCCGGTTTCGGTTCGGTCGAGACCGGCGAAGCCGAGGAGTTTGCCCTCGAAGCGCCGGAGCCTGACCACGAACTGAAAGCGCGCCGCCAGGACGAGCGCGACGAGGCGCGTGAGCGCGCTCGCGAAGATGCTGAAGGCGAAACGGCTGAGGTCAACGCCCGCGTCAACGCCCCGGCTGAGGAGCATGACGAGGAAGAGCACGACGACGAGGACGATCACGTCGAGCACATCGGCGGGGATGCGATGGACGAAGCGCCCTATCGGGCGCCGCGCTCCCGCCGTCAGTACAAGATTCAAGAGGTCATCAAGCGCCGCCAGGTGCTGCTTGTGCAGGTCGTCAAGGAAGAACGCGGCAACAAGGGCGCCGCGCTCACGACCTATCTCTCGCTCGCCGGCCGTTATTCCGTGCTCATGCCCAACACCGCGCGTGGCGGGGGCATTTCGCGCAAGATCACGGACGGCGCGGACCGCAAGCGGTTGAAAGAGATCGTGCATGATCTCGAAGTGCCCGAGGGGATGGGCGTCATCCTGCGAACGGCCGGCGCGACGCGGACCAAGCAGGAGGTCAAGCGCGATTTCGAATATCTGCTGCGGCTGTGGGAGAGCGTGCGCGAATTGACCCTGCGCTCCGCGGCGCCGACCCTCGTCTATGAGGAAGGCTCGCTCATCAAGCGGGCGATTCGCGATCTTTATGGCCGCGACGTCGAGGAAGTCGTCGTTTCCGGCGAAGACGCCTATCGCGAGGCCAAAGACTTCATGCGCATGCTGATGCCGAGCCACGCCAAGAACGTGCGCCTGCATCGCGAGCCCTTTCCGATCTTCGCCGAGAGCGGCGTCGAGGCCCAACTCGACGCGATGTTCTCCAATCATGTCACGCTGAAGTCGGGCGGCTATCTGGTCATCAACCAGACCGAGGCGCTGGTCGCCATCGACGTGAACTCGGGACGTTCGACGCGCGAGCACAATATCGAGGACACGGCGCTTCGCACCAATCTCGAAGCCGCGGACGAAGTGGCGCGGCAGTTGCGACTGCGGGATCTCGCCGGGCTGATCGTCGTCGACTTCATCGACATGGAGGAGAGTCGCAACAATCGCGCTGTTGAGCGACGCCTCAAGGACGCGCTGAAAAACGACCGCGCCCGCATTCAGGTCGGCCGCATCTCGCATTTCGGCTTGCTCGAAATGTCGCGCCAGCGCATCCGCGCGGGCGTCGTCGAAGGCTCGACGGTGCCATGTCCGCACTGCCTCGGCGCCGGTCACGTGCGCTCCACCGCTTCCGTCGCGCTGCACGTGCTGCGCGTGCTCGAAGAGGCGCTGGTCAAGAGCGCCGCGCATGACGTGACGCTGCGCACCCGCGCGGTGGTGGCGCTCTACATTCTCAACCAGAAGCGCACTCATTTGCAGGAGCTGGAGCGCCGCTTCGGCGTCCACATCACGGTGGCCGCCGACGATACGCTGACGGGCGCGACCTATCATGCGCTCGAGCGCGGAGAACTCGCGACCGGTCCGCGCGTTTCCCAGCGCGACGCGCCTCTGCGGGTCGATTCGCTGCGCGCCGAACCTCTCGAGGAAGAGGCGCCGGAAGATGTGATCGGCGGCGAAATCGTCGAGGTGGAAGAGGAAACCGTCGAGTCGAACGGCGACAAGCGTGAAGAGAACGGCGAACGATCGCGCTTGGGCGCGGAAGAAGACGCATCGCGCGGCCGTCGCCGTCGCCGTCGTCGAGGCCGTGGCGGCGGCGCACAGGGCGGCGAACCCTTGCCGCCCGGCGCCGAGCAGCCGTCCGATGAAGGTCTTGCGCTCATGGCGGCGATCGAGGGCGCGCCGGCGCCTGCCGAGGAGCGGTCTGACCGCCGCGGCGGCCGACGCGGTGGCAATCGCGGCCCGGATCGCGGTTCAGATCGCGGTCCCGGCCGTTGGCGGCGATCCGCGCCCTTGCCCGAGGAATTCAAGGACCCTTCCGCAGTCTTCGCGCTCGACGAGGGTGGTGAGGGCGCTCAGGCGCTGATCTCTCCGCGTGGGGCGCAGATGCCGGACTATCCGGAGACTTTGCCGCCGCCGCCGCCGGTAAACGGCGCCGAGATTGCGCCGCCCTCCCAGCCGCCCATCCAAGAGCGTGCAAGCGAGCCGGTCGCCCCCATCGCTCCGCCTCAGGCTGCGGCGCCGACGCCCGAGCCCGCCCCGCAGCCGGTCGCCCCGCGCGAGCCCACGGAAGTGGTCATTACCCAAGCGGACCCCGACCGCCCGAAGAAGGGCGGCTGGTGGCAGCGCGTGCGCACGCCTTTCGGCAGTTAGAGCGCTTCCCGATCACATGGAATCATGTGATCGATAAGGAATCGCTCAAAATCAAAATGGTGGAGCAGGTTCTCATCGAAAAAGTCTGTCAACTTTTTCGGAACCTGCTCTTAGGGCCGCAGCCAGGCTTCTAGGCGGGCGAGGCCCTCGCGCACGTCCGCCTCCGGACCGGCGTAAGAAAGCCGCAGCGTTTTTGCGCCGCGGCGCGGATCAAAATCGAGGCCGGGCGTCGTCGCGACGCCGGCCTCGTGCAACATCCGCCGACAGAACCCGATCGAATCGTCGGTGAAACGCGAGATGTCGGCGTAGATGTAAAACGCGCCGTCGGGCGGGGCGAAATTGTCCAATCCCAGTTTGGGAAGCCGGTCGAGCAGAAGCGCCCGGTTTCGAGCATAGGCGGCGCGGTTCGCCTCCAGTTCATCGCCCGCGTCGAAAGCGGCGAGGGCCGCGCGCTGCGACAGGGTCGGGGCGCAGATCGCGAGCGACTGCTGCAAGCGCTCGAGCGGACGCATCAATTCGGCCGGCGCGACGAGCCACCCGAGCCGCCATCCCGTCATCGCGTAATATTTTGAGAAGGAATTGATGACGAGGGCGCGTTGCGAGAAACGCAGCGCGGTCTCCGCGCGCATCTCATATTCGAGTCCGTGATAGATCTCGTCGGAGACGAGAACGATTTCGGCTTCGTCGCAGAAGGCGCAGATCCGCGCCAATTCATCGCGCGCAATCATCGCGCCGGTTGGATTGGCGGGACTCATGAAGAGCGCGCCATGAAGTTTCCTGTCGCGATGGGCCGCTTCCAGCATCGCCGCGGTGGGCGCAAAGCGCGTCTCTTCACTGATTTCGAGCAGGACCGGCTCCAAGCCGAGCGCCGAAAGGATGTTCGCATAGGCCGGATAGCCTGGCGCGGTGACGGCGATCCTAGCTCCCGGGTCGAATGCCGCGAGGAAGGCGAGCAGAAAGCCGCCGGATGAGCCTGTCGTGGCGATGACGCGGTCGGGCGTAACGTCAACGCCATAGCGCTCGCGATAGTGCTGCGCGATGCGATCGCGCAGCGGCGCGTCGCCGAGCGCCTCGCCATAGCCGATCGAGCCGTTGCGCAGCGACTCGGCGGCGGCCTCGCGCACGCGGCGCGGCGCGGCGACCCCGGGTTCGCCAAGCTCCAAATGGATGATGCTGCGGCCGGCGCGCTCCAAGGCTTTCGCGTCGCGCAGCACGTCCATGGCCATGAAGGGCGCGATATTGGAGCGGCGGGATGGGGGTAGGGGTACGTTCATACATGCCTTCTATTGCTAATCTCGGTCAGGCGCACGCTCTGGCGGCCACGCGCCATATGATCTTGAGCGGCGCACGCCGCGTCGGGTCTTGATGGAGTAGTCGTGGCCACCAGCCGTGATTTCCGGCGCATCGCACTGTCTCTCGAGGGAACGCGCGAAGCGCCGCATTTCGACAGAACCGCATTTAAGGTCGCGCGGATCTACGCGACTCTCGCCGCCGACGAATTGACGGCCAACGTGAAACTGGCGCCCGAAGAGCAGGCGTTCAAATCCATGATGGCGCCGCAAGCCTTTGCGCCGGTTCCCAACGCCTGGGGACGGCAGGGATGGACGACCATTCTGCTCGAGGCGATCGACGTCTCGGAGCTGCGCGACGCGCTGGAAACGGCTTGGCGTCACGCCACAAAGAAAAAGACGGAAAAGAAGAAGACATGTACGATTTAAGCGCCATCGAGCTGATGCAGAGACTGTCGATTGCGCTGGCGATCGGGCTGCTCATTGGCTTGGAACGAGGCTGGACGTCACGCGACGAGTCGGAAGGCGAGCGCGCCGCCGGCCTGCGCACGCATGGGCTTGCCGGACTGCTTGGCGGCGTGTGGGGCGCAATCGTTCAGCCTTTTGGCGCTTCCGGCGTCGTCGCTTTGGCGATCGCCTTCGCCTTCGTCGGCGCTTTGGTCGGGGTCTATCGCTACCGCGAAAACGTCCATGATGAGACCTTTGGCGCGACGACCGTCGTCGCGGCGTCGCTAGCCTTTTCACTCGGCGCCTTCGCGGTGATCGGCGACATACAGGCGGCGGCAGCCGCAGCGGTGGCGACGACGGCGATCCTGGCGCTCAAAGGGTTTCTCCACGGCCTCGTCAAGCGCATCACCTGGGACGAGCTGCGCTCCGGGCTGGCGCTGCTGGCGATGAGCTTCATCCTGCTTCCCGTTCTACCCAATCGCGCCATTGACCCGTGGCAAGCGGTGAACCCTTTCGAATTGTGGCTGATGACCGTGCTGATCGGCGTGATTTCCTTCGCGGGCTACGTCGCCGTAAAGATTATCGGCTACGGCCGCGGCGTCGCGGTCGCCGGCATGGCGGGAGGATTGGCGTCATCGACGGCGGCGACGGCGGCGATGTCGCGGCTGGCGCGGGAATATCCCTCGCAGATTGGCGCTTCGGCGGCGGGCGCCATCTTCGCGAATGCGGTGATGGCGCCGCGAATCATCGCCGTCATCGCGGTCATCAATCCGACGCTCGCGTGGCGCTTGGCGCCGCCGGTCGTTGCGGGCGGCGCGCTCTTCGCGCTCGCCGGAGTCTTTCTCCTGCGACGAAGCGAGCGGCCCGCAGAATCGAGCGGCTTTTCTGTTGGCAATCCGCTGGATCTGATGGCGGTGCTCAAATTCGGCGCGCTCCTCGCGACCGTGATGATCCTCTCGCGGCTCGCGACGCATTTCGCCGGGAGCGCCGGCGCCTATGCGCTCGCGGCCATTTCCGGCATCGTCGACGTTGACGCGATCGGACTGACCATGGCGCGGCTCGGCGCAAGCGAGATCGGCATAAGGGCGGCGGCGGGGGCGGTGCTGCTGGCGCTGCTGTCGAACACGGCGTCGAAAGTCGTGATGGGCTGGGTTATCGGCGGCGCCGGAATGGGCCAAAGACTCGCCGCGGCTTCCGCTCTCGCCGTCGCCGGGGCGCTCATGGCGTTGTGGCTGGCGGAATTCGCAGGCCTATAGACCACGTTCGTCAAGCGCGACAGACTTCACCAGGGCGTATACGTCTGCGCCGACGGTCAGCCGCAATTCATCGAGCGCGAGGCGCGTGATCGCCGAGACAAGACGGTCGCCGCCGATGAGCGTCAGCGTGACGAAGGCGAGGGCGCTCTCGGTCGCATCGATCTTTTCGATGCGGCCGCGCAAAATCGTGCGCACGCTGGTGTCGCGTGGTTCGGACATCGCAAGCGCGACGTCTGTCGCGCGCATGACGACGCGCGCCTCGCGCTGCGTCGTCAGACGCGCAGCGATCAAGATCTCGCCCGCCGGATGGGCGAGCCGCGTGACGCCGTATGCTTCGTCGACGGCGACCACGCGCGCCTTGAGCGCGTTGACCACGCCGAATCGGCCGCCTTCGACAAGACGGCTCGCGCTCGGCAGCACGTCGAGCGGCGCGCCGCGCGCGACGACGCGACCGCGATCGAGCACGACGGCCTCGTCGGCGATGCGGGTCACTTCTTCCGGCGCATGGCTGACGTAGATGATCGGAATATCGAGTTCGTCGCGCAGCCGTTCGAGATAGGGCAACACGTCGAGACGGCGCGCAACGTCGAGCGACGCCAGCGGCTCATCCATGAGCAGCAGTTGCGGACGCGTCAGCAGGGCGCGGGCGATCGCGACTCTCTGTCGCTCGCCGCCGGAAAGCGTATCCGGCCAGCGCTCCGCGAGAGCGGCGATGTCGAGCATTTCGCAGAGCGCCTCGCGCCCTGCGTCGGCCGCCGTGACGCGCGCGCGGGTCATTCCATAGTCGAGATTTCCTTTGACGGTGAGATGGGAAAACAGACTCGCATCTTGAAACACCATGCCAAGCGCGCGGCGATGCGTCGGCACGAAGACGCCATGCGCCTCGTCTTGCCAGACGTCGCCGCCGATCTTGAGAAGCCCGTCGGGCGCGCGCGCCAGCCCGGCGATGCAGCGCAGAGCGGTGGTCTTGCCGGAGCCGGAAGGGCCAAAGAGCGCTGTGACGCCGCGTCCCGGCAGCTCCAGGTCAACGTCGAGCGCGAAGCCGGAATAGGCGAGGCGAAAACGCGCGGCGATGGCGCCGTCAGCCATTGCGGCCGTTCCGTCGGCGCCCATAGAGCGCGAGGAGAACGCAGAAACTGAACAGCAGCATGCCCCCCGCGAGCCAATGTGCGCGCTCGTAGTTCATCGACTCGACCTGGTCATAGATCAGTACGGACACCACGCGCGTCTTGTCCGGAATGGCGCCGCCGATCATCAGAACGACGCCGAATTCACCGACGGTATGCGCAAAGCCGAGGATGGCCGCGGTGACGAGACCGGGCCTCGCCAGAGGCAGCGCCACCGTGAAGAAAGCGTCCAGCGGGCTCGCGCGCAAGGTGGCGGCGGCCTCCAGCGGACGATCGCCCATCGCCTCGAAGGCGTTCTGAATCGGCTGCACCACGAAGGGCAGCGAATAAAAAAGCGACGCCACGACGAGGCCGGCGAAGGTGAAAGGCAAGGGCGCGACGCCGAGGAACGCCGTGAGCCTGCCCAGGGGTCCATGCGGGCCCATGGTCAGCAGCAGGTAGAAGCCCAGCACCGTCGGCGGCAGAACCAGCGGCAGCGCCACGACGGCGCCCAATGGACCCTTGAGCCAGGACTGCGTGCGCGCCAGCCACCACGCCAGCGGCGCGCCAATGAGGAGCAGCAGAAAGGTGACGATCGTCGCGAGCTTGAGCGTCAGCCAGATCGCCGCGAAATCTTCAGATGTCGGCATATGAGACCTGCCGCCGAGCGGCGGCGGTGAGGTTAAGACAGGCGGAAGACTGTCAGTCCGCCTGTTCCATTTAGCGGATGCGGCGGGCGGAACGGCCTACCGCGCGGCCTGGCCGGGGGGCGCGAAGCCGAACTTAATCATGATCGTCTGCGACTGTCCGGTTTTGAGATAGTCGAGAAAGGTCTTCGCCAAAGGTTTGTCGGCGCCCTGGCGGGTCACGACATAGGCCTGTTCGAGTCGTGAATGCAGCGTCTCTGGGATCAGAGAATAGCCGCCTCTGTCCGCAACCTCTTTGCTCAAAGCGATCGAAAGAGCGGTCAGCGCGACATCGGCGGCGCCTGTCTCGGCGTATTGCGTCGCCTGCGAGATGTTCTCGCCGAACACAAGCTTGTCCTTCACCTTGTCCCAAAGGCCGGCGGCGCGCAGCACTTGTTCCGCGCATCTGCCGTAAGGCGCATGCGCCGGATTGGCGATCGCGATCTTGCCGATCTTGGAATCGGCAAGATCCTCCAGGCGCAATTTTGTCGCGTCCCTCGTCGCGCTCCACAGGACGAGCCTGCCGACCGCGTAGGGCGTGGGCTCGCTCGCCGCGAAGCCGTCCTTGCGCAGCGCGCGCGCATAGGCGATGTCGGCCGAAAAGAAAATGTCGAAGGGCGCGCCCTCGCGGATCTGCGTCTGCAGCTTGCCGGAAGAGCCGTAAACAACGTCGACCTTGTCGCCCTTATGGGCGGCTTGAAAGTTGGAGACGATTTCCTGCAACGCGAATTTAAGATCGGACGCCGCCGCGATGGTGATTTCGCTGGCTGCCGCCGCGCGGAGCGGCGCGAGCGTTAAAGCGATCAGGCAACAGACAGCGAAAAATTCATGCAGTCGGCGCATCTACGCAGCTCCCGAGTTTTGATGGCTCGAGAGCATGCCTGTTGCGATGCGCCGGCCGCTGGACCCAATTGCAAGAATCGTTCACACGGCTGCAGCGATCCACCGCGACAATTCGCCCTTGGGCGCGGCGCCGACCTTTTGTGCGGCGGCCTTGCCGTCCTTGAACAGAATAAGCGTCGGAATCGACCGGATGCCGAGCTTGCTCGCCACGGCGGGGTTTTCGTCGATGTTGAGCTTGACGACTTTGATCTTGCCCTTCATCTCCGCGGCGATCTCCTCCAGCGCCGGGGCGATCATGCGGCAGGGACCGCACCATTCCGCCCAAAAATCGACAACAACCGGCTCGGCGGATTTGAGCACTTCCTCTTCGAAAGTGGCGTCAGTGATTTTCTGCGTGGTCATGGCCGGCCTTCCATTGGGCTTTTCGTTAGACGTGCGCGGAACGTAGGAAGCGCGTCATCGCCCGTCAAGGCGACGTCCCACGCAGCTCCGGATCAGACTGAGCGGAATCATTGTTCGACGCTTAGCGATTCATTAAGCGCATGTGTCGCAAACGCATGTGTGTCGCGCGTCGATAAAAACACCGCGCGGCGACAAAAAAACACAAAGAGCGGGAATGGCGTCCCGCCGCTCCCCGCTCTTTGGTACCCCGTCCTTAACCAAACTGAAACGCCAAGCTCCGAAGTCTTAAGTCGCTCCGATAGCCCCGTTCGCGCCGACTCATCTTGCGAGCCTCGGCGAACTGCGTTCTGTTCGGCGTCCTCCCCGACTTGGACCGTAGCTGGGCCTAATTCCTGCGACGCATACGACGCTTAGGCTTTTACCCCAACCAACCTGGCGAGCGAACACTAGGACAAAACGGGCGGACTGTCACTTGAAAAATGTGCAGTCTGACGAATTTTGTGATCGGGCGCCGCTGAATTAGGCGGATCACGCGGACCCAGCCTCAACGGCGCAACGCCATCACGTTTGCGACGGCGCCGCGCTCGCTATTGCGCCGCGTTACAAGGGAATGTTGTCGTGCTTCTTCCAGGGATTCTCCAATTCCTTGTGGCGAAGCAGCGCAAGCGCGCGAGCGATTCGTTTGCGGGTCGAACGCGGCGTAATCACCTCGTCGATATAACCGCGCTCCGCGGCGACAAATGGCGACAAGAAGCGATCTTCATACTCCTTGGTGCGCTGAGCGATCTTCTCCGGATCGCCAATGTCGGCGCGGAAGATGATCTCGACGGCGCCCTTCGCGCCCATGACGGCGATCTGCGCCGACGGCCAGGCGTAATTGACGTCGCCGCGAAGATGTTTCGAGGACATAACGTCATAGGCGCCGCCGAACGCCTTTCGCGTGATGACGGTCACTTTCGGCACCGTCGCTTCGGCGTATGCGAACAGCAGTTTCGCGCCATGCTTGATCAGGCCGCCATATTCTTGCGCCGTCCCAGGCAGAAAGCCCGGCACGTCGACAAAGGTGACGATCGGAATGTTGAAGCAGTCGCAAAAACGCACGAAACGCGCCGCCTTCTTGGAGGCGTCGATGTCGAGCACGCCGGCGAGCACGAGCGGCTGATTGGCGACAAAGCCGACCGTGCGTCCTTCGATGCGGCCGAAGCCGATCACGATATTGCGCGCATGCGCATCTTGTATCTCGAAGAAGTCGGCCTCGTCGACGATCTTATGGATGAGTTCCTTGATGTCGTATGGCTTGTTCGGATTATCCGGAACAATCGTGTCGAGCGATTCGTCGAGCCGGTCCGCCTCGTCGAAAGCGGGCCATTCCGGCGGCTCCTCCTGGTTGGAGGAGGGCAGGAAATCGATCAGCCTGCGCATCTGCAGGAGCGCTTCCACATCGTTGTCGTAGGCGCGATCGGCGATCGAGCTTTTGGTCGTATGCACCGAGGCGCCGCCGAGCTCTTCCGCCGTCACCGTCTCATTCGTCACGGTCTTGACGACGTCGGGTCCGGTCACGAACATATAGCTCGTGTCGCGCACCATGAAGATGAAGTCCGTCATCGCCGGCGAGTAAACGTCGCCGCCGGCGCAAGGGCCCATGATCACCGAGATTTGCGGAATGACGCCGGAGGCCATGACATTGCGCTGGAAGACTTCGCCATAGCCGCCGAGCGCCGCGACGCCTTCCTGGATGCGCGCGCCGCCGGCGTCGAACAGGCCGATGATCGGGGCGCGATTTTTCAGCGCCATGTCCTGCAGCTTGGTGATCTTTTGCGCGTGCGTTTCGGAGAGCGAGCCGCCGAAGACGGTGAAGTCCTTGGCGAAGACGAAGACGGCGCGGCCGTTGACAGTGCCCCATCCCGTGACGACCCCATCGCCCGAAATTTTCTCGCCCTGATCCATGCCGAAATCGGTGCAGCGGTGGGCGACGAACATGTCGAATTCTTCGAACGAGCCGTGATCGAGGAGCAGTTCGATTCTCTCGCGCGCGGTGAGCTTGCCGCGGGCGTGCTGCGCTTCGATCCGCTTTTGGCCGCCGCCAAGCCGCGCGGACGCGCGCCGCCGTTCAAGCCCGTCGAAAATATGTTTCATGTGCTGCCCTGGTTGCTGATTATGGCTGTCATCCGGCGCGTCTAGAGCTTGCGCGACCCAAGCCGCCAACGAGCGATGTCGGCGCCGGTCAGCACGTAAAGCTTATCGGGCGACGTCCGCTCGGCGAGCTTCACGAGTTCGGTGCTCACGCCCATCATCGCCGCGTAGCGGGAAAGCGTCTGAAGCATGCCGCCATCGTCATAATTTCGCTCGCGCACGAGTCCGCCCTCGGCGATGTCGAAACTCGTCGAATAATTGAACATGCGGTGAATGCCGACGCTGCTCTGCGGCGGAATCACGCGCCTCCTGCCGCCCATCAGCGCATAGACGCAGGCAGAATAGCAGCGGCCCGATACGAGCGCCATCGTGCGCGATTGATCCGCCGCGGGACGGGCGACGATCACCGCCATCCCGAGCTTGCGGATGGCCTGGCCGAGTTCCATCGAGGCGACGACCTTTCCGCCAGGCGAGTCGAGCAGCACAATTCCGTGCAGATTGCCGCCGCGAGCATTTTCGCGCACGAAGGCGACGAAGGCGTCGGGCGTCTCCGGGCCGATTTCGCCTTGCGCCGCGATCACCTGTGGGCAGTTTGCGCCGCAGCCCCCGGAATTCACGCTGACGACGCGAAAGCTCATATCTTCAGCATGCGCGAAGGTGGGGACGAAGGCGGCGACGCAGAGCGCAATGAAAACGGTTTTGATCAATCTCATCCGGGCGGCCTTCTTTGTCCCAGCAAGCTAAAGCGAAATCCTGGGCTTTGGAACACCAATTCCCGCGGCGAGCCCTGTGCCGTCTCGATGGCGGCAGTGGTGGGCGGTGACGGTCTCGAACCGCCGACCCTCTCGGTGTAAACGAGATGCTCTACCAACTGAGCTAACCGCCCTGACATGATGCGCGCCCGCCGGGTTTTAAGGGCGGGCGCCTCGGGAGGCAAGCCGGTTCAAAACTACGGCCGCCGGGGCTCCGACGGCCGTCGTGCGAAATTTCGGAAACGCCTGCGACGCCAGCGCCTCCGCGCGCCGAGCTACTTGGCCTTGTTGAGCGCGGTCTTCAGCGTCGCGCCGGGCTTGAAGCGGGCGCTCTTGGACGCGGGAATCTTGATTTCTTCGCCGGTCGCCGGATTGCGGCCTTTGCCGGCGGCGCGTTTCTTGACCGAAAAAGTGCCGAAGCCGACGAGGCGAACTTCGTCGCCCTTCTTGAGGGCCTTCGTGATGCCGTCGATGACGGCGTCGATGGCGGCGGCCGCCGCCGCTTTCGAGCTGTCCGTCTCGCTCGCGACGTGCTCAACGAGTTCCAATTTGTTCATGGCTTTTCCTTCTCCTTCACTGCGAGCCGCCCGGCGTAAGAATGCGCGACCTCGAATCGGCGTTGCGCAGCGATGGCGAGTGTTGGTCGCGAATCGCAGGAAAAGCAAGGCTTACCGGCCGCCAAAGGCCAGGAATCGCTGGTTTTCCGGGGGAAACGGCGGCTCTGCCGCGAAATGCTCATACAATCTGGGGGCTGCAGCGCGCATCAGCCGCCCAAAAGCAAAGAGCCCCGCTCTGAGGGAGCGGGGCTCTTGAGTGTGTTGTACGATTTGCGATCAGTGGGCGCGGACGCCGGTGCCGTCATCGTCGCCGACAGCGTGTTTTGCGATCGCGGCGGCGTCTTCCCGCCATTCGATCGGCGTCGGCTGAGAAATCAGCGCGTGGCGCAGCACTTCTTCCATGCGGGCGACGGGCACGATTTCCAGTCGGTTCTTCACCGCGTCCGGGATTTCCGCCAAATCCTTGGCGTTCTCCTCTGGGATCAGCACTTTCTTCAAGCCGCCACGCAGCGCCGCAAGCAGCTTCTCCTTCAAGCCGCCGATCGGCAAGACGCGGCCGCGCAGCGTGATCTCGCCGGTCATGGCGATGTCGCGCCGGACGGGGATGCCGGTGATGATCGAGACGATGGCGGTCGCCATCGCCACGCCGGCCGACGGTCCATCCTTGGGCGTCGCGCCTTCCGGCACGTGCACATGGAAGTCGCGTCGGTCGAAAACCGGCGGTTCGACGCCGAAGTCCACGGCGCGGGAGCGCACATAGGACGCCGCCGCGGAGATGGACTCCTTCATCACGTCGCGCAGATTGCCCGTCACGGTCATCTTGCCCTTGCCGGGCATCATGACGCCTTCGATCGTCAGCAATTCGCCGCCCACTTCGGTCCAGGCCAGACCGGTCACGACGCCGACCTGATCTTCGAGTTCGGCCTCGCCATAGCGGAACTTCGGCACGCCAAGATAGTCGGCGAGATTCTCGCTCGTGACGACGATCTTCTCTTTCTTCTTTAGAAGGATTTCCTTTACCGCCTTGCGCGCGAGATTGGAGAGTTCGCGCTCCAGATTGCGCACGCCGGCTTCGCGCGTATAGCGGCGAATGAGGGTGAGCAGCCCGTCGTCGGCGATCATCCATTCGTCGGGCGAAAGGCCGTGCTTATGCACCGCGCTGGGAATGAGGTGCCTGCGCGCGATCTCGAGCTTCTCATCTTCGGTGTAGCCGGCGATGCGAATGATCTCCATGCGGTCCATCAGCGGCGCCGGAATATTGAGCGTATTCGCCGTCGTCACGAACATCACATTCGAAAGGTCGTAGTCGACTTCGAGGTAATGGTCGTTGAACGTCGCGTTCTGCTCCGGGTCCAGCACTTCGAGCAAGGCCGACGACGGATCGCCGCGGAAGTCCATGCCCATCTTGTCAATCTCGTCCAAGAGAAAGAGCGGATTGGACGTCTTCGCCTTGCGCATCGACTGGATGATCTTGCCGGGCATCGAGCCGATGTAAGTGCGCCGATGACCGCGGATTTCCGCTTCGTCCCGCACGCCGCCCAGCGACATGCGCACGAAGTCGCGGCCCGTGGCTTTGGCGATGGACTTGCCGAGCGAGGTCTTGCCGACGCCGGGCGGGCCGACGAGGCACAGGATCGGTCCCGTCAGCTTGTTGGCGCGGCTCTGCACCGCGAGATACTCAAGGATGCGCTCCTTGACCTTCTCGAGGCCGAAATGCTCGGCGTCGAGCACTTCCTCGGCCTGTCCGAGATCCCGCTTCACCTTGGAGCGCTTGCCCCACGGGATCGACAGGATCCAGTCAAGGTAGTTCCGCACGACGGTGGCTTCGGCGGACATCGGCGACATCTGCCGCAGCTTCTTGAACTCGGCCAAGGCCTTGTCGCGCGCTTCCTTGGAGAGCTTGGTGTTCTTGATGCGCTCCTCGAGCTCGGCGAGATCGTCCTTGCCGTCCTCGTCGCCCAGCTCCTTCTGGATCGCCTTCATCTGCTCGTTGAGATAATATTCGCGCTGCGTCTTCTCCATCTGGCGCTTGACGCGCGTGCGAATGCGCTTCTCGACCTGCAGGACCGAGATCTCGCTCTCCATCAGCGACAGACATTTTTCGAGGCGGCGCGCGACGCTGACCGTCTCAAGCACGTCCTGCTTCTCGGCGATCTTCACCGACAGGTGAGACGCGACCGTGTCGGCGAGCTTCGAATAGTCGTCGATCTGCGTCACCGCGCCGACGACCTCGGAAGAGACTCGCTTGTTGAGCTTCACATAGCTTTCGAATTCAGCGATCACCGATCGGCCGAGCGCTTCGACTTCGACCGGAGAGGCGAGATCGTCGGCGACGACTTCGGCGTCCGCTTCGTAATAATCGTCCGCGCGCGTGTATGTGCGAACGCTGGCGCGCGCCACGCCTTCGACCAGCACCTTCACCGTGCCGTCGGGCAGCTTCAGAAGCTGCAACACCGAGGCGAGCGTGCCGATCGGATAAATCGCATCGGCCGAGGGATCGTCGTCGCCAGCGTTCTTCTGCGTCGCCAGCAGAATGAGCCTGTCGGATTTCGTCACCTCTTCGAGCGCGCGAATGGATTTCTCCCGCGCGACGAAAAGAGGAACGATCATGTGCGGAAAGACGACAATGTCGCGCAGCGGCAGCACCGGATAGCTTTCGATGGTTCCGGGGGTGACGGCGTCTCGCTTTTCGTTCGACATTCTTTTTGTCCTGTCCTTGACGCGTCCCGCTAAAGCGGCGGCGCGAGACCGCAGGGCGATTTTTGGGTTCAGGCCGCGAATACGGTCGCCCGCCGATTTCGCGCCAATTAAAGACCGCCGGCGGATGCGCCCGACGGCCCCGTTAACGCAAATGGTTACGCGAATAATCGATTCAAGGCGCTGCGGCGCCCAAGCTTAAACCCGCATGCGGCGTCGCCGCCGCATAGTCGCTTCGTCTTTGCGCGTCAGGCGCTCGTGCCGCTCTTTTCGCTGCGTTCGGCGTAAATATAGAGCGGCCGGGCTTTGCCCTCGACGACTTCCGGTCCGATGACAACCTGTTCGACCCCCTCCAGACCTGGCAGATCGAACATCGTGTCTAGCAAGATTCCTTCCATGATCGAACGCAGGCCGCGCGCGCCGGTATGGCGTTCGATCGCCTTGCGCGCGACGGACGAAAGAGCGTCGTCCTGGAAGGTGAGCTCGACGTTCTCCATCTCGAAGAGCCGCTGATACTGCTTGACCAGCGCGTTCTTGGGCTCGGTGAGGATGCGCTTGAGCGCGTCCTCGTCGAGATCCTCGAGCGTCGCAATGACCGGCAGACGGCCGACGAATTCGGGGATGAGCCCAAATTTCAGCAGGTCTTCCGGCTGCACTTGCCTAAAAATGTCGCCGGTGCGCCGTTCGTCGGGCGACTGCACGGTGGCGGCGAAGCCGATCGAGGTGTTGCGTCCGCGGGAGGAGATGATCTTTTCAAGCCCGGCGAAAGCGCCGCCACAGATGAACAGGATGTTCGTCGTGTCGACCTGCAGGAACTCCTGCTGTGGATGCTTGCGACCGCCCTGGGGCGGCACGGAGGCGACGGTGCCTTCCATGATCTTCAACAGCGCCTGCTGCACGCCTTCGCCCGAAACGTCGCGGGTGATCGAAGGATTGTCGGACTTGCGCGAAATCTTGTCGATTTCGTCGACATAGACGATGCCGCGCTGGGCGCGCTCGACATTATAATCCGACGCCTGCAGAAGCTTGAGAATGATGTTTTCGACATCCTCGCCGACGTAGCCCGCTTCGGTCAGGGTCGTGGCGTCGGCCATGGTGAACGGAACATCCAGGATGCGCGCCAGAGTCTGCGCCAGCATGGTCTTGCCGACGCCGGTCGGTCCGATCAGCAGAATGTTGGACTTCGCCAGCTCCACGTCGCCATGCTTGGTCGCATGGTTGAGGCGCTTGTAATGGTTGTGGACCGCGACCGAGAGCACGCGCTTGGCCTGGGACTGGCCGATGACATAGTCGTCCAGAACCTTACAAATCTCCCGCGGGGTCGGAATGCCGTCGCGCTGCTTGACCAGCGAGGATTTGTTCTCCTCGCGGATGATGTCCATGCACAGTTCGACGCATTCATCGCAGATGAACACCGTCGGTCCGGCGATAAGCTTACGGACCTCGTGCTGGCTCTTGCCGCAAAAGGAGCAGTAAAGCGTGTTCTTGGAATCGCCGCCGCCGACCTTGCTCATATTGCTCTCCTATCGGGCCGGCCTGCCGGGCGAATCGGCCCGAACACCTGTGTAACCGGCGCCAGACTAACAAAAAGTGGAAGCGGCTGGCGTGCCCGTTCCCATCCAGTTTCGGTCGTCAGCGACGAGCGCCCGAGAACCATGACTAGTTAGTGTATTTTACACGACGGCCAAATTGCAACCTTCGCCGGAAACTCTGTTGAAGCAAGAAAGGCGCCCTCGCCGGCGGCTCAGGCGGTAAGGATCTTGGGAACTCGATTCAGCCGTAGCCGATAGGCGTCTGGCATGCCGCTTCCGAGTAAGGGGCGCAGATACATCCGGAAGGCGTCGGTGACGTCCGTGCCGCAGGGGCTAATGTATTCGTCCGGCATGACTTTTGTCTTTCCAGCGATCGCTTCAAGCGGCGTCAACTGATAGTCCACCGAATAAAAGCCGGTCCGGTGGATCGTCACCGAGCCGTCGCGGTCGCCCCAAATGGCGTATTGCACGGCCTTTTCGCCGACCTCGCGCGCCTCTCGCTGGTCGACGTCGGAAACGCAACCGACGAAGCTCCTTTGCACATAGCCGAATGTATCGGCCCGCACCCGCTTGAATCCGAGCCGGTCCTTCACGAGGCGGGTGAGTTCGTCGGCCAGCGCGCCGCCCCCGAGATGGACATTGCCGTGATCGTCGCGCTCCACCGCTTTGGCGAGCTTTTCGGCGATGGGGGTATGGTTTTCGTCGCAGACGCCTTCTGACACCGCAACGACGCAGCGGCCGTATTTCGCCATGGTCGCCTTAACGTCGGCGAGGAATTTGTCGATGATGAAGGCGCGCTCAGGGATGTAGATGAGATGCGGGCCGTCGTCGGGGAATTTCTTGCCGAGCGCCGAGGCGGCGGTCAGAAACCCCGCGTGCCGGCCCATGACGACGGCGACATACACGCCGGGGAGAGCCCAATTGTCGAGATTGGCGCCGGCGAACGCCTGCGCCACCCAGCGCGCCGCCGAGGGAAAGCCCGGCGTGTGGTCGTTGATCATCAGATCGTTGTCGATGGTTTTTGGAATGTGCACCGTCCGCAGCGGATAGCCGGCGCTTTGGGCCTCCTGCGAAACGATGCGCACCGTGTCCGAGGAATCATTGCCGCCGATATAGAAAAAGCAGCCGACCCCATGCGCGCGCAGGACCCGGAAGATTTCCTGACAATATTTTAGATCCGGCTTGTCGCGCGTCGAGCCGAGCGCCGAAGACGGGGTGCAGGCGACGAGTTCGAGATTATGAGTCGTCTCCTGCGTGAGGTCGACGAAATCCTCGTTGACGATGCCGCGAACGCCGTGGAAGGCGCCATAAACCCGCTCGACCTCGCGAAATTTGCGGGACTCCAGCACGGCCCCGACGAGCGACTGATTGATGACGGCGGTGGGGCCGCCGCCCTGAGCGACGAGCACTTTAGAAAAATCAATGGCGGTCACGACAAGCTCCTGGAAACCCGCGGCGGCCGCTTTCTCGCGAACGCGAGACGGCGGCGCTCCAACCGCGCTGCGCTTATATTCTCAGGCGCGAGGCGGTTCAAATCGATCCGGCCGCTCATCCCGAGGTCGTGCGCGCGCAGACCTTGGCGAAGAGTCCGTCGTAATAGGGCGGCACCGGCGACCATTCGTCTTTCGGCGGATAGGGCTTGGTTATCTTTCCTTCGCCCATCTGACCCTGCCGCCAGCCGCCGCCCTCGGACCTGTATTTCCGATTGGCGCAATCGAGCGACACTTTCTCGATTTCCGACAGCCCCTTTTCGGCGAGGCCGAACGCCGCGGCTTTTGGCGAGGCGGCGTTGTAATCGGTGAGCGCGTCGACCGTGACGAACCCGTCGGGCGAGGTCCGACGCGAGCCGGCGTCCATATAGACGGTCGAGAAATCGTCCTTGGAGACCTGCACCCACTCGGCGCGGGCCGATGCGGAAGACGCCAGCGTCGACAGGAGAGCCGAGACGCTGATCTTCCACATCGCCGTCCGCATCCCCGGCTTAGACAAGAGCGCCGTGGCAATGCTTGTATTTCTTACCCGAGCCGCAAGGGCAGGGCTCATTGCGTCCCACCTTGCCCCAAGTGGCGGGATTGCTCGCGTCGCGCGCAGCGGGCGCTTCGCTGACCGCGAGCCCGCGCGCCGAGAAATCGGCCCCCGCGAGACGCGTATTGAGATCATCGAGCGCAAGCTGCGCGCCGCCGCCGATCAGCGCCTCGGGATTTGGATGCGACATTTCCATCGGCGGCAGTTCCGGCGGCGCGGAAGGCGGAGCTTCGAAGGACACTTCGACGCGCATCAGTTGCGTGGTCACCGTTTCGTCCCACCGCGTCATCAGGCCTTTGAAGAGCTCGAGCGCTTCGGACTTGTACTCGTTAAGGGGATCGCGCTGCGCCAGGCCGCGCCAGCCGATCACCTGCCGAAGGTGGTCGAGCGCGACGAGATGTTCGCGCCACAGCGTATCGAGAGACTGCAGGACGACCTGCTTCTCGATCATGCGCATCAGCGGCTCAGTGTTCTTTTCGACGCGCTCGGCGTAAGCGGCGTCGGCCGCCTCAAGCAGGCGCTCCTTGAGCTCCTCGTCGGCGATGCCTTCTTCCTTCGCCCAGTCGGCGACCGGCAGATCGAGATTGAGCTTCGCTTTGACGTCTTCCGCCAGCCCGTCGACGTCCCAGGCCTCGGCGTAGGCGTCATGCGGAATGTGCTGCGACACCATCGCGTCGACCACATCGGCGCGCATGTCGGCGGTCTGCTCCTCGACGCTCTCCTCATCCATGATTTCGCGCCGGCGCTCGAAGATCACCTTGCGCTGGTCGTTCATGACGTTGTCGAACTTGAGGATGTTCTTGCGGATGTCGAAGTTGCGCGCCTCGACCTTATGCTGCGCCTTCTCGATCGCCTTGTTGATCCAAGGATGGACGATGGCTTCGCCCTCCTGCAGGCCGAGCTTCACCAACATCGAGTCCATGCGCTCGGAGCCGAAGATGCGCATGAGATCGTCCTGCAGCGACAGGAAAAATTTCGAGCGGCCAGGGTCGCCCTGACGTCCGGAGCGGCCGCGCAGCTGATTGTCGATGCGCCGGCTCTCGTGGCGCTCGGTGCCGATGATGTAAAGGCCGCCGGCAGCGATGGCCTTCTCTTTGAAGTCCGCGACCTCCTCGCGAATCTCCGCTTCCTTCTTGGCGCGCGCGTCGCCTTCAAGGCCGGCGCATTCCTGCGTCACGCGCATCTCGACGTTGCCGCCCAGCTGAATGTCGGTGCCGCGGCCGGCCATGTTGGTGGCGATGGTGATCGCGCCGGGCACGCCGGCTTCCGCGACGATATAGGCTTCCTGCTCGTGGAAGCGCGCATTGAGCACCGCGAAAAGCTTCGACGGCTTGCCAGAGCGCGCCGCCGCGTAGAGCCCCGTCAGCCCCTTGGGATCGGCGAAGTCGATCATCGTGTAGCCCTGCGTCAGCAGGAATTCCGCAAGCTGCTCCGACTTTTCGATCGACGTGGTGCCGACGAGAAGCGGCTGCATCCGTCCATTGGCGTCCTGGATCTCGGCGGCGATCGCGCCGAGCTTTTCCTTGGCGCTTCGATAAACCTCGTCATCTTCATCGAGCCGGCAGACGTCGCGGTTCGTCGGAATTTCGACGACGTCCAGCTTGTAGATTTCGGAGAATTCATTTGCCTCTGTGGCCGCGGTGCCGGTCATGCCGGCGAGTTTGCCGTAGAGACGAAAGTAATTTTGGAAGGTGATCGACGCCAAGGTGACGTTTTCAGGCTGAACCTGAACATGCTCTTTCGCTTCGAGGGCCTGATGCAGGCCTTCCGAATATCGGCGGCCCGGCATCATGCGGCCGGTGAATTCGTCGATGATGACCACCTCGCCCTTGCGGACGATGTAATCCTTGTCCTTCTGGAAGAGCTTATGCGCGCGCAGCGCCTGATTGACGTGATGCACGAGCGTCACGTTGTGCGCTTCGTAAAGCGCGCCTTCGGTCAGCGCGCCGGCCTCGGTCAGCAGCTCTTCCATATGCTCATTGCCGGCGTCGGTCAGATGAACCGTGCGCTGCTTCTCGTCGAGTTCGAAGTCGTCGGCGTTGAGCTTGGGGACCAGCTTGTCGATCGTGTTGTAAAGATCGGACTTGTCGTCGATGGCGCCCGAGATGATGAGCGGCGTGCGCGCCTCGTCGATCAGGATCGAGTCGACTTCGTCGACGATCGCATAATTATGTCCGCGCTGAACCATCTGCGAGAACTCATATTTCATATTGTCGCGCAGATAGTCGAAGCCGAATTCGTTATTCGTTCCGTAGGTGATGTCGCAAGCGTAGGCGGCGGCGCGATCCTCGTCCACGAGGTCATGCACCACGACCCCGACGCTCATGCCGAGAAATCTGTAGATCTGCCCCATCCATTCGGAGTCGCGCTTGGCGAGATAGTCGTTCACCGTGACGACATGGACGCCTTTGCCGGCGAGCGCGTTGAGATAGACGGCGAGCGTGGCGACGAGAGTCTTGCCTTCGCCCGTGCGCATCTCCGAGATCGCGCCTTCGTGCAGCACCATGCCGCCGATGAGCTGGACGTCAAAATGGCGTTGCCCGAGGGTGCGCTTGGCCGCCTCGCGCACGGTGGCGAAAGCGGGAACGAGCAGATCGTCGAGCGACTTGCCGGCGGCGTGCTCTTCGCGGAACCGGCGGGTGCGATCCCGCAACTCTTCGTCGGTCAGCGCCTCGACTTCCGGCTCCAGGGCGTTGATCGCGTTGACCTTCGGCGCATATGTCTTAAGCCGGCGATCGTTCGCCGTGCCGAAAATCTTCTTGGCGAGTGCGCCGATCATACTTGCGAACCTTTCTCCCGCGCAGCGTCTGCCGCCTTCTCGGCGCGCCGGGGAATGGCGGCCGGCGGAACGTCACATAATGCATGAATAACATCCGCCTGCGACATCGCGCCAACGGCGGGGCGCCAAGATCGACGCGACATTTCCGCCGGAGAGATAAGAGCCGCCGGAAACCTTGTCAATGTAAGGGATTTTCTCGCGACGCCATGTGGATCAGGGCTGACCCCCATCGCCTGAGGGTAAGCCAAACGGACGTTGACGGCGGTCAGCGCTGCGCCTAGCGTCGCTTGACCAATCGTTTTTTACGGTCGCGCGTTCATATTCGGAATAGAATTAAGGAGGTCCCATTGGCCAGCCGTCATTATACGTTTTTCGCCGCTCTTGGCGCCGCAATTTTTCTTGGCGGCGCGACGGCGGAGGCTCAGCGCCGAACCCCTTCCGCAGCCGGTGTGAGCCCGACGGAGCACTTCGGCGAGAAGGCGCCTTCCAAGGAAGAAGCCGCGCCGCCGAGCAAGAAGCCCGTCTCCGGCGAGGAGGACGCCCGGCCGGGCGTCGGCGACGTTTCCAAAGAGCCGCAAGTTCCCACCAAGGCGCGGTCCATCCGCCGCGACCCTGCGGCCCAGCCCACGCCCAAGCCTTAATTCTTTTTAGTCGCGCCCGCGCATTTTCGCAGGGGAGGGAACCATGCGCAGATTTTTGATCTTATTGGCCACGCTCAGCATCGTCTGTGCGCCGAACGCCGCTCAGGCCTGGTTCAAGTTCCGCAACACCACCAAGGCCACGGTGTGGGTTTCATTTCTTTGGTATTCGCCGGGCTGTTCGGACGGCGGCGACTGGACGAAAAAGGGGTGGTGGAAATTGGAGCCGGGCCAGACGAAAACCGTCTTCGGCAAAGATCTGCAGAGCGTCAACACCTACTATTATTGGTACGCCGAGTCGAACGACGGCGCTGTGTGGAGCGGCCCTTTCAACACATGCGTGCCGCAGAGCGCCTACGAGTGGTGCATCAACACCTGTTGCTCGCCGACATGCCGGACGGTCGGCTTCCGCGAGAAATATATTGGCAGCTACAATAATTACACGATCAACCTCGTCAAATAGGGGCTCATGGAGCCTCATTGATGGGGCGTAGGGGCAACGGCATACCGCCGGTCTGCATCAGCCGCAAAAACAGCCTTATGCCCACCGGCTCATTTCCGTTCGGGTGCACGAGCACGATCGAGCCCGGGTGGGGCCTCGGGCCGAGCGCCAGCCAGGAGTCGGCGCCGAGCGCGACGAGATGTCGGCTGCGGACGTTCTCCAGCAGCGCGGCGTCGGCGACAAGGCCCGGAAAGCGGAAAAATACCGACGGCGTTTCGCCTTGGGCGACCATGAGCTTTTCCGTCTCGAATATCTCGCGATCGACGTCCACGCCCGGCCGCAGGAAGAAATTCCGCCCGTCCGGAAGGCGGCGAACATAGGGATGGCTGTAGGAATGATTGGCCCAGGCGATGTCGAGCGCCCCGCTGCGCGCCTTCTCGCGCAGCCAGGCGAAGTCGGCTCCGTGGCGGGCGATCCAGCCGCCGGAGACGGCGAGCATCACGGGCGTGCGCGGCCCCTGCGCGGCGAGTTCTTCGAAAAAGGCGCGGTCCAGCGGCTTGCGGCTCGGGCAGAGATCGCCGGTTACAAAGGCGCCGCCGCCGGCGCCGTGAATGAGGCCGGCGTTGACGAGCGCCGGCGGACGCGTGGGGTCTTGCGGCGGATGCAGCGCCTTGAGATAGCGAGTCTCGGCTTGCGCCGCATCGCTCGTCGCCTCGCAGCGCCAGCATGCCGCGCGCTCCAGCGACGTCTGGAGCGATTGCGGGTCGACCGTCAGGATCAAGGGCGTGCCGTCCAGGCTCATGCGCCGGATGGCCAGCCGCGTTGAGCCGCTTTCGCTCGCGCAGCTCTCGAAAACCGGCGCATAATTCTTAACGCGCGAGGCTGCCGGCGTCGGAGATGGCGCGATGTCGACCGGCGCGCAGGCGCTGTCTTCGCCGCGCGCCGTTGCGGCGCCGGCGACGCATGTCCACAATAGCAGAACGACGGCCCGTCTCACGGCGCGATCATGATAAAAAAAGAAGAGATTGAGAAGATCGCCCTTTCGGTCGAGTCGAAGGAGTCGAGCGAGGTTGCGGCAATGCTCGGCGAGGACATCGCGCGCCAGTTCGGCCCGCGCGACGAAACGCCTTTCTCCATTCTGGCGCGCGGGAAAGATGGCGCGCTGATCGGCGGGATCAATGGACTCATCCATTGGCGATGGGCCTATGTGCGCCATCTCTGGGTGGCGGAGTCGTGGCGCGGCCAGGGCCTCGGCGCGTGGCTGATGGGGGAGGCGGAGCGCCTCGCGCGGGATCGTGGGTGCGTCGGCGTCTATATCGACACATTCGAGAAACGCGTCGCCGCATTCTATGAGCGGCTCGGCTTCGCGCGCGTGGGTGAAATCGCGGATTTTCCGCCGGGCCACAGCCGCATCTCCCTAAGCAAGCCTCTCCGATGACTGAGATCATGAAAGCGATGGTCCTGCCGCGGCCCCACGCGCCGCTCGTCATGGAGGAGCGGCCGATCCCGTCGCCCGGCGTCGGGGAGTTACGGCTCAAGGTCGAGGCCTGCGGCGTCTGTCGCACCGATCTCCATGTCGTCGACGGCGAACTGACCCGGCCGAAGCTTCCGATCGTTCCGGGCCACGAAATCGTCGGGCGCATCGACGCGATCGGTGCTGGCGTGACCGGTTTCTCGCTTGGACAGCGGGTCGGCGTTCCCTGGCTTGGCTACACCTGCGGGCATTGCCCCTACTGTATGAGCGCGCGCGAAAATCTGTGCGACGATCCGCTCTTCACCGGCTACACGCGCGATGGCGGCTATGCGTCTCACGCCGTAGCCGATGCGTCCTACTGCTTCCCGCTGCCGGAGACTGGAGATCCGGCGACGCTCGCGCCATTGCTCTGCGCGGGCCTCATCGGCTGGCGCACGCTGAAGATGGCGGGTCCGGCGGAAGCGATCGGCATATACGGCTTCGGCGCCGCCGCCCATATCATCGCTCAGGTGGCGATCGCTCAAGGCAAGCGCGTTCATGCCTTCGTGCGGCCGGGCGATCAGGCGGCGGCGGAATTCGCGCTGTCGCTCGGCGCGGCCTCGGCGCAAGGATCGGACGCGCAGGCGCCGGAGAAGCTCGACGCCGCGCTGATCTTTGCGCCGGTCGGCGCGCTCATTCCGCGCGCGCTCGCCGCGACGAAGAAAGGCGGCGCTGTCGTCTGCGGCGGCATTCACATGAGCGATATTCCGAGCTTTCCCTACGCGCTGCTTTGGGAGGAGCGGCGACTGCTCTCCGTGGCGAATCTCACGCGCGAAGATGCGCGCGAGTTCCTTGCGCTCGCGCCGACAATTCCGCTGAAAATGCATGCGACGCGCTATCCTCTGGCGCAGGCGAATGAGGCGCTCGCCCATCTGCGTGAAGGTCGCCTGCAAGGCGCGGCGGTGCTCATTCCGTAAGCCGTGATCGCTGCGCGCTCCGCAATGATAGGCGGTTGCCGATTGTCATTCCCGGCAGGCCGAAGGCCTGACGGAAATCCAGAGCAAAGGCATGAGTGATGGGTTTCGTTCTGGATTCCCGATCGCGCGCTTCGCGCACGTCGGGAATGACATCACAGTTTGACGGCTTGCGATGACGACTTCAAAGCATTCCCAATCTCAGCGGCGATGATCGCCGTGTCTTTCGACGCGTCGATCTTGAACCATTCAATTTCGCCGGTCGGCCTCTCCATCTGCGCTTCGAGCACGTCGCGCGTGGCGTCGGACACGTCGTTGATGCGCGCATCGACGCGCGCCGCGCGCCGGTCGAGATCGAGATCGAGCCAGACGCCAAGGAACGGCGCTCGCGCACGCTCGGCCGCGGCTTTTATCGCTTCGCGATCTTGAGAACGGTCGAAGACGGCGTCGACGATGACGGGCCAGCCGCGCGCGGCCGTTCGCGCCGCAATCTCGAACATTTCGCCATAGACCTGCGCCGAAACGGCGCTCGCGTAAGCTTCCTGCGGGAGACGCGCGGTCGGCGCGACGCCGAACAGCCGTTTGCGAATGCGATCGCTGTTGATGACGCGCGCGCCGGGCGGACATCCGATGACGGGCGCAAGCGCCGCGGCGACGCTCGACTTACCCGATCCGCTCAGTCCCCCGATCGCGATGACGGCGCCTGCGGCCGGCGCAAGCAGAGTCATCGCGAGATCGAAATAGAGGCGCGCGCGTTTTAAGTTTTGTTGCGACGCCTCGACATGCGCGCGTATGGCGGCGCGCAGCGACATGAAGAAGGGAAGCAGCGGCAGGCCATCAGTTTCGTCGCGCGCGTCGAGATAGCGGTTCAACGCCAGATTGGCGCAGCCAAACGCGCCGACGCGCCACAGATCCATCAGCAGGAAGCTGACGTCGTACAGCACGTCGATCGTTGCGATCTCGTCGTCGAACTCGAGGCAGTCGAACAGCGTCGGGGAGCCCTCGAACAGACAGATGTTGCGCAGCGTCAGATCGCCATGGCAGCGGCGCACCTTGCCCCGCGCCTTTCGAGCGTCGAAAAGCGCGCTTTGCGCGTCGAGGGCTGCGTTGAGGCGCGCGACAAGCGCATCGATTCGCTCCGCGCTTGCAGCCGCCGCGTTGCGCAAGCTCAACGCCGTATCGTCCAGCGTCCGGCGCATCGACGCCGCGCCGCCCTTTTCATCGTTCGGCCTGGCTTCGTCGTGGGTTTTCGCAACCCGATGCGCCAGGGCCTCCACCATCACGGGCGTCAGACGGCCGTCCTGCGCAATCTGTTCGAAGAGGTCTTCGTCGGCGAAGCGCCGCATGACGACCACGGCGTCGATCATCTCGCCCGCGCCGTCGAGCGCCAGCCGCCCGTCCCTCTCGCGGGTCACGCGATGCGCGCCGAGATAAAGTTCGGGCGCGAAGCTTGTATTGAGCATCGCTTCGCGCTCGCACATGTCCAACCGGCGGCTCGGCGTCGAAAAGTCGAGATAGGGGAAGCGCACCGCTTTCTTCAGCTTATAGGCATGCGTCCTGCAGAGCGCGACGACGGAAATGTGAGTCGTGACGATTCGCTCCGCGCCGCCCTCGAGCGAGGCGAGAAAGCGCACGACTTCATCTTGCGCGCCAAAATCCATATGGAGTCTCAGAACTCGCGCCCACTGACGCCGTGCAAGAGGCGAACCGTCCCCCGCGGCCAGTCCGCTTTGGGTTTGATCGAGCCTATTCCATGCCGAGCGCGGAAAGATAGAGGTCGAGGATTTCCTCCTCCTCCTGCCGCTTGTGCTTATCCAAGCGGCGTATCGACACGATCTTGCGCATCACCTTCGGGTCGAACCCGGTCCCTTTCGCTTCGGCGTAGACATCCTTGATGTCGTCGCTGATCGCGCGCTTCTCCTCCTCGAGCTTCTCGATCCGCTCGATGAAGGCGCGCAAATGTCCGCCGTCGACGGCGTTGCTGGTCATGTGCAATTCCCGAGGCTGCTCCGGGCGGGCGGGGCGCGCGCCGGCTGGGCGGGAGCCTTGCGACAAACCGGCGGCGCTCGTCAAGGCGGCAGGGCCACTAATCCCCGAATTCCGCACCCCGAGCGGCGCACTTGAAACCGGCCTTAAGGTCGCCGATCTTTGGCGTGCCACCAGAAAGGCCGTAAATTGATGACCGAGCGGGATCCCTTTTCCAGTCGCGAGCGCCCCATGGCCCCAATCGGGGCGCGCGCCGCGCCTTACATTCCGCCACAGGCGCTCGAGGGCGTGCGGACGCGCCGCGTCATCGCCGTCACGCTTGATTTGATTCTCGTCGCCAGCATGTCGGCGGCGCTCTTCGTCGCCCTATTCATCCTTAGCGCCGGATTGTCTGCGTTCATCCTGCCGCCTTTGTTCCCGATCGTCGCCTTTTTCTACAACGGTCTGACAGTGTCGGGGCGAAGAATGGCGACGCCCGGCATGGCGTTCATGGACCTGGAGATGCGCACCATGGAAGGAGACCCGGTGCCGTTTCTGCAGGCGGCCGTCCACGCCGTGCTGTTTTATGTCACCTGGCTATTCCCGCCGCTGCTGCTCCTCTCGCTGTTTACGGGCGACAAGCGGTGCCTGCACGACATGCTCGCGGACGTCATCGTTTTGCGGCGCTCGTCTTAAAATCCGCAACTTCGACGCCGCAAATCTCCGTTGGCGCACGCCACATGGGCGCTCTAGATTAGTTTTGAATCTGGGATTTTAGAGCGTGACGAAAGAGCCGCGCGACGCGCCGCAATTCTATCTGACCTCTCCGGCGCCGTGCCCCTATTTGCCGGGCCGCGAGGAGCGGAAGGTCTTCACGCATCTGATCGGGCTGCGCGCGCCCGCGCTCAATGACACGCTGACGCAATCCGGCTTCCGTCGGTCGCAGACCATCGCCTACCGCCCCGCTTGCGAGCAGTGCCGAGCCTGCGTCTCGGTGCGAGTAAAGATCGACGAATTCACGCCCTCGCGCGGCATGCGTCGCGTCCGCCGGCGTAACGCCGAGCTTGTCGCCGAAACACGGCCGGCGCGGGCGACGCAGGAGCAATACGCCTTGTTTCGCCGCTACGTCAGCGCCCGCCATTCCGACGGCGGCATGGCCGACATGAGCATGATCGACTATCAGATGATGATCGAAGACAGCCACGTCGACACGCGGCTCGTCGAATATCGTCTCGCCCAAGGCAATGGCGAGATTGGCGCGCTGGTCGCCTGCTGCTTGACCGACCGGCTCTCGGACGGGCTGTCGATGGTCTATTCCTTCTATGAGCCTGAACTCGAGCACAGATCGCTCGGGGCCTTCATGATTCTGGATCATGCGGAGCGCGCCCGCGCCTTTGGATTGCCGCATGTGTACCTTGGCTATTGGGTCGAAGGTTCGCGCAAAATGGAATATAAGTCGCGCTTCCTGCCTCAAGAGCGCCTGGGCATGAGCGGCTGGGTCCGGGTGGACTAGCCGGCAGGAATGGGAGCGAAGACTTGGCGGCGGCCCTTCGCCGCGCTCCGGCAGGCCACAAAATCGCCGGACTATTCGTCCCTTGTTAACGCCGAAGATGCACAACTCGATCGAAAGAGCCGGCGCGGTCCTCTAGGCGGCGTCGTCTTTCGGCTTGACCGCCGGAGCATGCTCCGGCGATGCGATTGGAGCGATCTGTGCGAGAATCCGCAATTTTCCAGTTTGCCGGCGCCGCGCTCGTCCTTGGCGCGGCCGCCCTCACGCCCGCCGCAGCCGCCTGGGACCAGGACGGACAGGCTGAATGGGCGCAGCGCTATGACGCCGACGCCCGCCTGACCGTATCACGCTCGACGACCCCCATCCTGTCCGCTCATACGGTGGCCGCCACGGAAGCGGCGATCGAGCGTTTGCGCGAAATTGCGGCCAATGGCGGCTGGCCACAGGTGCCGGGCGGACAACAGCTGCGGCTGGGGTCGAACAGTCCGGCGGTCTCGGCGTTACGCCGCCGCCTGATCGTCTCCGGCGACATTGGGGCCGAAACCGGCGCGAGCCCGGTGTTCGACTCCTATGTCGAAGCGGCGGTGCGCCGATTCCAGGCGCGCCACGGCATCATTTCGACCGGCGTCGTCAATCAGCAGACCGTTCAGGCGATGAATGTGCCGGCTGAGACCCGGCTGAGGCAGCTCGAGACCAATTTGGTGCGTCTGCGCAGCTTTTCGCACGACCTCGGCAACCGCTACGTCACCGCCAACATCCCGGCCGCTTCGGTGGAGACAGTCGAGAACGGCGAGGTCGTCACCCATCACATGGCCGGCGTCGGCAAGATCGACCGCCAGTCGCCCGTGATGCAGACCAAGGCGATCCAGGTCAATTTCAATCCGTTCTGGACCGTGCCGGCGTCGGTGATCCGCAAGGATTTGATCCCCAAGATGCAGGCGGATCCAAACTATCTCACCGCCAATCACATCCGCGTCTACAGCAAGGACAATCAGGAGCTGCAGCCCGAGCAGATCAATTGGCGCTCGCTCGACGCGCTCAATTTCCGCTTCCGGCAGGACATTGGCGGCGACTTCAACTCGCTTGGCGTCGTGCGCATCGATATCGCCAATCCCTACGGCGTTTACATGCACGACACGCCCGCTAAAGGCGTCTTTGGCGACGACTTCCGCTTCGTCTCGTCGGGCTGCATCCGGCTTCAGAACGTTCGCGACTATGTCGCCTGGCTGCTGAAGGAGACCCCCGGCTGGGACCGCGACCATATTGACCAGGTCATCGCCTCCGGCGAACGCGTGGACGTCAAGATCACGCCCGCCGTGCCGGTCTACTGGGTCTATATTACGGCATGGGCGGCGCCGGATGGCGTCACCCAGTTCCGTGATGACATCTACCAGCGCGACGGCCTCGGCGTGCGGTCAGCCGGCGCCGATTCGCCGGCGCCGACGGTGGTGCAGGCGGCGCGTCCGGTGCGCGGCGAAGGATTGTTCCCGAACGACGACGACAGCTATTTCGAGGAGCGTGCCCGGTAAACTGCGGCCCTATTGCGCCGCCGCGGCGCTGCGCGAGGCGCGCCAGGTTCCGCCGCAAAGGTCGGTGGACGATGACCAAGGGCCGGAGCCCCTGCCGCCCCGCAGCGTTCCGTGGAAGCGCACGACCCGCTCACCGTCGCCGGTGAATCGCGCGACGATTGTGCCTTCCTCGTCGACATAGCCCCAAAAAGAGGCGGCCGGCCCCGGCGCGGCCGCGATTTTATTGCCGACGATGTCGAAAGACGGCGGAATGAGACTGCGACACTCTCCGACGGTCGTCGTCGCTTCGATGTTCCATCTGCCGTTTGGATCGCCGACCGGGCCGGACAGTGCTCGTTCGTTGTCTGGCTGCGCCTTTTGGCCCCGCGGCTGCTTGGCGGACGCTCCCTGGGCAACTACGCAGACCGCAAGCGCCAACGCTAAAATTCTCATTTGGCCTCCGAAAGCGCGCGCCGCAGCGCGCCGTGCATGTCGCAGCCCGCGTAGATAAACTCCATCACGCCCGCATGGCGCAGACGCTCTTCGAGTTCGCCCGGCCGGCCGGCGAGATAAAGCCCAGCGCCTGCGCCCTTTAGCGCCAGCGCCGCCGTTTCCGCCGAGTCTCCGTAGATCCTGTCGGAGGAACAGAGGCAAGCGAGTTTGGCGCCAGACTCCCGGTAGGCGTCGACCAATTCGGTCGTGGACTCGGTTTCGGGTCCAAAGACCGCTTCGACGCCGCCGGCCTCGAAAAAATTCTTGGCGAAATTCGCCCGCGGGGTGAATGCGGCGACCGGGCCGAGATTTGCGAGGAAAATCTTCGGGCGATCGCCTAACTGCGCGAGGCTGACGTCCGACTCGTCACGCAGCCGCTCGAAGGGCTCGGCGAGACGGCGTGGCGCGAGCGGAGCGCTCATTCGCGCGCCGGTTGGCGGCTCAGCCGTTTCAGCCGCGGCGTCATAGGGCGCGAGAACGTCGAGCGCGCCCTCGTGAATATCGGGAAACTGGTTCGCGCCGATGAGCTTATCCTTTGCGCGCGCGACGTTCTTCGCCCGTAACGCGGCGGCTTCGGCGACGCCCGCCTGAAAGACTCCCGTCTCCAACGCTGTGGGAAGGCCGCCGTCGGCCTCGATCTGCTGAAAAAGTCCCCACGCCCGCGCGCACAGCGCGTCGGTCAGCGCCTCGAAGCCGCCCGCGCCGCTCGTCGGATCGTCGACGGCGTCGATATGCGATTCGTCCTGCAGCACGAGCTGGGTGTCTCGCGCCAGCCGCCGCGCGAATTCGTCGGGGGCGCCGAGCGCCTGAGTGAAGGGGAGGACGGAGACGGCGTCGGCGCCGCCGATCGCCGCCGAGAACGCGGCGAGCGTCCCGCGCAGAATATTGTTCCACGGGTCACGCCGCGACATCATCCGCCACGCCGTCTCGGCGAAGACCAGCGTTGGCTTGGGGGAGAGGCCGCAGGCCTCTTCAACGCGCGCCCAAAGGCGCCGCGCGGCGCGGAATTTCGCCACGCCCAGCAATTCGTCGGCGTCGGCGCAGAATCGAAACGCGATCAGACCGCGCGCGGCGTCGAGGTCGACTCCGGCGTCCGCCAGCGCGCGTAGATAGGCGAGCCCGGAAGAAAGCGCGAAAGCCAGCTCCTGCGACTCGGTCCCGCCCGCCGAATGCACGACGCGGGCGTCGGCGACGGCGGTCGCGTAGACGAAGCCGGCGTCGGCGGCCGCCTTCACGTCCCGCGCGAAGCTTTTGGAGGCTTGCGCCCAGGGCTCCGCAGCGAATCCGTGCCGCGCCTGCGCGCCCAGCGGATCGAAGCCCATTGAAACGCGGGTGAGCGACGGTTCAATATGTTGGCGGTCGACAAAACGCATGAGCGCCTGCGCGGCGCCTGGCGCGCGCGGCGACGAGTCGAGCGTCAGCGGAATGCGGTAGTCGAGGCGAACATTGGCGAGCGCGTGAGCGATCGCGTCATCGTCATCGCCGACAATCCCCCCGCCATAGGCGCCGATCGAGCCGGCGAAGACGAGATGCAATCCGTCGGCGCCGCCGTCGAGGTCCTGCAGCGCCAAGCGGTTGGCGGCGTCAGCGTTCGGCACGTCGACGCGCGCGAGAATCGCCCAGCGGCCGGGGTTTTTGCGCAGCACCGGGACAGGCGAACCCGCGGCGCGGGCGTAGATGGGCTCAAGGGAAAGCCCGTCATAGCTCTTAGAGACGAGCGTTTCGAAGGACGCGCCTTTGAGCGCCCGCTCAACAAGGGCGCGCCACTGCGCGTCAGTGGCCTGCGGAAAGACCCCCGCCAGCGCCGTCTCCTGTCCCGTCATGTTCGCTGTCGCCCTCGGTTGTTTCGGGCGGCGTTTTCGCATGAAGCGCTCCGCCGGGCCACTGCAAATCCGCCGAGAGCGCGGCGGGCTTTATTTTCGGGACCAAACGCCTTAACCAGTGCCGACTGCGCCCGAGGGCGGGAACGGGGCGCTGGAGCGGAAGAGCCAGAGGCGGGCGGTTCTGGCCACGCGCCCGAATCAAGGCGTCGGATCGGCGCTGCCGCGTCAATGCGTCGCGAGCGCTGTGTCGGCGGCGCAGGGCCTGAAACGGAGGGATTCGTGACTGATAATCCGCAGGACAAGAATCAGCTCGTCGACGAGATCATCGAAGTGATCGCGTCGGAAGGCATGGTCGACAAAAGCAAGATCACCCCCGACGCGTCAATCGAGAGCCTCGACCTCAAATCCGTCGACATCGTTATGATTCTCACGGCGCTGGAGGAAAAGTTCAACGTCTACATCCCCATGGACGGGTCGCTGCAGGAAGCCAAAGACGTCAAAAGTCTGATCGAGGCGATTGCGGACCACATCCAGAAAGAGCGCGAGAAGCAGTAAATGGCATTCTCGCGAGCGCGGGCCGAAGGGCGCCGCGTCGTTATTTCTGGCATGGGCGCGGTCTGCGCCTCTGGAGTCGGCGCGCAAAAGCTATGGGAAGCGGCGCGCGACGGCGTCGCCCAGATTCGTCCGCTCAAGACGGAGCGTCCTTATGACGGGCGCATCAAGATCGCGGCGCAGGTCCCCGACTTCAATCCCGCCGACTACATCGAACCCAACGTTCTTCCGTTCTGCGATCCGTTTACGCAGTTCTGCATCGTCGCCGCCGACGAAGCGGTGGCGCAGGCGGGGTTCGGACGCAAGGACATCGCCGGGCCGAGAACGGCCGTCATCATCGGCTCCGGCATCGGCGGCATGACGACGATCGAGGACGGCATCTACCGCTATTATGTCGAAGGAACGCGGCCCGAGATGTTGAGCGTTCCCAAGCTCATCCCGAGCGCGGCCCCTGCGACGCTCGGGATGCGCTATTCTTGCCACGGCCCGACATTCTCGATCGGAAGCGCCTGCTCCTCGGCGTCGCAGTCGATCGGACTTGGGATGCAGATGATCCGACAGGGCCTTGTGGACAAGGCCATCGTCGGCGGCGCCGAGGCCTGCGTCATCAACGCGACTATCCGCGCGTGGGAAGGCCTTCGCGTGCTGAGCCCGAATTTGTGCCGTCCCTTCTCCAAGGGCCGCAACGGCATGTCGCTTGGCGAAGGCGCGGCGGTTTTCGTGCTGGAGACGGAGGAGGCGGCGCGGGCGCGCGGCCACGCGCCCCTGTGCGAACTCGCCGGCTACGGCACGACGAGCGACGCCAAGGACCCCGTGCGGCCAGATCTTGAAGGCGCGTCGAGCGCGATCGCCCTGGCGCTCGAAGACGCGGGAATGGCTCCGCAGGAGGTTCATTACGTCAACGCGCATGGCACCGCGACCCACGCCAATGACATCACCGAAGCCGAAGCGATTCTGCGCGTGTTCGGCGATTATGGACGGGTGGTGCCAGTGTCGTCGACGAAACCTATCCACGGCCACGCGCTGGGCGCCAGCGGCGGCTTGGAGCTCGCCATCGCCATTCATGCGCTTCGCGAACAGATTGCGCCGCCGACGATCAATTTCCTGGAGCCGGACCCAAAGTGCCCGCTCGATGTCGTGCCGAACGCGGCGCGCAAGCACAAGATCGACGCCGCCATGTCGAACTCCTTCGCCTTCGGAGGGATCAACGCCGTGTTGATCGTGCGTCATGCCGTCTGACCCGCCGCTTGCGCTGGGACCTTTTCGGTTGCGCGTCGATCCGGCGCGCGCCGCAGCTTATGCGCGCGAGACCGGCGGCGATGGCGCGAGCGTTCCGCTCGCCTATCCGGCGATCTGGCTCGCCGAGCCTTCGCTTTTTTCAGTTGTGCGCGACCTCTGCGCGAAGCGCGACGTCGTGCCGGTGCATGAGTCGCAGAGCTTCTCCTATGACGCGCCCCTCGTCGCCGGCGAGAGCTACGACTTGAGCGTCACCATGAGCAGCGAGGAAACGCCGCCGCGTCTGACGATGGTCGGGACAGTCGCAACGCCCCAAGGCGAGCCCTGCGCACGCATCGAAACCATCTTGCGGCTCGTGCCGCGCGCGGGATTTGGGAGCGCGTCATGAGCGATCCCATCAAAGTCGGCGACAAACTGCCGGAGAGCGTCATTGGCCCGTTCGACGCGCCTTCGCTTGCGCGCTACGCCGAGGTCTCGGGCGACGCAAATCCATTGCATCTCGACGACGCCGTGGCGGCGGCGATCGGGCTTGCCGCGCCGCCGGTACATGGCATGAAGCTCCTGGCCGCGTTTGAACCAATGCTGAGGGCGTGGCGCGGCGACCTCGTCATCGCTTCAATTGCCGGGAAGTTCGTGCAGCCAATCTTGCGCGGCGAGACCGTCAGATTGTCTGGCCGCGTGCTGCGCGCGACCGAAAACGAGATTTTCGTCCGTCTGGTGGCCTATGGGGCGGCGCGGGCGCCCGGCATCGTCGGCGAAGCGACCTTGCGGCCGGGGCCAGCCACATGAATGGTCGGCGGCGCCGTAGGGCAGGGCGCGCATATGGCTAAGAGCGCTGTTCGTGTTCTTATCACCGGCGCCTCGAGCGGCATCGGGCGCGCCTTGGCGCTCGCCTATGCGCACGAAGGCGCGAGCCTTGTCTTGCTTGGCCGCGACGCCGAGCGCCTCGAGGGCGCCGCGCGCGCCTGTCTCGCGGCCGGCGCAGAGGAGGCGGAGACTCACCTCGCCGACGTGCGGGATCGCGAAGCCATGGGGCGCATCGTTCGATCTGCGCAAGAAAAGCGCCCCATCGACATTCTCGTCGCCAACGCCGGCGTCGCGACGGGCCTTTCGCCCGGCCAGCTTCTCGAAACGCCCGAGGCGGTCCGAGCAATGCTCAAGATCAATGTCGAGGGCGTCTTCAACACCGTCGAGCCGGCAATTCTGCCGATGTGCGCCCGAAAGAGCGGCAGGATCGCCATTGTCGGCTCGATGGCCGGCGTGCGCGCGCTCCCGCATTCGCCGGCCTATTGTGCGGCGAAGGCGTGCGTGCACATGTGGGCGGACAGCCTGCGCGCCCAGCTTGCAGCCCATGGCGTGCATGTCGCGCTGATCGTGCCGGGTTATGTGAAGACGCCCATGTCGGCGCGCACCATCGTGAAGACGCCCTTTTCGGCGCGCGCTTTCCCAAAGACGCCAGCGTCGGCGGGCGTCGAATCCTGGCAACCTGGCGCCCTTTCCGACGCAGAAGCCGCGCGCATCATCAAGAACGGGCTGGAACGCCGCCGCAACGTCATCGCCTTTCCGCGTTACATGTATTGGGCGATGCGCCTCTTCTCGCTGTTGCCGGCGGCGCTCGTCGACGGCGTCATGCGCCAGTTTCCCGCCGAAGTCCCGGAGACGCCGGAACGGGAAATTTCGTGACGGCTTACATCATCCTCGCGTGGGCCGCAGGCGCCTATTGGATGATCGCCGTCGTGTTGCTTGTCGTCTCGGTCGCGGCGACCATCGCGCAGCCTTGGCTCGCCGCGCGCCGCGCCACGCGCCGAGACCAGCCGCCAGTCTCGGTCGTGCTTCCCGTTAAGATGCTCGAGGACCAGTTCGACCGCACGCAAGAGTCGGCGCTGACGCAGCACTACAGCGATTTCGACGTGACCGTCTCCGCAACCGACGTCGAGGGACCGGCAGTCGAGCGCATGCGCGCCATTCTCGCGCGTCACCCGACTGTGCCGTCCCGCATCCTGCGTTCGACAGCGAAATTCGCCGTCAGTCCGAAGGTCGACAATCTTTATGCGCCTTTCATGCAGGCGACGCACGACGTCATACTGATGAAGGACGCCAATGTGCTGCTCGAGCCCGACGCGCTGGCGCAGCACGTCAGGCAGCTGACGGACGAAGTCGGGCTCGTCTGCGCCATTCCGTATTGCGCGCGCCTTGAAAATTTCGCCGCGCAAGTCGAGGCCGCGATCATTAACGGTCCGCACGCCCGCATGCTGTTTCTCGCCTCGGCGCTGGGGCAGGGGCATGGCGTCGGCAAGATCATGTTGTTTCGACGTTCGGACTTCCTGCGCGCCGGAGGCTTTGACGCGATTTCCCATACGGTCGGCGAAGACAACGCCTTGGCCAAGGCGATGCGGCGGATCGGCAAACGGCCGGTCTTTTCTCACAGGCTTGTGCGCCAGGAACTCGGCGCGCGCGCGTTCGAAGATGTTTATCAGCGGCAATTGCGCTGGAGCGTCGTTCGCCGCAGCGATGAACTCATCTCCTTCCTGGCCGAGCCAATATGCCAAGCGGTTCCAGCAGTTATCGCTTCGGCGATCGCGGCGCCGCTCGTCGGGGTCGCGCCCATTGCAGCTGCGTCGGCGACGCTTCTGCTGTGGTTTGCGCTTGAGACATTGCTTTCCGTGGCCAAAGGATGGCAGTTATCGTGGGCTGCGCCCGCGGTGTTTGTGGTTCGCGAGGCGACGATGCTGGCGGTCTGGTTGAACGCCTGGGTCACTGACCAGGTGGTTTGGGCGAAGGACAGCGTGAATGCGCGCGCCGGGGCGAAGCCCTCGCCGGTTCCGCACGAAGAAGGATAGGCCGTTTGCTGGGGCTTTTTCAATTCCTCGTCGACTCGGTCGCGATGGTCTGCGCTTCGATCCTGATGGCGATCGGGATCGGCTATCTGATCGTCATCGGCCGCTTCTGTTACGACCAGCTGCGCGGCGTGCGTGATCCGGAGGCGCCCGCAACGCCTGACTCGGATCTGCCGCGAGTCCTGTTGCAAATCCCCGTTTTCAACGAGCCGCTCGTCACCGAGCAGTCGTTGCGCTGCGTCGCGCTTCTCGACTGGCCGAAGGACCGGCTGCGCATTCAGCTTCTCGATGATTCGACCGACGAGACAAGCGCGCGGGCGGACGCAGTGGCGGCGGAGCTGCGCATCGGCGGCGCCGTGATCGACCATGTGCGGCGCGCCGATCGCTCGGGCTTTAAGGCGGGCGCCTGCGCGCATGGCCTCACGCTGACCGACGAACCCTTCGTCGCCATGCTCGACGCCGACTTTCGTCCGCCGCCCAATTGGCTGAAGCGAACGGTGCCGCTTTTCCTGACCGACGATCGCATCGGCTTCGTGCAGTCGCGCTGCGAGTTCCAGAATTTCGAGAAAAACTGGCTGACGCGCGCCCAGGGCCTCGTGCAGGACGGCCATTATCTCGTCGAACAGCGCTCACGCGCGCATGCCGGCTGGCTCTTTCAATTCAACGGCACCGGCGGAATTTGGCGACGCGCGACGGTCGAGGACGCCGGCGGCTGGTCCGACTATTCGCTCTGCGAGGACCTCGACCTCACCGTGCGCGCGGCGCTCCAGGGATGGCATGGGCTGTTTGTCTCGGAGCCGCCGATTCCCGGCCAGGTGCCGGAGGGAATCCGCGATTTCCGTCGCCAGCAAAGGCGATGGTCGAACGGATTCGTGCAGGTCGCGCAAAAGACCGTCCTGCCGATCTGGCGTTCGCCATGGAGCCTGACGCGCCGGGTGATGGCGATCTCGCTGATCGCTCATCAGATTTTCTTCCCCACGGCCGCCATCGGACTCATCGCATTTGTCCTTGGCGTGATTCTGCACGGATCGCTCGCGCCCTTCGCCGGGATGTTGGAGATCATCGGACTCATGACGGTGCTGGTGGCGCTTGGCATCACGCTGCCGCCCTATCTGGCGCTCAAGCGCGGGACAGTCGCCGATTATGTGAAAACGGTCGCGTCGATTCCGCCGCTGATGATCTATCTCGCCTTCGCCAATGGCGCGAAGATTCTCCAGACCCTGCGAGGGCGCAAATCGACGTTCAAGCGCACGCCGAAGCTCGACCATGAAGCTGCGACGCCGATCGACGCTGAGGTGGAGTAGGGCGAGGGCGGTCGCGCTTACTCCAGCCGCGCCGGGGCCTCGAAAGCGCCGGCGTCGGTGACGATCGTTAACGTCGCGTCGGCGGCCTTGGCCGCTTTGCTTCCGGAAAAGAGCTTAAGCTCGAAGCCCTCTCCCGCGCGCGTGCTTTCAATGAAGAACGGCTCAGGCGCTTCGGCAAAGACGTCCTCGGCCTTGCCGGGTCCGAGGTAGCGCAGCCGCCACGACCCTTCCGCGTTATTCCGCGAAACAGCGAAGCGCTTTTTGGCCTCGGCCGCGGTGAGCTTGCTTGGCACCAGCCGTTCGGCTTCGGCGATCGCCGCCGCATGAGGCGAAGCGCCGTCGCGCGGCAGCTCCAGAGACAAATCAGCGCGGGCCGGCAGGCAGATCTTGCCGCAGGAGGCGTAGTCGAGCACGAGATTGAGCGTCACCGGCGCATTGGGATCGCGTGGCGTCACCTTCAACGGCAGGACGACGCGCGCATCATAGCCGGCGACGATGGTTCCGGCCTCGTCGATATGTTTCGGCGCGGGGAAGGACGGTTCGACTTTGGCCACATTGACCGATCTTGAGAAATCGAACGCGGGCGCCGAGCCCGCCTCGCCAGGCTGGCGCCAATAGGTGATGGTTTCAGGCGCGAGCGCGATCTCGACGGCGGCGCGGTAAGCCCCGGCCTGCAGAGGGCCGGCGGACAAGAGCCGAGCGCTCGACGCGGCCCCCTTTACGATCGCAGAGGCGAAGGCCGTGTTCTCCGCGAGCGACGACGCCGGAAAGATCTGCGCCAGCGTGACGGCTAGCGGCGCGAAGAGAAAGAATTTTGAGCGCATCGTGACCCTTCGGCGCCCCCGGTCCCCCAGTCAAGGCAGTCAGTTACGTGATTTGCGCCGCTTGTCCTGAGGACGCGGCGGGCGTAGCATGACCCTATGAGGCCGAGCGGCAAGAAGCAAGATTTCGCGGAGAGGGTGGGCGAGCGCCGCAGCGGTCGTCCCGACGAGCGCCGTTTTCTCGATGGCCAATTGCTGATCGCGATGCCGAGCATGTTGGATCAGCGCTTCGCGCGCTCGGTGATCTATCTTTGCGCCCATTCCGAAGAAGGCGCGATGGGCATCGTCGTCAACCAGGCGGCCCGTGTGCGCAATTTTCCCGATTTGCTCGTGCAGCTGCAAGTGATCGCCCCCCAGGAGCGCATCAGCCTGCCGAGCCGCGCCGAAGACATCCAGGTTCTGTCAGGCGGGCCCGTGCAGACCGACCGCGGTTTCGTGCTGCATACGCCGGATTTCTTCCTCGACAATTCCACCTTGCCGATCGACGACGGCGTCTCGCTCACCGCGACGATCGACATTCTGCGCGCCATCGCCGCAGGGCGCGGCCCGGACCGCGCGCTGCTGGCGCTCGGCTATGCGGGTTGGGACCCGGGTCAGCTCGAAGAAGAGATTCAGCGCAACGGTTGGCTGAACTGTCCGACCGATCCCGCCTTGCTGTTCGATCATGACCTCGAGACGAAATATGCGCGCGCGCTGCGCTCGATCGGCGTCGATCCACAACGGCTGTCGACACATGCGGGACACGCCTGAGCGTCGATTCAGAGCCGAGCGAAGGCTGGCGCATAGTCTACCGGTCCCTCCTTGGCTGGAAGCGCGCCGTTAAGCGCCAGCGCCATGAAATGCGGTCCCGCATATGGCGTGTCGAAGCCGGCGGCAAGCTCCGGTCGAAATCCGAAACGGCCGTAAAAGGCGCCGTCGCCCAACACAAAAATCGCGCGCCACTGGTCGTCCTGCGCACGCGCCAAGCTCCAGCGCAAAAGAGCGTTGGCGATCCCTTTTCCGCGATATGCCGCGGCGACGGCGACAGGACCGAGCCCGAGCGCCGGAAAGGGAGCGTTCATCCTGGACAGGGCGGCGTAGCCGACGATGACGCCGTGGACAGTCGCGACGCCGCCAAAAACCAGGTCGCCTTCCTTGCGCAGCGCCTCGACGAGTTCGGCCTCGCCGTATCGGTCGAAAGCCGCAACGAGCAGCTCGTGTATGGCGGAATGATCCTGCGGCGTTTCCGCGCGAAGACTTGCGCCTTCGGTCATGGCGCAGGGTTGCTGTGAAGATGATGGATCGCGTCAATACGCCGCTCGATTTCAGGCGTGATCCTGAACTCCACCGACGCGAGGTCGGCTTTGAGCTGCGCCATCGTCGTCGCGCCAATAATATTTGACGTCACGAAGGGCCGGGACGTCACGAAGGCGATGGCGAGCTGCGCCGGATCGACTCCAATATCTTGCGCGAGCGCCAGATAGGCGGCGATCGCTTTTTCGACTTCCGGCTTCTCATAACGCTGCGCGCGCTCGAACAGCGTCGTGCGTGCGCCGGGCGGCCGCGCGCCGCCCTGATATTTTCCGGTGAGGTATCCTTGCGCGAGCGGCGAATAGGCGAGCAATCCGACGCGCTCGCGCTCAGCGAACTCAGCGAGCCCGATCTCGAAGGTGCGGTTGACGAGGTTGTAGGCGTTTTGAATCGAGACGACGCGCGGCCCATGACCGAGTTCCGCAGCGCGCAGAAAGCGCGCCACGCCCCACGGCGTTTCATTGGACAGGCCGATATGCCGAACCTTGCCGGCTTTGACGAGCCGCGTTAGCGCTTCCAGCGTCTCTTCGATGGGAGTTTCGTCGCGCTTCGTCGGGCGTCGATAGACCGTGCCGCCAGCGCCCCACAGCGGCAGCGAGCGATCCGGCCAGTGCAATTGATAGAGATCGATGTAATCTGTTTGCAGCCGCTTCAACGATCCCTCGATCGCAGAGTTGATATTCTTGGCGTCGAGAACCGTTCCCACGCGCCCCGGACGCAGCCAATTGGCGTCGCCGCGGCCGGCGACCTTAGTGGCGATGATCGCCTTGTCACGGTTCTTACGTGCCGCGAGCCAACTCCCGATGATGCGTTCGGAGGAGCCTTGAGTTTCTTGCCTCGGCGGAATGGAATAGATTTCCGCCGTGTCGATGAAATTGACGCCGCAATCGAAGGCGTAATCCAGTTGCGCATGGCCGTCGGCTTCGCTGTTCTGCTGTCCCCACGTCATTGAGCCGAGACAGATGGCCGAAACGGAGAGATCGCTGTCACCAAGTTTGCGGTATTCCACGGCGCCCGTCCCTTAACGAAGCCATTCGCTCGACTGCAGCGCGAGCCGCAGTTCGAAGCTTTGAAATTGGGTGAAGATTGGCGACAGCCATGCTTTGAGCGCCGCGCGAACCACGATGGACATTTCCGGCGGCGGCTCTCTCGTGAAGCGGGACAGCGACAGATTGACGTCGTCGAGAGCGCGCGCGATCGGCGCCTCAAGACGCGGGATCACGAATTTGCCGCTCGCGGGATAGCGCGCAAGAATCGCCAAGGAGTCGCGGCCGAGCGGCGAGGCGCCGCGATTGTGAATGACGCTCATCATGAGATCCGGCCATGTGGTCTTGAGGACCAGCGCGCTGTTCGCCGCGCTCTCCGTGACGTCCGTCTGAAAGAGCACGATCGGCTCCACGCCGCGCCGCCGCGCTTCTTCGAGAAAGCCGATTTCGGCGATGGTCGCGAACAGACGCTCATAGGAGCGATGCCAGACGTCGACGATCTTTGGCGTCTCGTCGGCGACGAGCAGGCGGTCGAAGAGCGAAATCTGTCCCTTGATCTCGCTAACGTCGACGATGCGCGTCGCTTCCGGAAAGAACACTGCATAAAGCGGCTCCCGGAAATCCGTGTCAAAGCCTTCCACGTCGACATTGCGCGACAGATAATAATCGGTGAGCAAACGCGCCGCTGTCGTCACGCCTGTTCGCGAGTGCGGCGAGCAAACGAAGAACGCAAGAGTGCGAGGCGCCATGTGGTCTTCGCGGAGACGATGCGCGCCGCCGCGACCCTCTATCGCCTCTTATCGCCAACAAGATCGAGAAGGCCGACCCGTTCGAACTCATCGGCGACGCGCGCCAGCCACGTGCGGACGTAGCCGCGCAACACGAACGAATGCTCCGCCGGTCGGCCCTGCGCGTCCTGATTGCCGATGAATGTCGAGAACGGCGTGCCGGAGAGCTCGACCTGCTCGTAGGCGAGTTCGCTGAGCTTGGGGATCGTGATCTCGCCCGAGGTGACGACATGCTCGAAATATTTCGCGTGCGTTTGTGGATCCCACTCGAAGAAGGTCGTGTCGTTGACGTGATTCTTCACCATGAAATAGTTGGCGTCCGCGACATAGGGCGCAATTTCGGCGATCTCCTCCAACGAAGCGATGGAGGGCCCGATCACATGCAGCAGCACGAAGCGGAATTCGCCGCCTTTCACCGCATCGAAGAAGCCGATTTCATCGAGCGCCCCGAGCGCCGGGCTCAACCCGCCGGCGCGCACGTCGATGACGCTGACCTTGGCCTGCGACGTATTCAGCGTGTCGATGATCTTCATCTGGTCCGAGGGTTCGGTCAGATCGACGATCATCGTCTCGTCAGGGTGGAAGCGATGAAGCGTTCCGCGCGGCGTCTCGGTGTCGAACGCGCGCGTATGGATGTCATTTAGCGAAAGAAAGTCGAGGATGGCTCTGGCGATCGTGGTTTTGCCGACGCCGCCCTTGTCCGCGCCAACGACGATGACCGCCGGGCGCGCGGCGGCGTTCGCGGCGGGGGCCGGAGCCTCGACCTTACGCGGCCGGCTTTCCGCCTCGCGTTTCGCGGGCGCTTCCCTGGTGATTTTGACCGGCTTCTTAACCATGGGTGCTCCTATCGCATGTCGCGCTGGCGCCGCTGTTTATGAATGACAAGCGCTCAACAAACATGGTTTTTAGCGCTTGTCATGCTCTGTTTCAGCTAACTGCGGATGGCGCTCCAATTGTGACGCGCTTAAAACAACACATAAAGTTTGTAATTAAACCCAAGCACCACAATATGATCGTGAATTGACATTCGTGCGGTTTGGAGGTTTATGCGTTCGAAATACAGAACGTCCGTGGCTGCTGGCCGGCGCGGACCAGGTCGGCGCGTCAAGGCATGAGCAATATCGAGAATATCGTCGCGCGGCGGCCCGCCGAATCGTCGCAGCAGAGTCTGCCGACCCTGCACGTCGAGGATCGCGACGGCGTTGTCCATGAACTCGAAGCCGTGGAAGGCTGGCGGCTGATGGAGATCTTGCGCGACCACGGCGTCGGCATGGACAACACCTGTGGCGGCGCTCTTGCATGTGCGGAGTGCCACGTCGTTCTCGACGCGGAGTCCGCCCGTCGCGTGCCGCCGCCGCGCGAAGAGGAAGTCGAAAAGCTTGATGAATTGCCGATGCTTTACGAAAATTCGCGTCTCTCCTGCCAGATCATCTGGTCCGACGAGATGAGCGGCCTTCGGCTGAAGCTGGCGCAGGAAACGTGATGCCCGTCTTCAAACATCCCCAGATCCTGATCGCCTCGAATTTGACGGACGGCGAAGTGGTGTTTCTCGGCCCCTCGGGCTGGGAGCGCGACCACCGCCGCGCGCGCGTCGCGCGGAAGGCCGACGAGGCGACCGCACTGGAAGACTTGGGCAAGCGCGACATTTCAGCCAATCGCGTGGTTGACGTCTATCTCGCCGATGTCGAGATCGGGAGCGACGGCGCGCCGACGCCGTTACATTATCGAGAGAAGATGCGCGTGAAGGGACCGAGCGTTCGCTTGGATCTTGGCAAGCAGGCGGGCGAGGGCGCGTTATGACAGCGGTCGATCTGCGTGTGGCGCAGCGGCCCAATGCGCCGATGACCACTTATCGCTATGATGAATATGACGCGGCCTTTGTCAGCGAACGCGTCGCGGAGTTTCGCGAGCAGGTCAATCGGCGGCTTTCCGGCGCGCTGACCGAAGAGGAGTTCCGCCCCTTCCGGCTGATGAACGGGCTCTATCTCCAGCTTCACGCCTATATGCTGCGCGTCGCCATTCCCTATGGCACGCTGACGGCGCGGCAGATGCGTCGGCTCGCCGATATCGCGGATAAGTGGGACAAAGGCTACGGCCATTTCACGACGCGCCAGAACCTCCAATATAATTGGCCCAAGCTCGTCGATACGCCGGACATTCTGGAATCGCTGGCGGAAGTCGAGATGCACGCCATCCAGACGTCGGGCAACTGCATTCGCAATGTGACGGCCGATCATTTCGCCGGCGTCGCGCCGGATGAGATCGAAGATCCGCGGCCGACGGCGGAGTTTCTCCGCCAATGGTCGAGCCTGCATTCGGAGTTCTCGTTCCTGCCGCGCAAGTTCAAGATTGCGGTGACCGGCGCCGCGCATGATCGCGCCGCGATTCTGGTGCATGACATCGGCCTGCGCATCGTGAAGAACGATACGGGCGAGATCGGCTATCAGGTCGTCGTCGGCGGCGGACTCGGCCGTTCGCCCTTTATCGGCAAGGTCGTCGGCGACTTCGTGCCGCGAAAGGATCTGCTCGCCTTTCTCGAAGCGATCCTGCGCGTCTACAACCGCTTTGGCAGGCGCGACAACAAATATAAGGCGCGAGTCAAAATTCTCGTCCACGAGAAGGGAATCGACGAAATCCGCGCCGCGGTCGAAGCCGAGTTCGCGGCGATGGACCGCTCGGCATTTGCCCACGATCCTGAAGAGTTCGAGCGCATCGCCGCCTTTTTCGCGCCGCCGCCTTACGAGTCGCTGCCGGCGACGTCCGTCTCGCTGCGCGCCGCGAAACTGGAGACGCCGGCATTCGCGAATTTCGTCGACGTCAACGTCGGCGCGCACAAGATCCCCGGCTACGCCATCGTCACTGTTTCATTGAAGCCCATCGGCGGCGTCCCCGGCGACGCCACGTCCGAACAGATGCGGGTGCTCGCCGACGCCAGCGAGCGCTTCGGCTTCGGCGAGTTGCGCGTCAGCCATGAGCAGAACATCATCCTGCCGCATGTGAAGCAGGACGATCTTTTCGCCTTGTGGAGCATGCTCGACGCCGCTGGTCTTGCGACGGCGAACGCCGGTCTCGTCTCCGACATCATCTCTTGCCCCGGCCTCGACTATTGCTCGCTCGCCACCGCGCGCTCGATTCCCATCGCGCAGGCGATCTCCAAGCGCTTCTCCGACATGTCCAGGCAGCGACGCATCGGCAAGCTCGGCGTCAAGATCTCAGGCTGCATCAACGCCTGCGGCCACCATCACGTCGGCGCGATCGGCATTCTCGGTCTGGAGAAGAAGGGCCAGGAATCCTATCAGATCACGCTTGGCGGCGATCCGACCTTCTCCGCGTCGATCGGCGAAATTCTGGGACCTGGCGTCACCGCCGAGCAGGTGCCCGACGTCGTCGAACATCTCGTCGACTACTATCTCGCCGAACGCGAGGAGGGCGAAGCTTTCATCGACACCTGGCGCCGCATCGGCCATGCGCGGTTCAAAGACGTTCTGCGTCGGGAGGGCGAAGATGGCGCTGATATCTGACGGCCGCTTTATCGAGGACGCATGGCGCCGACTTGCCGATGAGGAAGCGCTGCCAAAGACCGGCAAGTTCATCGTGTCATTGCCGCGACTCGAACATGCCGTGGAGGTCCTCGGGCCGACGGCCACGTTTGGCGTGATCGTTCCGAACACGACGGAACCTTCGGCGCTCATCGCCGCCTTGCCGCGGCTCGACCTCATCTCGATCGCTTTCCCGGCTTTCGCTGACGGCCGCGGCTTCTCTTTGGCGCGCCTGCTGCGGCGGGCGGAGTTTAAAGGCGAGTTGCGCGCCAGCGGGCGGCTTGTCGCCGACCAATATCCTCACGCGATCGGCTGCGGCTTTGATACGATCGAAATTCCTGACGATCTCGCCGAACGCCAGGACGAAGGACAGTGGCGCGCCGCGCTCAACGCCTATTCAATGAGCTATCAGCGCGGCTACGCCGGGCGCGGCTCGATCCTCGACGCGCGCCGAAAGGCGGTGCGTTCATGAAGCCTTCGATCCCCGAAACGCTGGCGCCGCGACTGGCGCCGCTCGATCTCGATCATCGTTTGCTGCTCGTGCGCGAATTCATTCCCGGCCGGATTGTCTTCACCACGAGTTTTGGCGTCGAGGATCAGTTCATCGCGCATTCGATCTTCACGCAGGGCCTCGATATCGACGTCGCGACGATCGACACGGGGCGGCTCTTTCCCGAAACCTACGAGCTGTGGGAGCGCACCGAAGCGCGCTATGCGCGGCGCATTCGCGCGGTTTACCCGCAGGCCGCGCCGCTCGAAGCGCTCATCGAGGAGCAGGGGATCAACGGCTTTTATAAGTCCGTGGACGCTCGCAAGGCCTGCTGTCATGTTCGCAAGGTTGAACCGCTGTCGCGATTGCTCGAGGGCGTTTCGGGCTGGGTGACGGGGCTTCGCGCGGACCAGTCGCAGGCGCGCGCCGAGGCGCCGCTCATCGCCTTCGATGAGACCCACAGGGTGCTCAAGCTCAATCCGCTGGCAGATTATACGCGCGACGCGGTCGTCGCCGCGGTCGAGGAGTTTTCAGTGCCGATCAACGATCTCCACGCCAAGGGGTTTCTATCGATCGGCTGCGCGCCGTGCACGCGCGCGGTGCAGCCCGGCGAGGACGAACGCGCCGGACGCTGGTGGTGGGAAGAAGACAACAAAAAGGAATGCGGCCTGCATGTCGGCGAAGACGGCGTGTTGCGACGCGGCGCGCCGCAAGAGGCGAGCCTATGACGGCGCTGGCGACACGTCCGCTCGGCCATCTCGACCGACTCGAGGCCGAGAGCATCCACATCATGCGCGAGACCGTCGCCGAGTGCGAACGGCCGGTGATGCTCTATTCGATCGGCAAGGATTCGGCGGCGATGCTGCACGTCGCCATGAAGGCCTTTTATCCCTCCAAGCCGCCGTTTCCGCTGCTCCATGTCAACACGACCTGGAAATTTCGCGAGATGATCGAGTTTCGCGACCGTCGCATGAAAGAGCTTGGCCTCGAACTCATCGAATATATCAATCCCAGAGGGATTGAGATGAACATCAGCCCGTTCGTTCATGGCTCGAAGCTTCACACCGAGATCATGAAGACCGAGGCGCTGAAGCAGGCGTTGGACAAGTATAAGTTCGACGCCGCTTTTGGCGGCGCGCGTCGCGACGAGGAAAAATCCCGCGCCAAGGAGCGCGTGCTGTCATTTCGCACGGCGCAGCACCGTTGGGACCCGAAGAATCAGCGCCCGGAATTCTGGCGTCTCTACAATACGCGAAAGGCCCCCGGCGAGAGCCTGCGCGTCTTTCCGATGTCGAATTGGACCGAGGCGGACATCTGGGATTACGTCGCGCGCGAGAACATCCCCGTCGTTCCGCTCTATTTCGCCAAGGAACGGCCGGTCGTGCGCCGCGGCGGCACGCTCATCATGGTCGATGACCCGCGCATGGAGCTCGCGCCCGGCGAATCCATCGAACATAAGATGGTGCGCTTTCGTACGCTCGGCTGCTATCCGTTGACCGGCGGCATCGAAAGCGATGCCGCCAGCCTCGAAGAGATCATTGCGGAGATGCGCGAAAGCCGCTCCTCGGAGCGCCAGGGGCGGCTGATCGACCACGACGGCTCCAGCTCGATGGAGCAAAAGAAGCAGGAAGGATATTTCTAACATGCACGGCGCCGTCGCTGCCGCATCGCCGTCGCGCGCGCCAGCGCGCCTGGTCGGCGAAAAGCCGCTCTTGCGATTCATCACCTGCGGCTCGGTCGACGACGGCAAATCGACGCTGATCGGTCGTCTGCTGTACGACGCCGATCTTGCGCCCGACGACATTATCGCAGCGCTGGAGAGCGATTCGAAAAAGCACGGCACTCAGGGCGAAGAGCTGGATTTCGCCTTGCTCGTCGATGGGCTCGCGGCCGAGCGCGAACAGGGCATCACCATCGACGTCGCCTATCGCTATTTCGCGACCGACAAGCGCAAGTTCATCGTCGCCGACACGCCTGGCCACGAGCAATACACCCGCAACATGGCCGTCGGCGCCTCAACCGCGGAACTCGCCATTCTGCTTGTCGACGCGCGCAAGGGAATTCTGCCGCAAACGCGGCGTCACAGCGTCATCACCTCGATGTTCGGCGTCCGCCATGTCGTCGTCGCGGTCAACAAGATGGATCTTGTCGGCTACAGCGAAGAGGTGTTCCGCAAGATCGAAGCGGATTTTCACGCCTTCGCCGACCATCTTCGCTTTGCATCCATTTACGTCGCGCCGCTTGTCGCCAAGGACGGCGATAATCTAGTCCACCACAGCGCCCATATGCCTTGGCACGATGGGCCGCCGCTGCTCTCCTATCTTGAGGGCGTCGCGGTGGAGGACGCCACGCGGATCGCGCCCTTCCGCATGCCCGTGCAATGGGTGAATCGGCCTAATCTCGACTTCCGCGGGTTCTCGGGCTTCATCAGCGGCGGCAATATTCAGCCGGGCGACATCGTGCGCGTTCTGCCCTCGGGGCGCGACACGCGCGTCGCCAGGATCGTGACCTTCGACGGCGATCTCGAAAGCGCCGTTTCCGGCCAATCGGCGACCCTCACGCTCACCGAGGAGATCGACATTTCGCGCGGCGATCTTTTGTGTTCGCCGGTCTCGCCGTCGAAGACCGGGGATCGTCTCGAAGCGAGGCTGTTGTGGCTGGTGCGTGAGCCTCTTGTCGTCGGCAAGAGCTATCTCTTGAAGCTCGGGACGAAGACGGCGCCGGCCGCCGTGACCGCGGTCGATGCGCGCATCGACATCGAAACCGGCCTGCCGCAGCCGCTCCCTGAAGGGTCGACGCTCGCCTTCAACGAGATCGGCGGCGCGCGCCTGTCGCTCGAGACCGTGATCGCCTGCGATCCCTATGGCGAGAACCGCGAGACCGGCGGATTCATTCTCATCGACCGCATCACCAATGAAACGGTCGCGGTCGGCATGGTCAAAGCCGTCGCCGCATCGAACGGCCGCGTCGCGCCGCCGCTGACGGACCTCAGCTACGCCTCCATGGAAGGACTGCCGCTGGCGCGGGAGTCGTTTCGACCGACCCCGACGCGCAGCCTGGTGAAGGCGCTGTCCTGGCTCCTGCCGGCAAGCATTTCGACATTTCTGATCGTCTACGCTTTCGTTCAGAGCGCCGCACTCGCCGCCGAAATCACCGGCGTTGAGATGATCGCGATCTTTGCGCTCTATTATCTTCACGAGCGGTTCTGGTTGCGATTAAGCTTCGGGCTGGGGACCGAAGACGCCCCTGACCGAGATGACCCCAGCCTGTAATAAGACATCCGTTCGAACTGCTCGGGTGTCATTCCCGACGCGCGCAACGCGCGCGATCGGGAATCCAGAGCGAGACCCATTACCCTTGTTGTGGCTCTAGATGCCCGGTCAGGCCTTCGGCCTGCCGGGAATGACACGGCCCGAGCGAACGGATCAGCCGGACGCGCCGTCAGTGCGCTTCGTCCCAATTGGCGGCGGCGCGGGCATCGACTTTCAGCGGCACGGCAAGATGGACGGCGGGCGCGGGCGCCTGCTCCATGACGCGGCGCGCGAGTTCGATCGTCGCCTCCGCTTCTTCGTTCGGCGCTTCGAACACAAGCTCGTCATGAACTTGCAGAAGCATCTGCGCCGCGAGACCGGCGCGAATGAGCGCGTCATCCATCCGGATCATGGCGCGTCTGATGATGTCCGCGGCCGCTCCCTGGATCGGCGCGTTGATCGCCGCGCGCTCATAGAAGGCGCGGTCTGACGCATTGGCCGATGAGATGCCGGGGAAGTGATAGACTCGGCCGAAAATCGTTGAGACTTCGCCTTTCTCGCGCACCGTCTTGCGCGTTGAATCCATATAGTCGCGAATGCCGGGAAAGCGTTCGAAATAGCGTTTGATGTAGGCGCTCGCCTCTTCGCGCGGAATGCTCAGCTGATTGGCGAGGCCGAAGGCGGAAATGCCGTAGATGATGCCGAAGTTGATCGCCTTGGCGCGGCGGCGCGTTTCGGGCGGCATGTCCTTGATGGGCACATTGAACATCTCGCTCGCCGTCATCGCGTGAATGTCGAGATTTTCGGCGAAGGCGCGTCTGAGCTGAGGAATGTCGGCGATATGAGCGAGCAGCCGCAACTCGATCTGCGAATAATCCGCAGAGATCAGCACATGGCCGGGCGCCGAGACAAAGGCCTTGCGGATTTTGCGTCCAGCCTCATTGCGCACGGGAATGTTCTGCAGATTGGGCTCGGATGAAGAGAGCCGTCCCGTCGTCGTGGCGGCGAGCGCATAGCTCGTGTGCACGCGACCGGTCTCGGCGTTGATATAGCCGGGCAGGGCGTCGGCATAGGTGCTCTTGAGCTTTGAGAGCTGTCGCCAATCGAGAATGCGGCGCGAAAAATCATTGCCGGCGACGGCGAGGTCTTCGAGAACGCTTGCGGAAGTCGACCAGGCGCCGGTCGCCGTTTTCTTCGCGCCGGGCAACCCCATCTTGCCGAAAAGGATGTCGCCCAACTGCTTGGGCGAGCCAAGGTTGAAACTCTCGCCGGCAAGTTCGAAGATCTCGGCCTCGAGACGCGCCATGTCCTGCGCAAATTCGCCGGAGAGCCGCGACAAGGTCGCGCGCTCGACCATGACGCCCCTTCGCTCCATGCGCGCGAGCGTCGCGACCATGGGGCGCTCTAAGGTCTCGTAGACGGTGCTCATGCGTTCCGCCAAAAGCCGCGGCTTCAACACGCGCCAAAGGCGCAGGGAAATGTCCGCCTGTTCCGCGGCGTATTCCGTCGCCGCCGTGAGCGCAGCGCGGGCAAAGCCGAGAAAATTGCGGCCCGCGCCGGCGACGGAGGCGAAGGTCAGAGCGTCATGGCCGCAATAGTTGCGGGCCAGCTCTTCGAGACGATGATCGCCACGCCCCGAGTCCAGCGCGTAGGACATGAGCATGGCGTCGTCGATCGGCGCGACGTCGATTCCGTAGCGCGAAAGAACCAGCAGATCATGCTTCATATTATGTGCGATTTTGAGGATCGAGGCGTCCTCAAACAGCGGCTTGAGTCGCGCGAGAGCCGCGTCGAGCGGGATCTGTCCCTCGACCAAATCGGCGCCGGAAAATAGGTCAGCCGCGTCGCCGGAGCGATGCTGTAGCGGGATATAGCAGGCGCGCCCCGGCGCGGTCGCCAGCGAGACGCCGATGAGTTCGCAGCGCATCGGGTCCGGCAAGGTCGTCTCGACATTGATTGCGACCAGTCCTGCGCCAGCGGCTTCCGTGATCCAATCGTCCAGACGCTCGGCCGAGATGACTGTTTCATAGGTGGAGCGGTCGATCTTGACCGCCTTCGCTTCGATGAGACGCACGGCGACGAGGTTCGCGGGCGTGAGCGCGTCGCTCGCCGGCTTCTCTGCGCGGTTCGGCGCTTCGGCAGCGGGCGCTGCGATCTCGGACAATTCGCCGTTGCGCCCGCGCCAGCCGGCGGCGCCGACAAAACCGGGATCCGGCTCGATATCCTGCGCCTGGACCCCATACAACTCGGCGACGCGGCGGGTGATCGTCGTGAACTCCATCGCCTGCAGAAAAGCGATGAGCTTCGCCGCGTCAGGTTGATGAAGACCAAGGTCTTCGAGCGGTGTTTGGAGCGGCGCGTCGCGCACGAGTTCGCAGAGTTTCTTTGAAAGAAGGATGCGCGCGACCGCATCCGGCTCGGTCAGCGCCTCGCGGCGCTTCGGCTGCTTGATGCCCGACGCTTGGGCGAGCAGCGTTTCAAGATCGCCGTATTCGTTGATGAGCTGAGCGGCGGTCTTGACGCCGATGCCTTTTGCGCCCGGCACATTGTCGGTGGAATCGCCCGCGAGCGCCTGCACGTCGACGACCTTGTCCGGCGTAACGCCGAAATAGTCGACGACCTCGGTTTCGCCGATGAGGCGTTCTTCGCGCGCGCCTTTCGTTCCAGCCGTCCCCGAGGCGGGGTCGTACATTCTGACGCCGGGACCGACGAGCTGCATCAGATCCTTGTCGGCCGAGACGATCAGCACGTCCGCGCCCTTGGCCTGCGCCTGCGTCGCATAGGTGGCGATGAGATCGTCGGCCTCGTAGACGTCCTGTTCGATGGGGGTGAGGCCGAAAGCGCGCACGACGGCGCGCATCAGCGGGAATTGCGGAATGAGATCGTCCGGCGGCTCGGTGCGGTGCGCCTTGTAGTCGGGATAAAGGTCTTTTCGGAAGGAGTGCTCGCTCTTGTCGAAGATGATGGCGAGATGCGTGGGCTTCACGCCGGCAGCGCCTTCGCGCACGAACTGCAACAGCTTCGTGCAGAACAGCCGCACGGCGCCGGTCGGCAGCCGGTCGGAGCGATAGTTATATTTCGCATCCTGTCGGATCGATTGGAAATAGGCGCGAAAGACGAAGGAGGAGCCGTCAACGAGGAAGATGTGGCTCCCGGGGCCGACGGGCTTATGTGTGAGGGTCATGCCCTATCTTAGCGGCGCGCGCGCGCCGCGTCATGACGCCCGCGCCTGAAACCGCCGTTTGACCCTCGCCGGCGCCAAGCCTAGAAGATCGCATGTCCCACAACAGTTTCGGCCATCTTTTCCGCGTCACCACCTTCGGCGAGAGCCACGGGCCGGCGCTCGGCGCGATCGTTGACGGCTGTCCGCCGAACATCCCGCTCGAAGCGCAGGAGATCCAGGGCTTTCTGGACAAGCGCAAGCCCGGACAGTCGCGCTTCACCACGCAGCGGCGGGAGGCCGATGAGGTAGAGATTCTTTCGGGCGTTTTTGCCGACCGCGACGGCCGACAGGTGACAACCGGCGCGCCGGTCGCGCTCGTGATCGAAAATACCGACCAGCGCTCGAAGGACTATGGAGAGATCGCCGACAAATATCGGCCCGGCCACGCCGATTACGTCTACGACGCGAAATATGGCGTTCGGGATTATCGCGGCGGCGGGCGCTCCTCCGCGCGGGAAACCGCGGCGCGAGTCGCCGCCGGGGCTGTCGCGCGCAAGGTCATCGCCGGCGTGACGATTCGCGGCGCGCTGGTGCAGATTGGCCCGCATAAAATCGATCGCGCGAATTTCGATTGGGCGGAGGTCGAGCGCAATCCGCTGTTTTGTCCCGACGCGCGCGCGGCGGAACTATGGGCGAACTATCTCGACGACGTGCGCAAGGACGGCTCCTCCATCGGCGCGGTGATCGAGGTCGTCGCCGAGGGCGTTCCGGTCGGTTGGGGCGCGCCGGTTTACGGCAAGCTCGACGCCGACCTCGCTGCGGCGATGATGTCGATAAATGCGGTGAAGGGCGTCGAGATCGGCGCCGGATTCGCCGCGGCCGAACTCACCGGCGAAGACAACGCCGACGAGATGCGCGCCGGACAAAACGGACCGGAGTTTTTGTCGAACAACGCCGGCGGCGTGCTCGGCGGCATTTCGACAGGCCAGCCCATCGTCGTGCGCTTCGCAGTGAAGCCGACGTCGTCGATCCTGACGCCCCGCCGCACGATCGATCGCTTCGGCAAGGAGACAGACATCGTCACCAAGGGCCGTCACGATCCCTGCGTCGGCATTCGCGCGGTTCCTGTCGGTGAAGCGATGATGGCGTGCGTGCTCGCCGATCATTTCCTGCGCCATCGCGGGCAGGTGGGGTGACGCGTGTTCGCGAGTCGACTCGGCGAGTCGGCTTGGCGGAACATCTTAATCGCACCCTGCGCCTCAGACGTAGCCGCTCACGCACAGTTACGGCAAAGCTGGAAGTTGGAGACGGCCGCGCATGTGTTTGTCCGGCTTCAAGAATAGACGCGTCGCTTCGTCGCACAGCGGTTTTTCGTCACTTCGCTTGACCATGTCCAGGATTAAAACCTAAGTTCGATGCTTGGAACCCGAGAGGCCACGGTGGATCCAATTTTCCTGCGGACAAATCAGCGCGCGCGCATTTTTGCGGCGCTCGTCGCCTTGCTTATGCTCGTGCAGACCACGAGCGCGGGCGCAGGCGCCGTTGCGCTGGGAGAAGGCGTCGCTTTCGGTACGGTCTGCGCGCCGCAGGATGTGGTGAACGGCGAACCGCCGCCTTTCCCGAATGAACGCCACCGCCATGGACTCTGTTGCGTTTTTCACAAGGGCGCGTTGGACGTTCCTCCTTCCAAGCCAGTTGTTTCGATCGCTCTGATTTTTCCCACCGAGGCTCATTCGCCTCGGCCGGACACTTCCAGTCAAGCGCCGCGCATCGAGCCACGGCGCGCGCCACAATCGCCACGAGCTCCTCCCCGACAGGTCTGAAGGTTTTCTCGCGCTGAAATTCAACGCAGCCGCCATCCTTGCGATGGCGATGCAAGCGAGCGCGTTCGCGACGAATCTTTCAACGGATCCTGCCGCCACGGCTGCGAGAGCAGACGCGGCGACTGCCGAGCGCGCGCGCATCAAAACTATTCGAAGGGGCTTTCATGCCCCGCATAACCAGAATTTTGGAGATGACTAATGAGCATGACAAAAGCAGAGGCCCGTTCGGCCGCCCGAAGCGCTGAACGAATTATCGACACCAGGCCCGTTCTTATCGGCGTTCCGGTCTTAATGCTGTTCGTGGCTATCCTGCGCCTCTACGAACAACTTTTCGCCTGGAGATTTGGTCTCGATTCCTTCTCCCCCGAGTTTCAGCTCTATTGGATGGGCCTGTTGCAGTTTGCGATTATGGCTTCGAGCTTTGCCGCGATCGGCCTCGTCGGCTTTCTGTGGCGCACGCGCGATCGCGATCTGGCGAAGTTGGGAGCCGCAGCTGAAATGCGACGGCTCGTTTATCTCGTCCAGTGGCTGCTCGTTTTCTCGCTCGCCCTGTTTTGGGGCTTAAGCTTCTTTTCGGAGCAGACGGCTGTCTGGCACATGACCGCCGTACGCGACACGGATTTCACGCCGAGCAATATCATCACCTTCTATATTGCATATCCGCTCTTTGCGATCATCGGCCTCGGCGCGTTCTTCTATGCGAAAACGCGTCTGCCGACTTTCGCGAAGGGATATTCTCTCGCCTTCGTGGTTCTTGTCGTCGGCGTCTTCATGACGATCCCGAATGTGGGATTCAATGAATGGGGTCACACGTTCTGGGCGATGGACGAAGGCTTTGCAGGTCCGCTGCACTGGGGCTTCGTCTTTTTCGGCTGGATGTCGCTGGCGACTTTCGGCGTCGTGCTGCTGATCCTTGGCCGTCTTCGCGAACTCCTCGGCGCGGATGCGCTTGAGCAGCTCTATCGACGTTAAGTTCGCCTGCAGTATGTTGCGAAGCCGGCGCCGCTCGTTGGAGCGGCGCCGGTTGCATTCCCAGGTTCGTCGTGTGCGGAGGCCGGCGCACCCATGCGGCGGACATCTTGCTCACGGCAATGCGTGCTGCATCAGAACGGCCGGGAATGAGACCTGCGAGTCGAGAGGGATATCTGCCCCCGCTACGGTTTTGAAGCCTAACGCCTTGTAAAAATTTTCGGCGGCGAATGTTGAGCAACAATGAAGTTCGCTTACGTCTCGCGCCTTGGCGTCCATGCAGCACTGATTCATAATCGAACGCCCGACGCCCAAGCGAGTCCAGCCGGGATGGGTGGCGAAATGGCGGATATGCGCTTCCCCTCGGACGATCTTTGCAGTTCCTGGACGCTCAAGCGACCAGCCGCCACACCCGATGAGTTCGCCGTGGCTGCTCTGCGCGACGTAAAAGGCGCCAGAGGCGAGGAGTGTCGGATTGGCCTTTGTCATGAAAGGCAAGGCTCGCTCGAGCAGCCCCTTTTCGTAATGCGACGCCAACAGAGTTGAGTAGCTCGCCGCCAGAAGGGCGCTCACCGTGTCGGCGTCAGAAAGAGCTGAGAGCCTTACGATGTAGGTCACTGTTGCGGCCATTGCGCCACGAGCGGCGGCGCGCCGCTACGCCGCGAGATCGGCGACGACAGCATCGAGCACCGGGAAGCCTTCCGAGCTGACGCGCAGCCTGTTGTCGCGGGTGAATTCGACCAGCCCGTCGCCGATAAGTTCGCTGATGCGCGATTGCGACAGGCGTTTGCCGGTCAGCAGGAAATAGCGCTGCGGATCGACGCCTTCGCGCAGCCGCAGCCCCATCAGCAGGAATTCATCGCCTTCCTGCTCGGACGAGAGCAATTCGTCCTCGATGATGCCGTGGCCTTCGGTCTCGACGCAGGTCAGCCACATCTCGGGATGCCGCTCGGTGGACTGGGCGCGCCGCCCGCGCGGCGTGACCACCCGCCCATGCGCGCCGGGGCCGACGCCGACATATTCGCCGTAGCGCCAATACACCAGATTGTGCCGGCACTCGGCGCCGGGCCGCGCATGATTGGAGACTTCGTAAGCCGGCAGGCCGGCGCGTGCGGTGACTTCCTGCGTGACGTCCCAGAGCGCGCGCTGCGTTTCGACGTCGGGCAACGCCATCTTGCCGGTGTTGACCATGCGCTCGAACATCGTGTCCGGCTCGATCGTCAGCTGATAGAGCGAGACATGCTCTGGCGAACGGGTGAGCGCCAGCTCCAGCTCTTTTCGCCAGGCGGCGGGCGTCTGGCCCGTGCGGCCGTAGATCAGATCGAAGGACGTGCGCTCAAAGACCGAATTGGCGACGTCGAGCGCCATCAGGGCTTCCGCGACGGAATGCTGCCGGCCGAGTGCGCGCAGGTCAATGTCGTTCAGGGCCTGCACGCCGAGCGAGACGCGGTTGACGCCTGCGGCTTTGAAGCCCTTGAAACGCGAGGCCTCGACGCTTGTCGGATTGGCTTCGAGCGTGATTTCGCAGTCCTTGGCGAGGGGCCAGTGGCTCGAAATCTGGGAGAGAATGGCTTGAGCGGTCGAAGGCGCCATCAACGACGGCGTGCCGCCGCCAAAGAAGATCGAGCGGACTTCCCGCCCTGGCGTCAGGGCGGCGCGATGCGCAAGCTCCGCGCTGAAGGCCTCGACGAAACGGTCCTCGTCAACGTCGCCGCGCCTCACGTGGCTATTGAAGTCGCAATAGGGGCATTTCGACAGGCAAAACGGCCAGTGGACATAGACGCCAAAGCCGGGGTCGAAAGCGTTGCGAATCGGTGTCGCCATGGTCCTTTATCGCACGGAACAGCGGGAAGGGCACGGCGATGGTCGCTGGCATTGGAAAAGGCTGGGCGTTTGCATATCCCTCCCCTTGACGGGAAGGGTGGCCCCGCGAAGCGGGGACGGGTGGGGTAAAATTTTGCTCGAGGACGTGAGGTCCCCCACCCGGCGATCCCGCAGCCAAGTTTACGCAGGCTGCGTAAACTTGCCTGCGATCGCCGACCTCCCCGCAAGGGGGAGGTATGTCGCGCCAAACATTGGGATCGTGGGAGATCGTATGATGGCGTTTTGGGAGGTCTTGGGGTTCTGGCGGAGGAAGCCGGCGACTCTGCCGGACCCAGCGATGCGGGCGATCGCCGAGGCCATCTCCGATAATCTTTCGGCGCTCGGCCTGTTCGTCGATTCGCGGCCATACGGGCGCGGGTTCTTTGAAATCAGAGCCTCGACCTCTCCAAAGCTCATCACCACGCCCGACGGGAGGGAGGCGTCCGGGATCGCGCTTCTGCTCGCCGGCGCATATGAGCCGCCGTCGCTGGTTTTCGAGCAGATCAACTCTTTGCAGCGCGGCTTGGGGCGGGCGATGGTTGAGGCCGTCATCGCCGGGGTAAAGGAGCAACCCGGCGCGTTCCGGCTGCTGCGAGTCAATGACCTTTCGCCGCGCTTGCCGGACGGCAGGCGATGGTGGGAGCATGTCGCCGCGGCGCATCCGGAGTTCGATTGGGTGATCACGCATGAGGAGCCGTTCGGAAGTGCGCCTAGAACGTGAGCGGCGGGGATTCGACGCGCTGTCCTTTCTCCGCTCAAGGCTTGCCGCACGGCGCAAGAGGGGCGCCGAACCGGCGCCCGCGCAGATGGTGAGCGAGATCGAAAACGCGCCCGATTTCTCAAGGAAGCGGCAAAGGCTCGCGGCGCTCGTGGCGGAGTTCGGCTACGACGTCAGCAAAGTGATCCTCAGCCTACAGAAAAAGACGTTCAACTATCTCGGCCAAAGCTTCACTTCGGAGGGACAGTCCTTTCCCGACGGCCGCATTGAAATCTATTACGACCCGCAGATGAGCGACGCGCGCCTTGGCTGCTGCCTTGCGCATGAACTGCAGCATGTGCGCTATTTCGTTGTGCGCGACGCCTATCGCGCAGAACCGAGCGACGGACCTTTGCATCGGCGCTTTGCCAAATATGTGCCGGAACTGCTCGCCGCGCAGCGTGGCGTCTCGATCTATTCGAATGAACATTGGGACGCCTGGAAAAGCGATGCGCCGCCGAGGCTTTTCTCTCTCGAGTTGGAGGAGGGAGAGAGCGAGCCCATCAATGAGACGATCGCGGAGGTCGCCAAGGCGCTCTACAATTGGGGGCCGGACGTGCGCATCAATGCTCTGTGGAAAGAGATGCACGACGCGATCAATGAAGAACATGCGGCGCTTCGAAGCGCATAGAGCGCTCGTTCACGGCTTGCGTTCACGTTCGAGCAGCTCGCGTTTGCGCTCCACTCCCCAATAATAGCCGGAAAGCGCGCCGTCGCTGCGCACGACGCGATGGCAGGGAACCGCGAGCGACACCGGATTGGCCGCGCAGGCGCCCGCGACCGCGCGCGTCGCCGTCGGCGCGCCGATGCGTTTCGCGATCTCCGCGTAGCTAGCCGTCTCTCCCGCCGGAATGTCGCGCAGCGCAGCCCAGACGCGCTGCTGAAAGGCCGTGCCGCGCATATCGAGCGGCAGATCGAAAGATGATTGCGGCCGCTCCACCATGCCCACCGCCGCGGCGACATAGCGTTCGAACGACTCATCGCCGCCGATGAGGCTCGCGCGCGGAAATCGATGTTGCAGATCGCGCAGCAGATCTTCGGGGTCGTCGCCAAGCGAAATGGCGCAAACGCCCTTCGTGCTGGCCGCGACGAGCACCGCGCCCAGAGACGACTGGCCGATGGCGAAGCGGATCGTTTCGCGCGGCGCCCCCGCGCGATAGGCGCCTGCCGTCATGCCCAACGTTTCCTGCGCCTTCGCGTAGAACCGCGCGCTCGAATTATAGCCTGCGCCATAGATTGCATCGGTCACTGTCTGGCTTTCCTTCAGTGCTTCTTGTAGGCGCGCGCGCCGATGCGCCTGCGCATAGGCTTTGGGCGTGACGCCGGAAATGCGCGAAAAAAGTCGGTGGAAGTGATAGGGGCTAAGCCCGGCGGCGCGGGCCAGCTGCGCAAGCGTCGGCGGCGCTTCCGCCGCTTCGATCATTCTGCAGGCGCGGGCGATCTTCTCCGCGTCCCGCTCTTGCTGAGATGGCGCCTCCGGCCGGCAGCGGCGGCAGGGACGAAAACCTGCCCGCTCCGCTTCGGCGGCCGTGGCGCAAAAGCGCACATTGGCGCGCTTCGCCGGGCGAGAGGGGCAGGAAGGGCGGCAATAGACGCCGGTCGTTTCGACGCAATAGTAAAAGTCGCCGTCGCGGCGCGGATCGCGCGCGACAACCGCAGCCCAGCGCGTCTCGTCGAGGTCGAGTGCATTTGCCTGGGTCATGTCGTTCGTCTGCATGTCGCGCATCATCCATCTTTTACGACGATCGCTGCAATGCGTTTCTTGCTGTCAAATCCAAATCCGGCTGACACGTCCGTTAGGCGATCCTATGGTGTGTGTTTGAAGCCACGGACCGGGGAAATGGCCGGAGAACGTCACGCCGCCAATCTTACGCGCCGAGCGGCGATCGCCGGCGCTGGCGCATGCCTCGCCTTCGGCGCGCGAGCCGCGACGGCCTCGACCCTGCTCGTCACGCACCCTGCGGGGTTGGCGCATGACATGGGGCCGGCGCATGTTGAGCGGCCGGAACGCCTTCGCGCCATTCTCCACGCGCTTGACGACGCGCGCTTCGCGGGCCTCATGCGCGCCGAAGCGCCTTTAGCGGCGCAGGAAGCTTTGTTGCGCGCGCATAGTTTTGAACACCTCGCGCGTCTCGCGAAATCGGCTCCCGCAGACGGCTATGCGCGCATCGGTCCCGACGTCGCCATGAACGGCGCCACGCATGAAGCGGCGTTGCGCGCCGCGGGCGGCGCTCTCTCGGCCGTCGATGCGGTGATGCGCGGCGACGCCAAGAACGCTTTCGTCGCCATGCGGCCGCCGGGCCATCATGCGACTCGCGATGCGCCGATGGGCTTTTGCTTTTTCAACAACGCCGCCGTGGCGGCCTTGCATGCGCGAACGGCCCATGGCGCCTCGCGCGTCGCCATCGTCGATTTTGACGTGCATCACGGCAATGGCGTCCAGGAGATTTTCTGGAGCGATCGAAACATGCTTTACGCTTCGACGCATCAGATGCCGCTCTATCCCGGGACTGGGGCGGTGAGCGAGACCGGCGCGCATGACACGATCGTCAACGCGCCGCTCGCAAAGGGCGACGGCGGCGCGCAATTTCGCGAGGCGCTCAATTCGCGCATTCTGCCGCGGCTCGATGCTTTCTCGCCCGATCTCATCATTCTTTGCGCCGGCTTCGATGCGCATCTCCACGATCCGCTCGGCGGATTAAGATTCGTCGCCGAAGATTTCAGGGACGTCACGCTGCGCGTGATGGAGATCGCCGCGCGCCGCTGCAAGGGACGCATCGTCTCACTGCTCGAGGGCGGCTATCGACCTGAAGATCTCGCGCACAGCGCTGCGGCGCATGTAGGCGCCTTGATGGAAGCGTGAATCGGTTTGCGGTTTGTCATTCCCGACACGCGCCATGCGCGTGATCGGGAATTCAGAAAAATCTTGGATTCGGTTTAGCGGCTCTGGATTCCCGGTCAGGTCTTCGACCTGCCGGGAATGACATTAGGATTACCCAAGCCGCGCCGCCAGCCTGCTCCACAAGGCGTTCTCCGCCTGAAAGATATAATCGAGCCGCGCGCTGGTGACGCTTTTGGCGCCTCGCGCGATGAGCCAGTCGGCGAGCGCCGCCACCTGTTTCGCCGGACAGGAGAACGTCGCTGACTCGTCGCTCATTTCGCGCAATCCGGCGCCGAAGTTTGCCTCAGCCTCTCGCAGGATATGTTCGCTCGGCGTTGGCAGACTTGCGCGCACGTCGCGTGTCGTGCGCGCTTCTTCTTCCGCCGCGATGCGGGAGAGAATGACGCGCGCGGCTTCGCGCGCCGCATTGTTCCACGGCGCCGTCAGCGAGGCGACGAGATTGGCCTGCGAGCGTAGAATGACGCCGTCCTCGATGATCTTCAGCGCGTTCGCTGCGAGCGTCGCGCCTGTCGTCGTGATGTCGACGATGAGATCGGCGGAGCCTGCGGCGGGCGCGCCTTCAGTGGCGCCGGAGCTCTCGACGATGCGATAGTCCGATACGTCATGAGCGGCAAAGAAGCGCCGCGTCGTATTGATGTATTTCGTCGCGACCCGCAGCCCGCGGCCGTGGCGTGCGCGAAATCCATCGGCGACGTCGGCGAGATCGCTCATATAGCGCACGTCGATCCAGGCTTGCGGAACCGCGACGACGACATTGGCGGCGCCAAAGCCGAGCGGCGCGAGAAGCTCCACTTTGTTGTCGGCGTCGGCGATCTCCTCGCGCACCAGATCTTCGCCGGTGACGCCGAGATGGGCTTCGCCCAAGGCCAGACGGCGCGTGATCTCGGAAGCGGAGAGATAGGCGACTTCCGCGCCTTCGACTCCGGCGACGGCGCCGCGATAGTCGCGCGCGCCGCGGCCTTGAGTCAGCTCCAGGCCGGCGCGTGCGAAGAAGGCGGCGGCGTTCTCCTGCAGCCGGCCTTTTGACGGGGAAGCGATAATGAGTTTTTGCGCGGGGGCCATCATACTTCTCTCGCGCTCGGGGAAAGACGGTCTATCCAGATGGCGGCGCCGACAGCCGGTATGTCCGACGCCGCGCCGAGCGTTTTGAGCAGTCGGTCGTAACGTCCGCCGCCGATCACCGGCGCGCCGTCGCTGGAGTGGCGGGCCTCGAAAACGAAGCCCGTGTAATAGTCGAGATGACGCGCAAAGCTTGCCGAAAAGCGGATCTCGTGAACCGTGAGGCCGCGCGCGCTAATGGCCTCTGCGCGCGCATCAAACGCGTCCAGCGCGGCGGAGAGGTCGAGCTGCGCGTCGGCGGCCAGCCGGCGCATGGCTGCGGAAGCTGACTCGGGCGCGCCTTCGATGGTGAAAAAAGTCTCCGCCAGCGCGCGCGTCTCGTTGGAAACGCCCGCGCCTTCGGCGAGCGTCGCTTGATCGAGAAAGCGTTCCGCGATTTCAGCCGCGCTGCGGCCGCCGACGGCGGTGATGCCGGCGATGGACAGCAAGTCCTCGACGAGACGGCGCGCATCGGACGGGTCGACTTTCGTCAGCGCCGCCAATACGCCCGACTGTTCCGATCCGCCATTGCGTTCGGGCGAGGCAAAAATATCGGATAGCCTCTGGCCGCGCGCGTGCCCGGCCGCCAGACGCCGGCGCCAGACCGGCGGCATCTCAAGCCCTTCGAGGAAGGCGGCGACGAGCCCGGCGTCGCCGATCAGAACCTTGAGCGCCCTCGCGCCGGCCGCCGCCGCGGCGTCGAGCGAAGCGGCGAGAATTTCGGCGTCCGCGGCTTCGCGGTCCTGGCGGCCGAAGCTCTCCAGCCCAGCCTGAAGAAATTCGCCGTCGCCGGTCGCGCCATGTTCAGGCGCGCGAAAGATCGAGCCGCCGTAAGCATATGCCGCCGGATCGCCGGCCCGGGCGGAGGCGAGATAATCGAGGCAGACCGGAATCGTATATTCCGGCCGCAGGCAAAATTCGGCGCCTGAGCCATCGCTCGTCAGATAAAGCCGGCCGCGGAAATCCTCGCCCGAGCGGTCGAGAAAGACATGCGCGGGCTGCAGGAGACGCGGCTCGCAGCGCGCGAATCCCTCGCGCGCGAAATGCGCGAGAATGGCCGCAAGGCTCGTAGCTTCGCGTTCTGCTGAAGTGGCGGTGACGGCGTTCAAGCGCAAATCCCTCGAATTTGCGCTCTCTTTAGCAAGTGCGCCGCGCGCGCGCACCCCTGCTCCGGGCGAAAGGTGAACGCCGCAAAGCAAAGGCCGCGGTCCGGAGCCTTGCATCCCGCGCGCTCGTCTGCCAAATAAGGGGCCGGGAGGTTGGCGGTGGACGCTTCACTCGCCAACCGGGTCAGGTCCGGAAGGAAGCAGCCCTAACGAGCTTGGGCGGGTCTTCGTTCAGCCTCCCACCTTCTTCGGCGAGCAGCGAATGGCGTGGCGCAATATACTGCGCTGTTCGTCGCTCGTCTGCCGCCGGATGGATGCAGATGGACCACGAGCACGATCCGCCGAGGCCATCGCTGGCGCCCGATGACGGGCCTTCGCTGTTTGGCGCCGATCAGGCGCCGCCGTCGGCCTATCGCGTGCTGGCGCGCAAATATCGACCGACCACCTTCGTAGACCTGATCGGCCAAGAGCCGATGGTGCGCACGCTCGAAAACGCCTTCGATCTCAACCGAATTCATCAGGCCTATCTGCTGACCGGCGTGCGCGGCGTCGGCAAGACGACGACCGCGCGCATTCTCGCGCGCGCGTTCAACTATGAACTGCCGGCGGGAGACGGGCGGCCCGCGATCAATCAGCCGACGATTCATATGGAGGAGCTCGGCGTCCACTGTCAGGCGATTATCGACTCGCGCCATGTCGACGTGCTCGAAATGGACGCCGCCTCGCACACGGGCATCGACGACATCCGAGAGATCATCGACAACGCCCGTTACCGCCCGGTCATGGCGCGGACCAAGGTTTACATCATCGACGAAGTGCACATGCTCTCGAAGGCCGCGTTCAACGGTCTCTTAAAGACGCTTGAAGAGCCGCCCGAGCATGTGAAGTTCATCTTCGCGACGACCGAAATCGACAAGGTGCCGGTGACGGTGCGTTCGCGCTGCCAGCGCTTTGATCTGCGCCGCATCGACGCCGGTCTGCTCGCTAATCACCTGCTTGGCGTATGCAAGGCCGAGGGCGTCGCGATCGAGCCGGATGCGCTCGCCATGATCGCGCGCGCCGCGGAAGGCTCGGCCCGCGACGCGCTGTCCTTGCTCGATCAGGCGATCGCCTATGGCGCGGCGCATTCTGCGGGCGGCGCGATCGCCGCCGAGGATCTGCGGCTGATGCTCGGCGTCGCCGACAAGGCGCGAATCATCGATCTTTTCGAAGCGGCGATGTCGGGCGATATCGCCAAGGCGATCGCTATTCTCGAAGATCAGTATAATGGCGGCGCCGATCCGGCGCAGGTGCTGCTCGAACTCGCCGAATTCACGCATCTCGCGACGCGCCTGAAGCTTGCGCCGGAGACCGCCCAGTCGGCGGCGCTGACGCCCGAAGAGAAACGCCGCGGCGAAGAGGCCGCAACGCGCCTCTCGGTTCCTGCGCTCACGCGCGCCTGGCAGATCTTGATGAAAGGCGTTGATGAATTGCGCGGCTCGCAGCGACCGTTGGCGGCCGCCGACATGGTGCTGGTCAGGCTCGCTTACGCCGCCGACATGCCGTCGCCGGCGGAGGCGCTGCGGCGCCTGGGTTTGGGCGAGAGCGCATCGAGCGCCAACTCCGGGGCGCCCTCGACACGAAACGCAGGGCCTGCCGGCGGCGGCGCTGCGCTGCAAGGGCGCGGCGGCGGCCAGGCGCTCGCGCCCGCGCCGCGCTCCGCAGCGCCTCAGCCTTCTATAGCGCCGTCGCCAAGATCTGCGGCGCCGGAGCCAAGAATCATCATCGAAAGCTTCGATGCGCTTGTGGCGCTTGCCGCGCAGAAACGTGACATGCGCCTCAAGATCGGGCTCGAATCCGAAGTGCGGCTGGTGCGGTTTGAACAGGGGCGGATCGAGTTCGAACTCGCGCCGGGCGGCGCGCGTGAACTGGCGTCGACCTTGATGCAGAGGCTTCAGGCCTGGACCGGCGAGCGCTGGATGGTGTCAGTCGTCGCCTCGGGCGGCACGCCGACGCTCAAGGAACAGCGTGATGCTGAAGAGCGCCAACGCCGTTCCTCGCTTGAATCGGATCCGCTCGTCGCGAGCGTGCTCGCGCGTTTTCCCGGCGCGCAGATCGTGGCCGTGCGGGGCAGGGACGAGGGCGCAGCGTCCGCCGAAACGCTCTATGATGACGCGACGCCAATCGAGGAAGACGACGGAGACGCGCAATGATGGACTTCATGGGCCTGATGAAGCAGGCGCAGCAGATGCAGGCCAAAATGGCCGAAGCGCAGTTGGAGCTCGAACAGACGGTCGTCGAAGGCGAGGCGGGCGGCGGCATGGTGAGGGTCGCGCTTACCGCAAAAGGCGGGATGAAAAGCATCTCCATCGACCAGAGTCTGCTGACGCCCGACGAGAAGGAAATTCTTCAAGACCTGATCCTCACGGCCCACATGCAGGCGCGCGCCAAAGCCGAGGAGGCCATGGCTGAAAAAATGAAAGCGCTCACCGGCGGGCTGCCGTTGCCGCCGGGCTTCAAACTGCCGTTTTGATGCGTATTGCTGCAATTCCCGCGTCATGGCCGGCCTCGAGCCGGCCATCCACGTGATGACGTCGCCCAAAGCTTCCAAATACGTAGCATTCTGACGTGGACCCGCGACACGCGCGGGCATGACGCGAAACCACATGAGGCGTTGATCCGGCTATGGCGGAAAAGGTGGCCGGTCCCGAGATCGAAAAACTCGTGCAGCTCCTGGCCAAATTGCCCGGGCTTGGTCCGCGGTCGGCGCGGCGCGCGGCGCTGCATCTCATCCGCAAACGCGAAGAACTGCTGGCGCCGCTCGCCGAAGCGATGCGCGTCGCGCAGGAGCGCATCGTCGTTTGCTCGGTCTGCGGAAATATCGATACGAGCGATCCCTGCACGATCTGCCGCGACGCGCGCCGCGACGGGTCGATCCTGGTTGTCGTCGAGACGGTCGCCGACCTATGGGCGCTGGAGCGGGCAGGGCTGCTCAACGCGCGCTATCACGTGCTCGGCGGCGTGCTGTCGCCGCTTGACGGCGTCGGCCCGGACGATCTCGCCATCGCCAGCCTCGTCGCGCGTGTGCGCGGAGAGGAGACTCGCGAAGTCGTGCTTGCGGTCAACGCAACGGTCGACGGCCAGACGACCGCGCATTACATCGCCGATGTGCTGTCGCCGTCCGGCGTGAAGGTGACGCGGCTCGCCCACGGCGTGCCGGTCGGCGGCGAACTCGACTATCTCGATGAGGGAACGCTAGCGGCGGCGCTGGAGCGGCGTACCGCGTTCTAGAGGGCGTTTTTGAGAGCCGTCAGGGCTGGCTTTACACCGCCGTCCCGCGCAGGAAGCGATTACTTCGCTGCGGTTTTCGACGTGATGATCTTTTCCCAGTCCTCGACGCCGATCTCGCCGGTGTATTTGTCGCCATTGACGAAGAAGGTCGGCGTCGAGTTGACGCCAAATTTCTCGGCGGCGCGATTACGCACCTTATTGACGTTCTCGTAAAGCGTCTGATCCTTTAAGACGGCCTCGAACTTCTCCTGGCCGAGCCCAGCCTGTTTCAAGACATTGGCCAAGCCGTCCAGCGGCTTGTCGGAGAAGGCCCAATTCTTCTGCTGCGAAAACAGAAGATCGACCGTCGCGTCGCGCTTGTCGCCGAGTTCGCGCGCCAGCATGAAGGCGGCCGTCGCGAGCGGATCGAGCGGAAACTCCCGCAAAATGAATTTCGCCTTGCCCGTGTCGATGTAGTTCTTCTTCAGCTCCGGATACACGTCGTGATGGAACGCCGCGCAGTGGCTGCACGTCATCGAAGCATATTCGACGATCGTCACGGGAGCGTCCGCCGCGCCTTCCACCACGTCCGGCAGAGCGTTCGGCGCCATCAGCTCGTCAATTGCGACCTTGCCCGAAGCAGACTTTTCGGCAAGGGCGGGCATTGCGGCGAGGAGCGCGCAGGCGGCGCCGACAAGGAAACCACGACGGGGCATAATAAAAGCGAAGGGCATGGGCGGTCCGTAACTGTTGCGACGCCAAAGACCATATCGTCTTCGACAATTGTGGCAAATCAAATCTGGCGAGGAGAATGGGGCGCCGCTAACCGGGCGCTACAGCCCGTGTTTCGGCCGAATGAACCAGTAAAGCACGCCGATAAAAGCGAGCACGACGCCGAACCAGAAAACGACGTCGCCGAGCATCAGGTCCCTCATGGTGTAGCTTAGAACGCTGACCAGCAAGCCGCCGATCGCTATCCAGAGGGGACGCTGACCGCGTTCCTTCTCCGCCGGCCGCTTCTTCGATAGCCCGGACACGTGCCTCTCCTTCTGCGTTCCCTCGGCGCTGCCGCCTTTCAGCTTGGCTTGCAAGTGATGACGGCGCTTTTGTGCGAGAGCAGGTTCCGAAAAAGTTGACGGACTTTTTCGATGAGAACCTGCTCCAACATTTTGATTTTGAGCGATTCCTTATCGATCACATGAATCCATGCGATCGGAAGCGCTCCAGACTTTCCGATTGTGGTCCCACAGTCAAGAACGGGCATAAAAAAACAGCCGCTCGACGCGGCTGTCCTTCTTACATCGCTGCGCGTCGAGGTTAGCGCGAATAGAACTCGATGACGAGGTTCGGCTCCATTTGCACCGGATAGGGCACCTCCGTCGCATGCGGCACCCGGACGAGCTTCGCGGTCATCTTGGAGTGGTCGACGTCGTAATATTCCGGCGCGTCGCGCTCGGCGAGCTGAACCGCCTCGAGCACGGTCACGGCCTGTTTCGAGGCTTCCTTCACCTCGATCACGTCGCCGACCTTCACCTGATAAGACGGAATGTTGACGCGCTTGCCATTGACGCGGATGTGGCCGTGATTGACGAACTGGCGCGCGGCGAAAACCGTCGGCACGAATTTCGCGCGATAGACGACCGCGTCAAGGCGCCGCTCCAAAAGGCCGATCAGATTGTCGCCGGAGTCGCCCTTCAAGCGGATCGCTTCCGCATAATATTTGCGAAACTGCTTTTCGGAAATATTGCCGTAGTAGCCCTTGAGCTTCTGCTTGGCTTTGAGCTGCGTGCCATAGTCGGAGAGCTTGCCCTTGCGCCGCTGTCCGTGCTGTCCGGGGCCATATTCGCGGCGGTTAACCGGGCTCTTCGGGCGGCCCCAGATGTTCTGGCCGAGGCGGCGGTCGAGCTTATATTTTGATTCTGCGCGCTTCGTCACTTTGACTGTCGTCCTCTCATGGTCGCGTTGTGGCGTGCGAGAGGCGAAAGACGAAATGCGCCCGGAGCGTTGCGCTCGGACGTCGTCCAGAATCGCGTCTCTCGCCGCCCCCGGCCAGCGCCGGGGCTTCAAGAACGCGCCCTCCTCTGCCGTCACCGGCCGACAGGCGTTTGCAGCAAACGCCACGGGTGCTGGCCTGGCGCGAACGGGTCGCGTCAGGCTCGTGGGGAGCTAAAGGAAAGCGCTCCCGAAGTCAAGAATCTCGAGAAAGGCCGACTTACGGCCACCAGAATGGGAAACCCTCATCGTAAGGCACGATCATGCTCGCGTTGTAGGGCGGCCGCTGCGGAAGCGTCTCCTGCATATACCAGCTGCGCTGGTTGCGCTCGATCGGATCGTGATTGAGGTAGGTCTGCTGAACCATGTAGCGGTTGGTGCTGCCGACCGGCACCTGGGTGCCGGGATCGAGCCAGCTGCGGCGCTGGATGTCGATCGGACCACGGCCGCAACACGCATCGCCCGAGGCGACGCGATAGCGGGACTTGGCGAGCGCATCGCCCGCCGCGAACAACACCAGACAGGCGAGCCCCGCCGACAGCACTTTATTCCTGCGCATCACGATCCCCTTTCGGACTAACGCCGTATCTCATAATAGCGGATCGTTTCGCAAAAGCGAATTAAAGCCGGCTTTTCCCGGCAGCAATCCGCCGTCAGGGTGAATGCGGAACGCCTAGCGCGTGATCTGTGCGCCTTGGCGCGATGTCCTCGCATGCGCGCGGCGGGCGCCCTGCGCTGAACGCGCGGCGTTCTTTTGCGCTGGGATGGTCGCGGTCAGGTCGTCGCGCGAGATATTGCCGCAGCCAATGGCGCGCGTCGACGCCGCTTGCGCGAAGAAATCGTTCAGCGCCGGATTATCCGGACTCGCCGTGTAGTTGATGCGGTCGAGCAGGCAGCCGAGCGCGACTCGGTCGATTGGTTTCGCCGATTCGCCGCAGGCCAGTCCGGCGATTTCGAGAGCGAGCTTCCCATCGATGAAACGCGCCGCAACGCAGCTGCGTTCGCTCGCCGCGACGCCCTCGGATGCGGTTTGCGAGAGCCGTATTTCGGCCGTCTCAAACGCCCCGAATTTGGTGTTGAGCGCGCTCGGCTGGCCGATCTTCGCGACATTAAGGCCGGCCTGGGCGGCGTGTCGGGCCATATCGAGGAAGAAATCGGACGTCTTTTCCTTGTCGACGATATCCTGATGAATATCGACGCGCATGAATGGCGCGCCCATTGCAAATTGCCCGACGGCGATCGTGTCGATACGGCCGGAGCCGTTCTCGCTGTCGCGCACGGCGATCGTTTTTTTCTCCCGGTCGAATTCCGGCGCGGCGATGTCGAATGCGCTGAAGGGCTTCGCCATCAGCGCCGAGGCCTCGATGGCTTCGACGGAAACCTTGGTGGAAATCTTGCGCGAAGGCGCGACAGTGACGCGCGGTTGCTCGACGTTCGCCGCGACTTTCGGTTCTGGGATCTGAGCTCCGCGCGGAAGAAGGACGAGTGCGGCGAAGAGAATGAGCGTCGCACCGACACCCATTCCGATCGCTGCGCGAACGCCCGCCGGGCGGGCGCGCAGCGGCTGCGCATAACGCCTGTAGTTGGGGTCGACTTCGGCAACGCTCATGAGACGCGACTCCGGCGGCCCGCGGCGGCCGCGGGCGGAAAACACGCCGACTTTGCCCAGTCGTTTCAGAAGTTAGCGTTAACGGCTCTGCGCGAATTGGGGTTTGGTGAATGAAAGGTTTACGCGAGGCGCAAAGAAAAGCCCGCGCCTTGCGGCGCGGGCCTGAAACTGCCGGTCGAGAAGGTCTTACTCTTCCTCGTCCTTCTTGGCTTTCTTGGGCGTCTCTTCGCGGGCTTTGAGCGCCGCGCCAAGGATGTCGCCCAGCGAAGCGCCGGAGTCGGCCGAGCCATATTGCGCGATGGCCTCCTTCTCTTCAGCGACTTCGAGCGCCTTGATCGAGACGGAGACCTTGCGGGCCTTGCGGTCGAACAGCGTCACGCGGGCGTCGACTTTCTCGCCGACGGCGAACCGTTCAGGACGCTGGTCGGCGCGGTCGCGAGCGAGTTCGCTGCGCTTGATGAAGGTGGAGAGATCGGTGCCGGCGATCTTTACGTCGATGCCGGAATCCTTCACCTCGATCACCTCGCAGGTGATGACAAGGCCCTTTCTGAGCTCGCCGCCTTCTTCGGCGCTGACGGAAGCGAACGGATCGCCTGCGAGCTGCTTGACGCCAAGCGAAATGCGCTCCTTCTCCACGTCGACATCGAGGACCTGGGCGTTGATCATGTCGCCCTTCTTATACTCCTCGATGACCTGCTCGCCGGGACGGTTCCAGTCGAGGTCCGACAGATGGACCATGCCGTCCACGTCGCCGTCGAGCCCGATGAAGAGCCCGAACTCGGTCTTGTTCTTCACTTCGCCCGAGACGGTCGAGCCGACCGGATGCTTCTCGGCGAAGGCCTCCCAAGGATTCTGCAGGCACTGCTTGAGGCCCAGCGAAATTCGACGTTTGACCGGATCGACCTCGAGCACCTGAACGTCGACTTCCTGGCTCGTCGAGACGATCTTGCCGGGATGGACGTTCTTTTTCGTCCAGCTCATTTCCGAGACGTGGACGAGGCCTTCGATGCCAGGCTCCAGTTCGACGAAAGCGCCGTAGTCGGTGATGTTGGTCACGCGGCCGTGGAACCTGGCGCTGATCGGATATTTCGCCTCGATGCCCTGCCAGGGATCCTCGAGGAGCTGCTTCATGCCGAGCGAGATGCGGTGCGTCTCGTGATTGATCTTGATGATCTTCACCTTGACGGTCTGACCGATGGTCAGCACCTCGGACGGATGATTGACGCGCCGCCAGGCGATGTCGGTGACATGCAGCAGGCCGTCGATGCCGCCGAGATCGACGAAGGCGCCGTAGTCGGTGATGTTCTTCACGACGCCGTCGATCACCTGTCCCTCTTCGAGGTTGGCGACGATCTCGTGGCGCTGCTCGGCGCGGCTCTCTTCGAGCACGGTGCGGCGCGAGACGACGATATTGCCGCGTCGGCGGTCCATCTTCAGGATGTGGAACGGCTGCGGCACGTTCATCAGCGGGCCGACGTCGCGGATCGGACGAATGTCGACCTGGCTGCGCGGCAGAAAGGCCACGGCGCCGTCGAGGTCGACGGTGAAGCCGCCCTTGACCTGATTGAAGATGACGCCCTCGACCTTTTCATTGGTCTCGAAGGCCTTTTCGAGCTTGACCCAGCTCTCTTCGCGGCGCGCCTTGTCGCGCGAAATGACAGCTTCGCCGAGCGCGTTCTCGACGCGCTCCAGGTAGACTTCGACTTCTTCGCCCACTTGGGGGGCGGGGTCCCGGCCATAGCCGGTGAATTCCTTGATGGCGACGCGGCCCTCGGTCTTGAGGCCGATGTCGATGACGGCGACATCCTTTTCGATGGCGACGACGCGGCCCTTGATGACGGAACCTTCGAAGGCCTCGTTCTGGCCATAGCTCTCATCAAGCAGAGCGGCGAAATCTTCGCGCGTAGGCGCGCGATCGGTCGTGGCGGACATTTGTTCTCCTGAGAGCCCAGAGAGGGCGGCGCCGGCGAGGGTTAGCGTTGCAGAGGGCTTTCGGCGATCGGACGTCCCCCGCGGCTAAACGCGAGGCTGGACGAAAAGTTCGCTAAGCGAACTGCCGGCGCGGCCCGATGTCGAAAACCAAAGCGAATGCCCCGGCTTGGTTACCGAGGCGGGGCCTATCTACCAGCGTCGCGCCGCCGTCGCAAGCGCGCCAAAAAGAAAACAGTCGGCTCAGCCTTACCAAAGTCATGATATTGCACTGCAATAAGTTAACAATATACTGATTTAATATAATAATCATAACTCAAAAAGGCTCATTTATTGGCGAATTTCTCGCTAGCGGAATCGCAGCCGCACGCATAGTCTGCGTCGACTGCCAGGCTTCGGCGCGCCGCAGACGTCAGCGGCGGCGACGCCGCTGGTCGCAACATGGGCGCCCGGCCACTTGGCCGAAGTCCAGTGAACTTCGCCTTCGCCGTCCAGACGGCGAGAGCGTCGACTTCCCGTCGTTGCGATAGGGATATAAAGAGGAGAAAGAGATGAAGACGAATATTATTTCAGGTTCGGCTCTCGCCGCCGCCGCCGTCGCCCTTGCTCTGAGCGGCGCGTCGGTTGCGCCCGCCCACGCGCATTCCGCGAAGTCGACCCACGCGAAGACACATTGCGGCGCCAAGGGAACATGCCGCGGCATGGCCAAGTGCCACCACAAGGCGCAGTGTCACCACCACAAGGGCCGCTGCAACATGAAGAGCCGCTGCCACAGCAAGTAATCGCCTTGCGCGGGGCCGGCTCCTACGGCCGTCCCCGCCACGCTGATGCGGCTCCGGCATGAGCGGCGATGCCTGAGAGGGAACACGTCATGGAAAAACCCGCGCCGCTTGGCTACGGCTTGGGTCTGCGGCCGATCTATTATGAAGAGATCCTCTCGTCCCGCCCGCCGATCGACTGGTTCGAAATCATTTCTGAAAACTACATGCTCGCGGGCGGCCGACCTCTGGCGATGTTGGAGCGCATACGCGCCGACTATCCCGTCGTCATGCATGGCGTCTCGATGTCGCTTGCGTCAACCGACCCGCTCAACTTCGACTATTTAAGGCAGTTGAAGGCGCTCGCCGAACGCGTCCAGCCGGCATGGGTTTCAGATCACGTCGCCTGGACAGGCGTTCATGGCGTGACGCTCCACGATCTGCTGCCCATTCCCTACACGCGCGAATCGCTTGCGCATATCGTCGAGCGCATCCAGCGGGTGCAGGATTTTCTCAAGCGCCGGCTAGTCGTTGAAAACGCCTCAACCTACGTGTCGTTTGTCGATTCGGAGATGAGCGAACACGAGTTCGTCCGCGAAATGGCCGAGCGCGCCGATTGCCTGTTGCTGCTCGACGTCAACAATGTTTTCGTTTCGAGCTTCAACCACGGCTTCGATCCGGTCGCCTTCATCAACGGCGTTCCGGCCGATCGCGTCGTGCAATTTCACATGGCGGGTCACACCGATCACGAGACGCATCGCGTGGACACGCACGACCAGCCGGTCTGTGATGAGGTCTGGGCGCTCTACGAGCACGCGCGTCGTCGCTGTGGCGACGTCTCCGCCATGATTGAGCGCGACGACAATTATCCGCCGCTCGCGGAGCTTTTGGACGAACTCCAGAATATGCGCGACATCGACGCCCGCATCTCAAAAGAGCGAGCGCTCAGCGCGGCATGAAGCTCGCCGACTTTCAGTCTCTGTTTCAGCAGCGTGTGCTGGCCGGCTCTGGAGAGGCGGACAAGCCGCTCCTGAAAAAATTACGGCCGTCGCCGCGCGGCGCCGCGCCGGAGACGCTGCTGGACGTCTATCAGACGGGCTACCGCATTCGGCTTGCGGACTTTGTTTCGCAGGATCACCCGGGGCTGCGCGCGATTCTCGGAGACGAGGCGTTTGACGCGCTGGTCGACGACTACATCGACCAGCGTCCGTCGCGCGATCCGAACGCGCGCTGGTTTACGACCGGACTGCCGGACTTCATGCGCGAAAATGCGCACTGGCGCGACGATGTTGCGGCGGCGTCCATGGCGCTGTTTGAGCGCGCCATGGTCGACGCCTTCGACACGACTGACGAAACGCCGTTGACGGTGCAGGCGCTGGCGGGCTTTGCGCCCGACGATTGGGCGCGGCTCGCCTTCGAATTCGACCCGAGCCTCACGCTGCTCGAACTCGCCGCCGGCACGGTCGAGGCCTATGGCGCGGCGATTAGCGAGGAACCGCCAACGAGCGTCGATAAGCCCGCGCCGGGCGAACACATCGAACATGCCGCCGTATGGCGCGTCGATCATGAATCCGCCTATCGCCAGCTCGAGCCCGACGAATATGTCGCGCTGTCCGAAGCGCGCGCCGGCCACGCCTTCGGCGACATTTGTCAGATGACCGCCTTTCAGCAGGCGGGCGAGATTGCGCCAGAGCGGCTGGCGCAATGTCTCTCAAGCTGGTTCGAGGACGGCATGATTATCGGCGTGCGCGTCCGCGAGGACGATCAGTCTTCGAACACGCCTTCAAGCGCGTAGTGCTGAACGCTCTTGCGGTTGGCGATGAGTTCGTCGGCCGTCGGCTCGCCCTTCATGGCGCGAGAGATCGCGAGCTTCGTCGCTTCGTAATTGGTGCGATAGAGATCTTTCTTGTCGAGCTCCGTATGCGTCGCGCAACGCGGATCGAGCCAGACCATGATGATCATGCAGAGCTCGTTGAGCTGATCCTTGGGGAGAATCCCTTCGGCAATGCAGTCGACGATGGCGTCGCCGGTCGCCGCCTGCACGACTCCGCCGAGAAGCTCGACGTAATCTTCCGATTTGACCGTCATCTTCGTGGTCATCATGGTCGACGGCCGCACCTGCTGGTTGAGGTCGCGGATGACGAACATGCGCGGATGGCCGGCGACTTGGCCGGCCATGCTGGCGAAGGCGTGCCCGACCGGACCCTTGACGTTGCCGATCATCACTTCCGGCATGGCGTCAGTGTATTGTCCGTCCGCGGCCAGAACCGTCGCTTCGCCCGTCGCCAGCCAGATATGCTCGGTCATCGTCGTTCCTCTTGCGTTGATCGAGGGCTCGATAGCATCGCGCGCCGTCACATGGAAGCCGGCGATCCTCCGGCTGAGCGGCGTTGCCGGCGCATCGGCCGCGCGTCATTATAGGCGGCGCGCGCCCTCAACATGGCACGCATCGTGAAGGGGAACCCTGTGACAGACAATCGAACTCGGTCATCGTTGCGGCTCTGGGTCGCGATTGTTGCGGCTGCCTCCCTAGGAGCCGCAACCTCGGCGCACGCCGGTTGTCCGAGCGCGCGTTCACAAAACAGCGACGTCGCGACGACGATCACCTTCGTCAATCAGTCGGGCGAATATCGCGGCATTTACTGGAAGGACTTCTCTGGCGGCGACAAGAGCTATGGCGGTCTTAATCCTGGAGAGCGCAAAACGATCAGCACCTTTCTGACCCATCCGTGGGAAATCACCAACGGACCGGGAGATTGTTTGCAGCTCGTATTTCCGCGTCCGGGCGGCTCAATCGTGCGCCTGACGGCGCGCGGTCGGCGTGCGCATCCTTCTCAGGGCGAGTAGCGATGGAGAATCGCAGGGGAAACCCCGTCGAGCGTTTCATCCGGCGCTAAAATGACTTCGCCCTTTTGCCGATCCTTGCGGCCAGCGCCTCTCCGTCTCGCGCGAGCGTTTCCGCCAACCCGCGCTTGATGCGCGTGACCAGCCCTGGCCCTTCATAAACCAGCGCGGAATAAAGCTGCACCAGCGTCGCGCCGGCTTCGATTTTGGCGCGCGCCGCATCCGCGCTGTCGACCCCGCCGACGCCGATCAGCGGAAACTGACCTTCCACGCGCAGAAATGTTTGCGCGAGCTTGCGCGTCGAGAGATCGAACAGCGGCGCGCCGGAGAGGCCGCCGCCTTCCTTAGCCTGTGGCGAGCGCAGCGTTAGGGGCCGCGAAATCGTCGTGTTCGAGACGATCATGCCGTCGATGCGCTTGTCGCGCGCGACGCGCACGATGGCGTCGAGCTGTTCGAGCGTGAGATCGGGCGCGATTTTGAGGAGTAAAGGCCGCCGAACCGGCGCCGCGTCACGCGCCTCAATGACGCGCGCGAGGAGATCGGACAGCGCTTCAGGCTCCTGAAGATCGCGCAGGCCCGGCGTATTCGGCGAACTGACGTTGATCGTGAAATAGCTCGCGACATCGGCGAAGGCGCTGACGCCCGCGACATAGTCGGCGACGCGATCGCCAGCGTCCTTGTTGGCGCCGATATTCACGCCGACGATTCCTCGGCGCGCGCGCTTCGACAGGCGCGCCAGCGTCGGCGCATGGCCCTCATTGTTGAAGCCGTAGCGATTGATGACGGCGCGATCCTCGATGAGTCGAAAGGCGCGCGGACGCGGATTGCCGGGCTGCGCGCGCGGCGTCAGCGTGCCGACTTCGACGAAGCCAAATCCGAAACCGAGCATCGCGTCGGCGACTTCGGCATTTTTGTCGAAGCCTGCCGCGAGGCCTATCGGATTAGGAAAGTCGAGACCGAAGGCGTGGACCGCGAGGCGTGGATCATCCGCCGACGGCGCGCGACGGGGCAGCAGTTTTAGCGTCGCGATCGTTGCATGGTGCGCGGTTTCAGCGTCGAGCAGACGCAAAAGCGGCGATGCGATCGCGAAGGCGTCCGTCATTTCAGGACGGCCGAAAAATCGTGCCGGCCGTCCGCGCCTAAGGGCAGCGGATCGACGCGCGCCACCGTCTCGAGCGAAAGCGGCGCATAAAGATGGGGAAACGGCGCGCCGCCGCGCGAAACCTCCCATCTGAGCGCGTCGCCCAGCTGCGTGAAGTCCACGGCGACGAGCAGCAGATCGGTTTGGCCGGCGAAATACCTCGCCGCCGTTTCCTCAACCTGATCCGCGGTTGAGAAATGAATGAAGCCGTCGGCGAGATCGACGGCCGCGCCGCTAAAGAGGCCGGCCGCTTCCGCCGCACGCCACTCCGACTGCGAAATGATTTTGTAGATATGAGTCACGAACCCATCAGCCTTGTCTCAAGCCCGCCGAGTCACTCCGCGGCGCGCGGGGTTCTCTGCGCAACGGCCGCCTGCGCGGCGCGGCGCGGCAGACGCGCGACCATGCCGATGAGCGCACGGTCGGAGAGCGCCACAAGCCGCTCGCCGCGGTTCAGCCAATTGACTGCGTCCTCAATTGTCTCGGCGTCGGCGATCTTGGTTTCGGCCAAGGCGCGGTCCGCGCTGATCTGCCCGCGCTGCCTCGGGCGTCGCGTCGGCAGCCAGCTTTCGTGCAGCGCGCGCAACTCGGGATCGGCGTGGAGCGCCAGCAGACCATTGACGTCATCTTCGGCGGCGCGCGCCAGCGCTTTGGAGAGCGCCTTGCCCCGCTTGGCGATCGGCGGCGTCGTGGTTTCTTCGGGCGTCGTCAGCACGCCGGCGCGACGAAACATCAGGCCGAGCCAACGTTGACTCGTCGCCCAGGAGATAAGGATCGCGAGCACGAGGCCGGCGATCGTCGGCGACATCCAGGCCGCGAGCGAGGGCGAGATCATGAAGCCTGCGATGAGGCTTAAGAGGCCCAGCGCCACGTGCCACATGTGGCGGCGGACGATATCGGCAAACGGCACTGAGCCGTCGTCGCGTCGCTGCGGATCCCAACCGGTATCGAAGCCGAAAACGATGTGCAGCACATGGCCGGTCTGAATCAGCATCATGATCGGCGCGAGCAGGGCGGACAGCACGACTTCGAAAAGGGTCGAGATCAACAGCATGATCACGCCGCCGGAGCCTTTGCGCGTTTCCGGCTCGTTGATGGCGACGATCAAGCCCAACATCTTGGGAGCGAGGAGAATGCCCATCGTCAGTCCAAAGAGTTCGAGCGACCGTTCGGCGTCGAACCGCGGGAAGGTCGGAAACAGCGCAAATTCGCCGGTGAAATATTCCGGTCGGAAATAGCTCGCCTGGAAGACGATGACGATGCCGATGAGAAGTTGCAGCAGCCAGAGCGGCGACGTCAGATAGCCGAAGATGCCGGTGAGAAAATGCTGCCGCGACGCCCAGTGAAAGCCTTTGCCGAGCAGTACGCGCGAATGCTGCAGATTGCCCTGACACCAGCGGCGGTCGCGAATCGACAAATCGATCAGAGAAGGCGGGCTTTCCTCATAGGAGCCGCCGAGCGTCGGCGTCATGTAGACCGCGTATCCGGCGCGGCGGATAAGCGCGGCTTCGACGAAGTCATGGCTCAGGATATGGCCGCCCCAGGGCGGGCGGCCGCGCAGGTCGGGCAGGCCGCAGTAGCGGGCGAAGGCCTCCGTGCGGATGATCGCGTTATGCCCCCAGTAATTGCCGTCGCGGCCCATCCAGGCCGTTAGCCCCATCGCGATGACGGGCCCATAGATGCGCGCGGCGAATTGCTGGACCCGGGCGAAGAGCGTGTTGCGGTTGATGATCAGCGGAAGGGTCTGGATGATGCCGCTGTCGGGGTCGGCCTCCATTGCGGCGGCGAGCTGCACGATGGTCGGCCCGCTCATCAGGCTGTCGGCGTCGAGCACCACCATGTGCTTGTAGGCGCCGCCCCAGCGCGAGACGAAATCTTCAATATTGCCCGCCTTGCGTCCGGTGTTCTTTTCACGCCGGCGGTAGAAGATTCGCGCCTGTGGGCCCAGTCGGCGGCGAATGCCGATGAAGGCGCGCTCTTCGGCGACCCAGATGTCGGGATTGGTGGTGTCGGAGAGGAAGAACCAATCGAAATGCGCGCCAAGGCCGGTCGCTTGCACGTCTTCGTAGATCGTCTGCAGGGCGGCGAACACTCGGCTCGGCGCCTCATTGTAGATCGGCATGACGACGGCGGTGGTCTCGGCGAGCGCCGTCGGCAGAGCCGGGCGCCGGCGCTGGCGCATCAGCAGTGCGAAGCCGACGATGCAACTCGTGAAGGACAGCGCGATCCAGGAGAAGTTCAGCACGAACAGCCCCAGCAGCGCCCACTTCAATGTGGTCACCCCGCCGACGTCGACGACCTTATACATCTCGTGAGCGCCATAGGCCGTCAGCGCCAGACCGCCGCCAAAGGTGACAATCCTCGCAAGCCATGGCGTGCGCCACAGCCAAGGCGCTTCGGCTTTGCGCTGCTGCCGCTTGTCGAATTTAAAAAGGTTTTGCGCCGGCATCGACAGTCGGTTCTCGATCGGGGTCGGCGGGGCGGCGGCGGGATCGGAGCTGGCGGTCCGCCATTCCATTGCCCGCGACGGATCGTCTGAAGGAGCGAGGGTCACGACGTCCATCGATAAAGCCAGGTCTCGCTGATCGGTCGCTCGTCGGACTGCAAAACGAGCCGAAGCTCGCAGTAGTTCTCGCCGGCAGGGTCTACGTCGAAGGCGACGCGGCAGGACTTTGCCGACGGATTTAAATAGGTCCGAATATTCGTCGCCAATCCCGGAGAGGTCGTCAACGCCGCTTTCAGCTGCGTTGTGCGTTGAGGGTCCGCCAACACGTCGCCGGAAAACACGACAATAAAACGGCGGAGCTTGGCGCCCGGCGCACGGCCGGAGCGCGCGCTCATGGCGATCGCCAGCGGCGGCCGCGTCGGCGGCTCCCAGCACCAGAACTGCCGATAGGCGAATGACGTCTCTTTGCCGGCGACGAGAGCGGTCTTGGGCCGCCAATAGGCGACGATATTGGCGTTGATTTCGGATTCGGAGGGAATTTCGACGAGCTGCAGGGCGCCTTCGCCCCATTCGCCAAGCGGTTCGACCCACAGCGAGGGACGGCGCTCCCAGTGCTGCTGGTCATCCTCATAGTCGTCAATGTCGCGCTGCCGGATCAGCGAGCCAAAGCCCTGCGGATTGTCGTCGACAAAGGAGGAGAACTGCAGACTCTCCCGGTTCGACACGGGTCGCCAGAGCCATTCGCCCTGGCCGCTGAGCATCTGAATGCCGTTGATGTCGGCGACCATCGGCCGCCAATCGTCGAGTCTGGGACGGTCGAGCGGCGTAAAGAGCGAAGCGCCGGCAAAACCGGCGATTCCCAAATGATCGACCGCCGTGCGCGGATAGAGGGTCAATTCGGTGTCGATGAGCGTCGCTTCGCCCGGCCGCAGCGTGAAGCGATAGACGCCGGCGACGCTTGGCGAATCGAGCAGAGCATGGATGACGAGCGCGTTGTCGCTGAGCGCGGGCTTTTCGATCCAGAAGCTGCGGAAGGCGGGGAATTCCTCGCCGCGCGGATCCGCCGTTCGAATGGAGAGCCCGCGCGCCGTCACGCCGAGATTCTGCCCGCGCGCGACGGCCCGATAAAAGCTCGCTCCCTGAAATATGGCCAGCTCCGCCTCGGCGCCGCCATTTTGGGCGTGAAGCACCCGAAAGCCCGAAAAGCTGAGGTTGGGAAGCGTCTCCGGGACATTGAGCGCCCCATAGTCGAAGCGGCTCGCCTCATAAGGCAGTCGCGCGGCGGCGCCGTTCTCCACGACGTAGATATCCACAGCAGCTGCAAAAATATGGCCGCGGTGAAGCGGCTCGATGCTGAAACCCGTATTGTCGTGACGCCAAATCGCCGCATCTGGCTTCGTCTTGATCCCGACGAATTGCTCATAGGAGAGATTGGCGAAGGGTTCGGGCAGGTCGGTTCGCGGCGGCGTATAAGGCTTCGCGGCCAGCGCGCGGGCAAGTTCGACGACCATGTCGCGCGAGAATGGCGCTGGCTTTTGAACCGTCGGGGGGGCTGCCTGACTGGCGGTCCCCGCGCTTGACGGCGGCGGAACGATTCCCGCCGCGATTGCGCCCAAGCCCGCTTTCAAAACATCTCGACGTTCAAACATGAGCTACCGAAGGAGGCCGATCCGCGCGGTCCATGAACGTGTGATTGAGCCATTTTGCGGCGCTGGGCTGGGCGACAGCCCCTCTATACAAGAAAGCTAAGGAGACAAAATGGTTTTCTTGGCGGTTTTTGAGGGCTGCGCGCGAAAGCCGCGGCGGCTTGCGTTCCGCCGCTCGAATCTGCCAGAACCGCGGCCTGAGCGGCGTCGTACGCCGGCTCCTTACGCCAACGTCTAGCCTTTGGGCGCCCGATGCCGACAGAAAGAAGCGCGCTCGCGATCGTCCTTGCCGCCGGCGAAGGCACGCGGATGAAATCCGACCGACCGAAGGCGCTGCACGAGGTCGCCGGGCGCTCGATGCTTGGCAATGTGCTCTCGAGCGCCATGTCGGCGGGCGTCGGCAGCGTCGCCGTGATCGTCGGGCCGGGTCGTGATGACGTCGGCGCGGAGGCGCGCCGCTTCATCCCTGAGGCGGAAATCTTCGTGCAGAGCGAAAGACGCGGCACGGCGCACGCCGTTCTCGCCGCGCGCCACGCCATCGCTAAAGGAGCTGACGACCTCCTTGTGCTCTTCGCCGACACGCCGCTCCTGACAGCGCCGACGATCGGCGCGTTGCGCGCCGCCCTTGCCGAGGGCGCCGCCGTCGCCGTTCTGGGCTTTCAGGCGTCCGACCCATTCGGTTACGGACGGCTGCTGCGCGACGCGGCGGGGCGCCTCGTCGCCATCCGCGAGGAAAAAGACGCAAGCGACGAAGAACGCGCGGTCACGCTCTGCAACGGCGGTGTGATGGCGATCGACGGGGTAGAGGCGCTGCGCCTGCTCGAAAAGATCGACAACAAGAACGCCAAGGGCGAATTCTATCTCACCGACGCGGTGGAGCTTGCGCGCGCGGAAGGACTCGAAACGAGAGTCGTCATCGCCGACGAAGCCGAAGTTCTCGGCGTCAACGACCGTATGCAGCTCGCGCAGGCTGAGGCCGTCGCGCAGACGCGGCTTCGGCGCGCCGCCATGGCGGGGGGCGCGACGATGACCGCGCCGGAAACCGTTTTTCTTGCGGCCGACGCCGTGATCGGCCGCGACGTCGTCATCGAGCCGCATGTCTTCATCGGACCGGGCGTTGAAATCGCCGACGGCGCCGTGATCCACGCCTTTTCGCATCTTGCAGGCGCGCGCGTCGGCGCAGGCGCAAGCGTCGGACCCTTCGCGCGCTTGCGGCCCGGCGCGGCGCTTGCGGAAAAAGCCAAGGTGGGGAATTTCGTCGAGATCAAGAACGCCAATGTCGCGCGAGGCGCCAAGGTCAATCACCTGTCCTACATCGGCGACGCCGACATCGGCGCCAACGCCAATATCGGCGCAGGAACCATCACCTGCAATTACAACGGCTTCCTCAAATATCGCACGACGATCGGCGAAAACGCCTTCATTGGCTCAAACTCGTCGCTTGTCGCGCCGGTGACGATCGGCCAGGGCGCCTATGTCGGCTCCGGCTCCGTCATCACCAGGGATGTTGCGCCGGACGCGCTCGCCGTGGCGCGCGGGCGGCAGTCGGAAAAAATGGGCTGGGCGGTCTCGTTTCGTATGGCGCAGGCGGCGAAAAAGGCGAAGGTGGAATAGGCCGGACTTTCTTTCATGCTCATGCTAAATTCGGCGCGATGATTACGCTTTCCCGAGAGACCGAGGTCTTGGCTGAGCGCCTCGCGGCCGCTAGGCGGGTTTCCGTCGACGAGGCCGTCCGTCAGGCGCTGGAAGCGTCCGCGCGGGCGGCGGGCGTGTCGCCGGCGCAGCGTCGACGTCGCATGACGGTCGAACAGATGCAGGCATTGGGCGCCGAAATCGCCGCCTTGCCGATTCTCGATCCTCGTTCTCCACAGGAGATCATGGACGACATCAACGAGCTATGATTGTCGTCGACAGCTCCGCATTGATCGCCATTTTAGAACATGAGGAAGACGCGCCGCTTTACGCTCGCGCTATTCATGATGCCGAGCGTTTGCAGGTTTCCGCGCTAAATGTACTCGAAACAGGCATTGTCTTGCGCGCGCGTCATGGCGATGTCGCCGTGGCGCGTTTGTGGCGTTTTCTGCGTGACGATAATGACTTTGAAATCGTGGCCTTCGACGCGGCGCAGGCGCGCGCGGCGATCGCCGCTTACGGGCGCTATGGCAAGGGCGTCGATCCCAAAGCGCGGCTCAATCTCGCCGATTGCGCCGCCTATGCGCTCGCCAAGACTCTTGATTGGCCGCTCCTCTTCAAAGGCGCCGACTTTTCGGCGACCGACGTGCGCGCCTGTCGTTTATGAAGCTTGCAACGAGGCCAAGCGAGCGGGAGCCTCCCTCAACCCTGATTCCCGTCTTTACTCGCGCCCATCCGCTTTGGCGGCGCTCTTGCTATTATGCTTTCGGAGGTCGTCATGTGCGGCATTGTGGGAATCATCGGAACAGGTCCGGTCGCCGGCAAGATTGTCGAGTCGCTGAGGCGTCTCGAATATCGGGGCTATGATTCGGCCGGGATCGCCACTCTGGAGAACGGCAGGCTCACTCGTGTGCGGGCGAGCGGCAAGCTCAAGAATCTCGAAGAGAAGCTCGCAGCCGCGCCGCTCTCGGGCGCCATCGGCATTGGCCACACGCGCTGGGCGACCCATGGCCGCCCCACCGAGAACAACGCCCATCCGCACGCCAACGACCGCGTCGCGGTGGTTCATAATGGCATCATCGAAAACTTCCGCGAGCTGCGCGCCGAGCTGACGGCGAAGGGCCATGTCTTTTCGAGCGAGACCGACTCGGAGGCCGTCGTCCATCTCGTCGCCGACCAGCTGCGCAACGGCGCGTCGCCTGAAGAAGCTGTCGCGGCGGCGCTGAAGCGGCTCAAAGGCGCCTTTGCGCTGGCCTTTCTCTTCGAGGGCGAAAGCGATCTTCTGATCGGCGCGCGGCGCGGTTCGCCGCTCGCCGTGGGTTGGAGCGACGAAGGCGCCTATCTCGGCTCCGACGCCTTGGCGCTCGCGCCATTCGCGACCTCCATCGCCTATCTGGACGAAGGCGACTGGGTGACGCTGACGCGCGAAGGCGCGCGTTTCCATGACGCCAATGACAATCTCGTCGAGAGGCGCTTCCAGCCGCTGCTGGCCGGTTCCTTCCTGGTCGACAAGGGCAACTATCGCCATTTCATGGCCAAGGAGATCCACGAGCAGCCGGAGGTCGTCGGCCGCACGCTCGCGCATTACCTCGATCTCGCCGAGGGCGTCGTGCGCCTGCCGTTCGAATTCAAATTCGATCCGCAGACGCTCTCGCGTGTCACCATTTCGGCCTGCGGCACGGCCTATTACGCCGGGCTCGTGGCGCGCTACTGGCTGGAGCGCTTCGCCCGTCTTTCGGTCGAAATCGATATCGCGTCGGAATTTCGTTACCGCGAGGCGCCGCTGCCCGAGAATGGATTGACGATTCTGGTCTCGCAGTCCGGCGAAACCGCCGACACGCTCGCCGCGCTGCGCTACGCCCGCGAGCAGGGCCAGCACATTCTCTCGATCGTCAATGTCGAGACCTCGACGATCGCCCGCGAGAGCGACACGGTGGCGCAGACGTTGGCGGGACCGGAGATCGGGGTCGCCTCGACGAAGGCCTTCACCTGTCAGCTCGTGGTTTTCGCTTGTCTTGCGCTGGCGCTCGGCCGCGCGCGCGGCGTTCTGAGCAAGGAGCGCGAACGCGAACTGGTCGCCGAACTCGTCGCCGCGCCGGGGCAGATGGCGCAGGCGCTCGCGCACGAGGCGCAGATCGAACCCGTGGCGCGTGACGTGGCGCGGGCTTCGAGCGTGCTCTATCTCGGACGCGGAACCGCTTTTCCTTTGGCGCTCGAAGGCGCGCTGAAGCTCAAGGAGCTTTCCTATATCCACGCGGAAGGCTATGCCGCCGGCGAACTGAAGCATGGTCCGATTGCGCTGATCGACTACGCCATGCCGGTGATCGTGCTGGCGCCGCCCGACGCGAGCCTCGATAAGACTGTATCGAACCTGCAGGAGGTCGCCGCGCGCGGCGGTCACTTAATCTTGATTGGCTCGCCGCACGCTCGGGACGCCGCGGCCGCCGATCTCGCCGGTTTCATCGAAATGCCGGAAAGCGTCGCGGGCCCGTTTGCGGTCATCGTCTACGCGGTTCCGGCGCAGCTCCTCGCCTATCACGTCGCGACTTTCATGGGCAAAGACGTGGATCAGCCGCGCAATCTCGCCAAGAGCGTGACGGTGGAGTAGGGCGATCAGCCCCTCGTGATGATCTCGACGGCGTTCTGCGCTTCGACGATGGCGCTCTCGACCGCCGGCATGCCCTGTCCGTCCGAATGGGCGAGCAGCACATTGCCGAAGCGCTTTGGCAGGGCGCGCATCGTGGCGACGATCCCCGGCGTGGCGATGAGGTGATGGTGTCCCCAGCGCGTCAGCCGCACCTCCGCGAGCCGCGCCTTGCCGAACGCCTCCGGCATGAAACGCCGCAATTCTTCGACGATCGGCGCGGCGAAGGCGGCGCGGTCGCCGGCGAGGAGGCGCGCCCGCCCCGCGCCAGGGTCGCGGAACGGCGCGTAGACGGTCAGGACGCTGTGATCCTTGGGCCGCTCGGCGGCGGGCAGGATCGCCGTCGCGCTGATCGCGTCACTGAAGCTCTGGGCGCCCAGGGCCCAGCTGTCATAGGGCAGCTCCTGCGGCGTCCCCTCGAAGCAGCAATTGGCGACAAGGTAGCTACCCTGCCGCAACCGAGTCATTTGCGCCGTCGCGGCGAGATCGACCCCGCGCAGAATACGGCCGGCGAAAAAGTAAGGCGCGGCGACGACCGCCCAGCGCGCCTCAAGACAGCGGGGCTCCCCAGGGTGTTGCGCGTCGAACCAGCCCACGCGGGCGTAGCCGCCTTCCGCCGGTTCGATCGCGTAGACCGCGGCGCCCGTGACGATGCGTCCCTCGCCGGCGCGCGACAGGCGCGCCGCCATAGCGCGGACGATCGCCCCGTTGCCTCCTGGGAAGGCGTAGATCGGCGCGTTGATCTCCGAAAGAAAATTAACGCCCGCATAGGCGGAGATTTCGGCCGTAGGCGCGCCGAGCGCTGAGAGGCAGTAGGCGTCGAGCAGGCCGAAGAGTTCGGCGTCGATATGTTCGCGCCGGACGAAGTCGAGGAGCGACAGCCTGTCCAGGGCAAGCGCCGGCGCCGACGCCTCGGCGATTGGGATCTTGGGAAAGTCCGGGCTCTCGCCGAGGCGGCGCAAAAGCGCCTTCAGCCGTTCATAGGCGCCGCGCCATTCTCCCTCCCTTGGGTCCCCGGCGCCGGCCGCCCCGGGCAGCGCTCTGTCGACCGGTTCGCTGACAGGTCGCGGCGCGAGGCCCAGCGTCTCGTAGAACGCCCTGAAAGGATCAGATAAGTCAACGATATAGGCTGATCCGAGCGCATAGTCGACATTGCGCCAGCGGCCCGATTTGGCGACGCCGCCGGGCTCCGACTCGCGCTCCAGGACCAGCACGTCGCGATCCCGTAGCAGCGCCGCGACGGCGAGGCCGGCCAGACCGCCGCCGATGACGACGACGTCGACGCGCCGCTCGGGAGCCGAAAGCGGCGCGCGCCAAAGCCCGTCGCGGATCGCGTGCATGGGCGCGAAACTGTCGCCCGTCCATTCGCCCAGTTGATAGGGCGGCTCTTGCGCAGCTTCGGCGCTCGGCAGGACCAACTGCGTCGCCAGCGCGCCCAGACCTGCGATGGTCGCACGACGCGTCACCATGGCCGCTTCCAAAGACAATAAGCTCGATAATGCATGCGGTTCCCGTGAGGGTGAGCGTCGCCATTGACAGGGGGCGGGCTGAACTGGTCTATGCGGGCGACGCCGCGCCCGGCGCGAGAATGCTCGATCGGCGCATGATCCTGTCCCAGTGACGACTCGCGCTTTTCGAAATCATGGTCTGAACCTAAGGACGCGCCGACACTTGCTCGCCTCGATCCCTCCCGTCTATGTCGCGCCCTTTGATCGAGCTTGGCGCAACCGGGAGCTTATCCGCGCCGTCGTGCGGCGCGAGTTCATTTCCCGATTTCGCGGCTCGGCGCTCGGACCGCTCTGGGCGGTGCTCTCGCCGCTCTTCATGCTGCTCACCTACACGGCGCTGTTCTCGATCACGGTTCCGCAGCTTTCCGCCGGCGTGAGCGTCACCGACTACGCAAGCTCGATTTTCATCGGGCTCATTGTCTTCAATCTGTTTAGCGAACTCGCTTATCGGGCGCCAATGCTTCTGCACGAGCATGTCAACTTCGTGAAGAAGTCGATTTTCCCCAGCGAGACCATCGCCTGGACGGCGACGATCCGGGCGTTCACATATGGCGGCGTGGGCTTCGCCGTTTATATCGTTTTCCGGTTGCTGACAGCCGGAACCATTCCCTTAACGATCGTGCTGACGCCGTTCCTGATCGCGCCCTTTTTCCTCTTCATCATCGGCGTCGTGTGGTTTTTGATGGCGCTCGGGGCGTTCACGCGCGACGTCGCCCATATCATGGCCTCGATCGTGCCGGTGCTCATGTTCGCGACGCCGATCTTCTATCGCCTGGACCAGATCGCCGCGATGTCGAAATCGGCCGCCTTCTGGCTGCGTTTCAACATCGTCGGGGATTACATCGAGATGCTGCGCTCCCTTGCTCTTGATGGAACAATTCCAAACGTCTTCGGCTATCTCGCGCTTGTCGCGGTCTCCTACGCCGTGTTCCTTGGCGGCTATCAGTTCTTCATGCGCTACAAATCGGTCATCGTCGATGTCATCTGAGCCTTCTATCCGCTGCGCGGGCGTCGGCAAGGCTTTCCAGCTCTATGCGCATCAGAACGACCAGCTCAAGCAGATCCTGTTTGGCCTATGGAAGAAATTCTATAAGGACAAATGGGTCCTGCATGACGTCAATTTCACGGTCGAGAGAGGCGAGCGCGTCGGCATCGTGGGACGCAATGGCGCCGGCAAGACAACGCTTCTGCAGATTCTGTGCGGCATTACCCAGCCAACAAAAGGCGATTTCAGGGTCAGTGGCCGTATCGCGCCGATCTTGGCGCTCGGCTCGGGCTTCGACGGGCTGCTGACGGGGCGCGAAAACGCCCGCATCGGCGCGGCGATCCTGGGGCTGTCGCGCAAAGAGGTCGACGCCTGCATCGACGACATCGCCGCCTTCGCCGACATCGGGTCGTTTTTCGAGCAACCGATGCGCACCTATTCCATGGGCATGATCGCGCGCGTGGCTTTCGCGATCTGCGCCCACGCCAAGGCCGACGTGCTCATCGTCGATGAAGCGCTATCGGTCGGCGACGAGATCTTTCAGCGCAAGTGCGAGAAATACATCGCCGAATTTGCCAAAACCGGCACCATTTTGATGGTGTCCCACGATCTCAACTTTCTCGCCTCTCTATGCAATCGCGTGCTCTGGCTCGAGGGCGGCGTCGTGCGCGAGATGGGCGATCCGCAGAAGGTGGTCGCGGAATACCGTAAGGCGATGCGCGCCGAAGAGGGTCAGGCGAGCGGCGTCGCGTAGACGTCCCGCGCCGATGAAGCGCGTGCGTCGAACAGGCGCTTGGGCTTGGGACTGCGGTTGAGCCGGGCAAGAAGCCAAAGCGAAACGCCGACTTCGGCGAGCGCGAGCGCGGCAAGCAGTAAGACGAACAACCCACTGATGCGCAGAAGCGACTCAAGCGCGACGAGAAAGCCGATGTGCACGGCTGGAACCGCAATCGTGGCGAGGCCGCCCGCCGCTCCGCGCCGGCCAGTGATATTTCCAAATGTCAGGACGAGGGCCATCGCAAGGAGCGTATGGGCGATGGCGAGCGCCGGCACGCCGAAGCGCTTCGCCGCCTCCGCCGTCCACTCGCCGAGCTGTCGCGGATCGCGCCGCGCGGCGGCGTAATTGGCGAGAAAGGCCCCGGCCGACAATTCATAGACGCCGCGCCAGCCCCGGTCGGGCAGCGATGCGCTGCCCTGCATCGGCAACGCCATGGCGTATTCATCGAAATTGGCGATGCGGACGTCGCCTGACGTCAATGAGCGCGTCTGGATGCTGCCATTGGAGAGCGCGACGATGACCCCGGATTCATTGCGCCGAAATTCGGCGCGCGCCGCCGTCACCGTCTCTTCCTGCATCTTTTCGATCGAAAGCTGACGCACGAACAGATTTACCGCAAGGTCTGGCGTCTCCCAACGCTCGATGTAGAGCGTCTTCACGCCATTGTCGAAGGTGTAGAAACGCGCCGCGTCGAGCATGCGATGGTTGAGCGAATTGCGCACGACATTGAGCACGTCCTGCATGCCGCTCGAATAGTAAGGCGCCGCGAAATTGGCGAGCAGATAGCCGAGGACCACGACGCCGGCCGCCAAGACCAGCGCCGGGCGGCAGATGGCCCAGACGGAAAGGCGCAGCGCGTAGAGAACGGCGATCATGCCTTCGCTCGCCATGCGGCCGAACTCGAGCGCGGTGGCGACGCCCACCGCCATCGGCAAAGTCACATAAGCCACCGTGGGCGTCACCCCGATCAAAGCGGGAATGACAAGGCCGCCGCGCACCGCGGCGGGCGGCAGCTGGTAAAGCAGATATGACAGGACGACGGGAATGGAGAGCGCGAACTGCACGATGAGCACGCCGAACCCGATGCGCTTGAACAGATAGCGGAACAACAGGCGCGGCATGGCGGGGCTCCGCTATCGCTCGGCGTCGCGCCGAGCGCCAAAGAAAATCGGCATCGCGACGGCTAAGCGGCGGAACGGCGCGCCGGCGCAAAGGCGCGCACGACGCGCGGCGCCGCGAGTCATTGCTTGAACCTCGCCCAGGCGGCTTGCGAATAGTGCGTCCACGCCTCATCGAACACGCCATTCTTCGGCAGCGCTGTCGCGCCGGCCCAATGCGCGAAATAGATTTCCTTGCCTTCGTAGTCGACGGGCTTGCCATTCTTGAATTCGACGCCTGGCGCTTTGTAGAAGCTTTCGTGAGAGGCGCCCGCGATGACGTTCGGCAAAAGCTCGATTTTCAGGCCGCGGCGGTGCGTGACGAAATTAACGAGCGGCTGGGCGAAGAGCTGACCGCGCTTGCGCACGTCATGGAAAATTACGGCGTCGTCGCGGATTGTATCCATGAAATCGGACAGCTTCAGATATTGGTTCGAGGTGACCCAGAAGCCGTCATTGAAAAGGAGCGCATCCTTCAAAAACGGATAGTGGTCGCGCCTGTCGTTGTAGACATATTCGAAGCTCGGAGAGGCGACGATGAACTCCGTCTTGCCTTTGTCCAAACGGCCGAACAGCGGCGTGAAGTCGCGAAACAGAATGACGTCCACATCGACATAGGCGACTTCATCGAGCGGCAGCGCGAGCGCTTGCAGCTTTCGCAGCCGACGGCGGTTGGTGTTGAAGATGCCGGGATAAAGTTCGTGCGAGAGCTTGTCGATTTCGGTCGGCTCTTCGCCGACGTAATGCGCCCCGTAAATCTCCGCCGCGCGGCGCGTCATGACGACATTGTCGTCATAGGGAATGAGATAAAGCGGCAGCGCCGAATTGGTGTCTCGGTAGCTTTCGAGAAATGGGAGCAGCCAGTCGATGATCTTGTCATTGCCGACAATGGCGACGCCGTAACGCTTGGCGGGGGCGGGGGTGGACGCGGGGCTGCCGGCCGCGGCGCCCTCGGGCGATAAGACTGGATTTGGAACGCGAAGCCTCATATACGGGATGTATTTGAAAATGTCGGCCAAAAGCAAGTGGCGGCTCGGCATTGAGGAAAGATGCGGGTCGGGACGCCTCAATGTGAAACAGCAGCGATGCGGCGCGCCTGAGAGGCCGAGCGAGCGATTCTCGTAAGGTATTTGAGAACGAACGACCATGTTGCAGCACGATGTCTGATACGATGGGCCATATATTGTCATCCGCGGCGCGCGGGGCACGGACCGCAGGCCCGCAGGCGCGGCCTTTCGCCGGCAAAACCGTGGCCGTTGTTCATGCCGCCTGGCACAGTTGCGGCAGTTATCAGGTGAACGTCAGTCAGATCGCCGCCTATAAGGCGCTGGGCGCGCGCGTCGTGTCTGTCGCGATGATGGACGATCTCGCACGCCGCCCGCCGCTCGGCGGGCGCTGGCCAGCCTATATTGAAGCGTCGCGCGACATCGGCGCCGACCGTCGTTTTCATTCAGGCGCGCCGTTCTCCGCCTTGGCGTCCCGGTTGCTCGTCGATGGCTGGTGGCGACTGATCCACGGCGATCAGGCGTCATGGCTCATCGAGCTCGCAAAGCGCACGCCCATGCCCGAAGGATTCGAGAGCGAGTCGATCGACTTCATTCACGCCAATCATTACTTCACGCTGCCCTTCGCGGAAAGGCTGATGCGCGGCCGTAAAGTTCCGGTCGTTCTGGAGACGCAGGACATTCAGGCGCGCCAATATGTGTTGCGCAACAAGGGCGGTTTCTTCATTCCGCCCTATGCGACCTACGACGGCATGCTCGAGGTCGAACTCGCATGGATGCGCCGCGCCGATCTTTGCGCGCATCTCAACGAGGAGGAGCATCTTGATTTTCAAAAGCTCCTTCCGGAGTTGCGACATGCGCTCATTTACCCGGCGGTGGCGTCGGCGCCCTTGGCGCGCGGCCGCGACATCATCATCGTGGCGAGCGACAACTACGCCAATTACATGAGCCTCCGCTGGTTCCTGCAGGAGGTCATGCCCTTTGCGGGCGGCGCCCGCGTCGCGATTTACGGCAATATCGACGGCGCCATGAAGAGACGCGACGCGGCGCTCTATGAGTCGCATCGCACCCTGTTCAAGGGTCGCGTCGACGATATCGGCGCCGTCTACGCCAACGCTGGCTGTGTGCTGCTCCCGACCGTTGAAGGCCACGGCCTGTCGATCAAGGCGGTCGAGGCGCTATCCTGCGGCGCGCCGCTCGTCGCGACCCCGCTGGCGTTTCGCGGCATGCAAATCGATCCCGCCAGATTGCGAAATGTGGCTCTCGCAGAAAACGCCAGGCAATTTGCGGCCCTATGGGGCGAAGCCCAGGCGCGGGCCGTGAGCGGAGAACCCGCAGATCCGGAGCGAAGCGACACGCGCCGCCTGTACGAAGAGGCGTTCAGCCCAGAGGCTTATGCGCGCGCTCTGGCGATGTCCGCCGCAGCGCTCTAAATCCGGCCTAACAAGCTACACGGACGGACGCGCCACGAGCGCCAAATTCGCCACTTGTGCAATCAAGCATAGACGCACTTCTTTGGTCGGCGCCCTGCGCGCAAACGCGTCAGTTGCAACCGTTCCGCACTAAAGCGATTGTCGGGGCAGACGAACTCTGCTTAGGCTGCGGCTCGCGCCAGCTGGAGGAACGGGTTGAGCGTTGCATCGAGTGATTGCTTGGCCTGCGCCCAGCGTCCGCTTCTTGGCCGCCGCGTCGCGCTGATCCACCCGGCTTGGCACTCCTGCGGCACGTATCGCGTCGTCCTTGGCCAGATCGCCGCCTATCACGCTTTAGGAGCGGAAGTTTTTCCGATCGCGATCAGTTCCGATCCAGGTTTCATTCCGGGTCGGAACTGGATTTGGAAATCCTTCAACCAGGCGACTCCGGAACTTGATGACGGCGCGCGCTATTACGGCGGCGCGCCGTTCCACGCGATGCTCTCGCCGCAATTTTTGCGTGACGTTCTGTGGCCTTATCTCCATGGCGATCAGGCGGTGGTTCGTCTTGGCATGGCGGAGCGGGCGCGGCTATCGCCGGCCATCGAGGGCGCGACCTTCGATCTCGTTCACTGCAACCACTTTTTTCTGATGCCGATTGCGCGCCGTCTTGCGCGGGGCGTCGCGCCGATCCTGCTCGACACGCATGATCTGCAGGCGCGGCAGTTTGCGCTGATCAACGAAACAAAGCTCTGGCTTTCCCCGCGCGCCTCCTACGAATCGATGCTGGCGCAGGAACTTGAGGCGATGCGCGGCGCCGATCTGCTGCTGCATCTCAATGCGCAGGAGGCCGAAGACTTTCGCGCTCTAATTCCTGAGAAGGCGCATGCGCTGCTCTATCCCGCAACGCCTGAGGCGCCGACCGGTCCCGGCGGTCCGGACATCATTCTTGTCGCGAGCAACAACACCGCCAATGTCGAAAGCGTCGTCTGGTTTCTGCGCGAAGTCGCGCCGAAAGCGCCGGGCGTCACAGTGAAGATCGTCGGCAACGTCGACGCCGGGGTGCGTTCAAAAGCGCCGGAGCAATACGCCGCCTTTAAGGACTGGTTTTTGGGTCGGGTCGAAGATCCCGGCGTCGTCTACGCGAACGCCCGCCTCGCGCTGCTTCCGACGATCAGCGGCACTGGACTTTCGATCAAGACAGTGGAAGCGCTGTCGAGCGGCCTGCCGCTGATCGCCACCACTCAGGCGATGCGTGGGATGGATGAGGAAGCGTTGCGCCTTCCTGGCGTCGTCATTGTCAGTTCGGCTGAAGAATTCGCCGATGCCCTGAACCGGGCGGCGGCGGTCAGCGCGCCTCTGGACGAAGCGGGGCGGCGCGGCAGCCCGGCGCGCCGCTATTACGAGTCGCGGCTTTCGCTCGCGGCGTACAAGGCGAGCCTCGGCGTTCTCGCGGCCGCGCTGATCAGCGCCGGATCTGGGGAGTAGATTCCAGGAAATCAGCGCGTTGTGGGGAGGTGTGTCTCATCGGCAACGGCGCCCGAAAAACGTGGTCGGAGCCTTTGGCGCTAATTACGTCTTAGGTTCGATGATGATACTTTATATTCGAAACTGCCGTTCGTCCCGGGAGGACGAGCTTATTGGAGGCGCCTCGAATGACTTTCAGAGCTTTTATTTTCGGCGCCTTTGCGTCAATCCTGGCGGTCAGCGCCGCTTCGGCGGCTGACCTTCCGAGCTACAAGGCGCCGCCGCCGCCTCCTCTTCCGCCGCCCTTCAGCTGGGAAGGCTTCCACATCGGCGTTAGCGGTTCCTATGCCGGCGGCGTCTCCAGCCAGTATTCGAACCTTTACGCGCTGCAGCCCGGGGCTTTCCTCGTGTTCCCGACGTCGAATTCGATCGGCACGAGCGGATACATGGTCGGCTATCAGAATGGTTATAACTGGGTGTTCGCCAACCGTATCGTGGTCGGCTACGAAAGCGAATACAACTACGCCAACGTTCGAGCGACGAATACGAGCGGCTATTTTACCGGCGTCGGCGCCAGCAGCCGTCTGCAGTGGTTCGGCGCGGAGCGTTTACGCTTCGGTTACGCCTTCGGCCGGATCCTCCCATACATCACCGGCGGCTTGGCCTATGGCAAGGTGAGTCCCTACGGCCAGCAATGGGCGAATGGATCGGTGTTCCCGTCCAGCCGGGCCGTATGGCAGGCGGGTTTCACGGTCGGCGCCGGCGTGGAATACGCCGTTCTCGACAACTGGACCGTCAAGGCGGAGTATCTCTTCACCCGCATGAAGGGCGCATCCGGCGCGAGCATCGGCTTCCCCTTCGCTTACCGCGTCACGACCGGCAACAACCTCGACACCCACATCGCGCGCATCGGCGTGAATTATCAGGTCAAGAGCTTCGGCGCGCTGATCGGCATGCCGGAACTAGGCCTCTGATCGACCGTCCTCCCCGACGTCGACAAAGCCCGGCCTCGCGGCCGGGCTTTTTTTGTTGGGCCTTCGATGTGATATTCTCAAGGTATGATCCGCAGCGGCCCGCTTACCCACACATCGGCTCTCAGTCTCGTGCAACTCAGCGAGCGCTCCCGCGAAATTTTCAGGCATATCGTCGACACCTATCTCGCCTCAGGCGATCCGGTGGGCTCGCGCAATCTCGCCCGGCTCCTGCCGATGACGCTCTCGCCCGCCTCGGTGCGCAATGTCATGCAGGACCTGGAGGAACTCGGCCTCATCTATGCGCCGCATACGAGCTCCGGACGTCTTCCGACCGAGCTTGGCCTGCGGTTTTTCGTCGATTCCATGCTGCAGATCGGCGACGTCGAGGAGAACGAGCGCGCGCGCATCGCCGCCGAGGTCGAAGCGGCGTCCAAAGACCATGATTTTCCCGGCGTCCTTGCGGAAGCGACGAGTCTGCTGTCTGGACTGACGCGCGTCGCCGGCGTCGTCGTCGCGTCCAAGGACAATGTGCGGTTGAAGCAGATCGATTTCGTGCGGCTCGAGCCGGAGCGGGCTCTGGTCATTCTCGTCGCCGATGACGGATCGGTCGAAAACCGCGTGATTCCCGTCGCGCGCGATCTTCCGGCCTCGGCGCTTACGGAAGCCGCCAATTATCTGAACGCGCGCGTCTCGGGACGCACGATCGCCGAAGCCCGCGAAAACATCGAAGGCTCGCGCCGGGCCGCGCAAATGGAGCTCGACGAACTCGCCGCGCGGATTGTCGAAGCCGGACTGGCGACCTGGGCGGGCGCGATGGGCGAATCGCGGCAGCTGATCGTCCGAGGGCAGGCGCATCTCCTTGAGGACTTGACCGCCGCCGTCGACCTCGAGCGCGTTCGACTCCTGTTCGCCGATTTGGAAACGAAGACGGAGGTCATCGACCTGCTGGAGCGGGCGGAGCAGGGCGAAGGGGTCCGAATCTTCATCGGCTCGGAGAACAAGCTGTTCTCGCTCTCAGGCTCGTCGATGATCGCGGCGCCGCTGCGCGACAGCGAACGCCGGATCATCGGCGCGCTCGGCGTCATCGGCCCGACCCGGATCAACTACGCGCGGATCGTTCCGATGGTCGACTATACGGCCAAGGTCGTGGCGCGCGTCATTGGCGGGTAAAGCGGCTGCTCAGGCGGGCGATCGGGGTTAAGAGAAATTTTGCGGGTCGACGTCGACCTGAACGCGAACGCCGCCGCGCTCCTTAGGTCCGGCGGCGAGCATGTCGCGTAGAAACGCCTGCATGTCGGCGCCTCGCGGTCCTTTGGCCAGCAAGCGGAATCGATAGCGCCCGCGGATGAGCGCGATGGGGGCCTCCGCCGGACCAAGCAGCGCGATTTCATTCTGCTCTGGCCAGGCGCCGGGCGCGGCGACTCTGTAACGGGGCGATGGCGGCAGTTCATGCGCCCCGCGAGCGAGTGCGCGCGCATGCGCTTCCGCGGTGGAGGCGTCCTTGGCGGAGACAATCAGCGCGGCGAGACGGCCGAAGGGCGGCAGTCCCGCGCGTTCACGTATGGCGATCTCCTGTTCGTAGAACTTTTCCGCGTCTCCCGAGAGCAGCGCCGCGATCACCGGATGCGACGGGTGAAACGTCTGGATCAAGGCGTGGCCGGGCTTGTCGCCGCGCCCGGCGCGCCCTGTGACCTGATTGAGCAGCTGAAATGTGCGCTCGGCGGCGCGTGGATCGCCGCTGCCCAAGCCCAGATCCGCGTCGACGACGCCAACAAGCGTGAGAAAAGGAAAATTGTGGCCTTTGGCGACGAGTTGCGTGCCGATGACGATATCGAAGGCGCCCTTGGCGATCTCCTCCAATTCGCGCCGCAGCCGGTCGGCGCCGCCAGGAAAATCCGATGAGAGAACGAGTATGCGCGCATCTGGAAAGAGCGTCGCCGCTTCTTCGGCGAGCCGCTCCACCCCCGGTCCGCAGGCGGCGAGCGAGTCCTCGGCGCCGCATTCAGGGCAAGCGTGCGGCCGACGCTCGATATGGCCGCAATGATGGCACATCAGCGCACGCCGAAAACGATGTTCGACGAGCCAGGCGTCGCAATGTTCGCAGCGGAAGCGATGGCCGCATGTGCGGCAAACCGTCAGCGGCGCATAGCCCCGCCGATTGAGAAAGAGCAGCGCCTGCTCGCCGCGCGCGATCGCTTCGCCCACCGCCAACGCCAGCCGCGGCGCGATCCATCGGCCGCGCGGCGGGCCTTCCTTGCGCATGTCGATCGCTGCGAGCGTCGGCATCAGCCGTGCGCGCGCCCGCGAATCGAGTCGCAGATAACCGTATCGGCCGCGCATGGCGTTGACGCGGGTTTCGATGGATGGCGTCGCCGAGGCGAGAACGATCGTGGCCTCCTCCATGCGCGCGCGCACGACCGCCATGTCGCGCGCGTGATAGCTCACGCCGTCGTCTTGTTTGTAGGCGCCTTCATGCTCCTCATCGACGACGATCAGGCGCAGATCCGAAAAGGGCAAAAACAGCGCCGAGCGCGCGCCGACGACCACGCGAACGTCGCCCGTCGCGCAGCCGCGCCAGATGCGCGCGCGTTTGCGCGCTCCGACGCCGGAATGCCACTCGGCGGGCTTTTCGCCGAAACGGTCCGCGAAACGCTCCAGAAATTGCGTCGTGAGCGCGATTTCCGGCATCATGACGAGGGCCTGTCCGCCTGCCTCCAGCGCCTGCGCGATCGCCTCGAAATAGACCTCGGTTTTACCTGAGCCGGTGACGCCTTCGAGCAGAAAGGGCTTGAACGCCCGTGGTGAAAGCGACGCCTTCAGCGCGTCGGCGGCGTCCTGCTGCGCGGGCTCCAATGCCGGCGCAGCGAACAGAGGATCGAGCGGCGGCGAAATCGGCGCCGGCGGCGCGGCGATCGCCTCCAGCGCGCCCTCATCGACAAGCGCGTCGATGACGCCCGTCGAGCAGGCGGCGGCTTCGGCAAGCGCTTTCTTGGCGAAAGCAACGCCGCCTTCCGCGGCTTTGAGGACGCGAGCGCGCGTCGGCGTCAATCGTTCCGGGACATTGCCCGTCGCGCGATAGATCATGCGCAGCGCCTCGGGCCCGGCGTCTTCGGCCGCGCGCGTGGCGAGCCGTAGCGCCATGCCGCGCGGCGTCAGCGTGTAGCGTGCGAGCCAGTCTATGAAGCTGCGCAGCTTTTGCGAAAGCGGCGGCCGGTCGAGACGGGCGCTGATCGTCTTGAGATTACCGCCCGGGCCGGAGCCGCCGTCGATGCTCCAGACGACGCCATAAGCCTCCCGGCGTCCCAGCGGGGCCGTGACGCTGTCGCCGGGGGAAAGCCGCATCGCCGCCGGGGCAAGGTAGGAATAGGTCGAATCGACCGCGACGGGCGCCAAGATCTCGACGACTCGCGCTCTTTCTTCCTCGTCCTGCGCCGCGCTCATGCCCAGGGCTTAATCCATTTCCGATCCTCCGCGAAATTTCTGGAACGAAGCGGCGCGCGAGAGGGTTCGGTAGCATCGGCTTCAACGGAGGCTCTTATGGAAAAATGGTCGCGCATCGGTCTGTCAGCGCTTGTGACGGGAAGCGTCGCAAGCGTCATCTCCACCGCAGCTCTCGCGGCGCTCGCGACGCTCGAAGGCAGGGGCGCGCTCGAGCCCACCAACGCCACCAGCCACTGGCTTTGGGGGCGCAAATCGCGCGGCCGGCGCGACGTCGACGCCGCGCACACCGCCGTGGGCTACGCGACGCATCACGCATCGGCGGTCTTCTGGGCCTTGCCCTTCGAGGCCTGGCTCGCGATGCAGCCGCCGCGCTCAACGTTGGAACTGATCGGAGATGCGGCGATGATGTCGGGAATCGCCGCCACCGTCGACTATGGCGTGGCGCCCAAGCGAATCACGCCGGGCTGGGAGCTCGCCTTGTCGGACCGCTCGATGATTGCGGCCTTTGCCGCTTTGGCGGTCGGTCTGGCCTGCGGCGCGGCGGCGTCTCGCGCGCTTCTCGGCCAAGAAGAGCTAGAGCTAAGGTAGCGACCCAGCAAGTCGGCGCTGACTTAGCGCGTAATCAATCGCGAGCCTCGATTGCCCGTCAGATAGGTCGCGATCCAGCTGATCGCGACAAGGATGCGGCTGCGCAAATTCACCAGAAAGTAAATGTGCACCACGCTCCAGAAGAGCCAACCCGGAAAGCCGGTCAATTCCAGTCGGCCGAGTTTGACGATCGCCGAGTTGCGGCCGATCGTCGCCAAATTGCCGTAGTCCCGATAGCGGAAGAGTTTGCGTGGGGCGCGCCCTTTCAGACGGAGTCGGATGGCGCGTCCGGCGTATTTGCCCATTTGCTTGGCGGAAGCGGCGAGCGCCGGAACAGGCGTCCCGTCGGCGCTCGTCAGAAGGGCGAGATCTCCAATGGCGTAGACATCTGGAAGGCCGGGAACCGTCAGGTCTTCGCCCACCGGAATGCGTCCGGCGCTGTCGCTTTCAACGCCCAGCCAGTTCGCCGCAGGCGACGCCCGCACGCCAGCCGCCCAGAGAATCACGCCGGCGGGAATCTCCTTTTCTCCAGCGACAATTCTGTCCTCGAAGATCTGGTCGACGGGCGTATCCGTCCGCACTTCCACGCCCTTTGCTTCGAGCGAATCGCGCGCGTAGTGCGAAAGCCGTTCAGAAAAGCTTGCAAGAATGCGGGGCCCCGCCTCGAGCAAAATGATGCGCGCCTTCCGTGGATCGGCGCGGCGAAACTCCGGCGGAAGCGTTCGCCGGGCGAGTTCGGAAATCGCGCCGGCGAGTTCGACTCCCGTCGGACCGCCCCCGACAATGATGATGGTGAGCAGTCTCTCGCGCTCGACGGGATCAACGCTGACTTCTGCGCGTTCGAATGCAAGAAGCAACCGGCGGCGGATGAGCGTCGCGTCTGAGATGGATTTCAGCCCCGGAGCCAAACCTCCCCAGTTGTGACCGAAGTACGAGTGGGTGGCTCCTGTCGCTACGACGAGGACGTCATAGCCGATCTCGCATTTGTCGGTCTTCACGACTTTGCGGGCGGCGTCGACGCTCTCAACCGTGAGCATCAGGACGGTCACATCCTTCTGGCGCCGCACGATGTGACGTATCGGCCAGGCGACATCGGGCGACGCAAGCGCCGCCGTCGCCACCTGATAGAGCAGGGGCTGAAAGCAATGATGATTGTTGCTGTCGAGGATGAAGATGCGCGCCCCGGCGCCCTCAAGCGCCTGCGCAGCCGCAATACCGGCGAAGCCGCCGCCGATGATGACGACGCGAGGTTGGCGGTCGGCGGCGCTGCTGTGCTGCATGATGAACCATCCCTGGCAGGCGAGTCGTCTATTTAGACAGCGATTCAAGATTAAGCCGTCAAAGGCGCCAAGGTTCCAGCCTCGCCGACGCCGTCTCGCCCAGGCAAAGCAACAAACTCAAACGGTGCAGGGCGTGACGCGGGCGCGGTCCCGACCCGCATGGAAAAATGATCAACGTATGGATCGATGAATGTACGCTTCAGCTTGAGAGAGCCGCGACGCGCAGCATGCGCATCGCGGCTCATCGCATTATTGATTTGCCGCCTTCAAATGAATGAGCGCGGTTTCGGCATGACGGACGCCCTTGTCAATCCGGCTGGCGTGGTGGGTGCGCTTGGCCGTCTTGAGCGCCTGACTGAGATGCTTCATCGCCGTCTTGATGTGGCCCTTGGGGTCTTCCCCGCTGGCCGCCTTGGCGTGATCCCAGGCGTTATGCGCATGCTCGGCGAAGGAGGAGGCATTATGCTGTTTGCCTTCCTTGATCGCCTCATTGGTCTCCTCGATCGCCTGAGTCAGATGCTCGCTATCGCTTCGCGCCAACGCCATATGCGGCGTCACGAGAAAAGCGGTCGCGACGGCTAAAGCGGCGAAAATCGAACGACGTGACAGCATTAATATTCTCCCTTATCGCATTTCTCTTTGGTCTCGGCTCGGCGCCCCCCAGCATTAGCCAAGGCGAAGAACCAATTTAAGAGATGGCGACTATTGCTTAGCTTTCCAAGGCGACGTTTTGACGCCGTTCTTGCATTCCGTCGCGAGGGCGCCTATCCCTCAAGAGGCCAGTCGGCTGGACGGCCGCTGCCGAAAGGCAGAGGAAAGTCCGGGCTCCACGGAGACACGGCGCCGGATAAGGTCCGGCGGGGGCGACCCCAGGGATAGCGCCACAGAAAGCAAACCGCCGCGCAAGCGGTAAGGGTGAAAGGGTGCGGTAAGAGCGCACCGCCCGGACGGCGACGTTCGGGGCACGGCAAGCCCCGCCGGGAGCAAGACCGAATAGGGGCGACGGAAGGCCTTAAGCGCGAGCTTTTTGTCTTCAACCCGTCTCCGGGACTGTCGCCCGGGTTGGTTGCTAGAGGCGGGCGGCAACGTCCGTCCCAGAGGAATGGTCGTCACGTTCTGCAAAGAACGTACAGAACCCGGCTTACAGGCCGACTGGCGTTTAAATCAGAGGTATTTCGTCGAGGAGATAAGCGGTCGAGATAGCTTCCGCGATCAAGGGGCTTCGGCCGGATCAGAAGCTTTGCGTCATTCGTTTTGCGCGGCCTTGAGGCCGCCAAATTCGCGCCACCGTAAACGCTCCCTTAACGATAAAAAAGCCTAATAGGACAGGTTGCCGATCGGCGCGTGGCGACCAGCCTGCTTCCGACGCCTCGCGGTACCATGTCGATCCAGACCGCCCAGCCGCAATTGAGTCGTCTCGACGAGCCAGCGCTCATCGGGCGCACAGGATCGCGCCGGCCTCGCGCCGCGCGTCTGGTGAGGAGCATGATGATGACGTCCGCTGGGACGCATATTCCGGTGCTGCGCGACGAGGCGATCGCCGCCCTCGGCATCCATCGTGGCGGCCGCTATGTCGACGCCACCTTCGGCGCGGGCGGCTATACGCGCGCCATCCTAGCGCAGCCGGAAACGCGCGTGCTCGCCTTCGACCGGGATCAGACGGCGGTGAAAGCCGGCAGCGCGCTCGTCCAAGAGATGGGCGAAAGGCTTACGCTGATCGAAGCGCGCTTTTCTCAGCTCGAGGACATCGCGCGTGTGCAAGGCTTCGCCCCGCTCGACGGCGTCGTCTTCGACATTGGCGTCTCGTCGATGCAGTTCGACCAAGCGGGCCGCGGGTTTTCCTTTCGCGCCGAGGGTCCGCTCGACATGCGCATGGAGGGGCGAGGGCGCAGCGCCGCCGACATCGTCAATGAAGCGGATGCGGAGACGCTCGCGGACATTCTCTATTTCTATGGCGAGGAGCGCGCCGCGCGGCGGATCGCGCGCGCCATCGTCCACGACCGCGAGATTGCGCCTTTCACAACGACGAGAGCGCTGGCCGAAATGATCGCGCGCGTCGCTCCCAATCGCGCCAGCGACATTCATCCGGCGACCAAAAGCTTTCAGGCGCTGCGCATCGCCGTCAACGACGAGCTTCAGGAATTGCTGAAGGGGCTGCTTGGCGCGGAACGGCTTCTCACTGAGGGCGGTCGTCTTGTCGTCGTGACGTTCCACTCGCTTGAGGATCGTATCGTCAAGCAGTTTCTCGCCGAACGCTGCGGCCGCGGCGAAACCGGCTCGCGCCGGCTTCCCGGCGAAACGCCGCCGCCGCCGCCAAGCTTCGTTTGCGAAGGTCGCCAACCGGTGACGCCTGCGCCCGCCGAGACGGCGGCCAATCCGCGCGCGCGGTCGGCCAAGCTGCGCTACGCGACGCGCACGGCGGCGGCGCCGTATCCGCTCGACGAAAGGCTGGCGCGTCTCGCTCGCCTGCCCGATCGCGACAAGGGAAAAGCCTGATGCTGCGGCTCCTCAATATCGTGGCGGTTCTCGTGCTCGTCGGCTCGGCGGTTTACGCCTATTCGATCAAATATCAGACGAGCTATCGCGCCGAGCAGATCGCAAAGACCAAGATCGAGATCAGACAGGAGCGCGACGCGATTGCGGTGCTGCGCGCCGAATGGGCTTACATGACGCGGCCTGAGCGCATTCAGCAGCTCGCCGACGCTTATCTGCCCGGCATGAAACAGCTTGAAGCGACGCAGATCGTCGCCGCGCAATCGCTTCCCGAGAGATCGCCGCGCGTCGACTCCATCGGCAATAAGCTCGACGCGCTCGGATTGAGCATGCCAGCGACGCCGCCCGTCCCCGGCAGCGCGCCGACGACCACGCCCAAAGCGCAGGGACAAAGCCAACAGCGACGCAAGCCATGACGCAGACAATGCTCGACACGCAACCTTCGCCGCCGCCGGTTGGCAAAATACGCGCGATGCTGCGCGCGCTGTTTTCGACGAGTCTCGCGCTGAGCGCGTCGCGCATGCGGCTCGCGGCGCTGGCCTTTCTCGCGCTCTACGCGGTGATTTCGATCAAGCTCGTCTATCTCGCATTCAAGCCGGAGGCGGCGACGTCGCGGCGCGCCGCAGCGGAGGCGGTCGCGGCGTCCCGTCCGGACATTATCGATCGCAACGGCGAGGCGCTTGCAAGCGACGTCAAGGTGATGTCGGTGTTCGCCGAGCCGCGCCGCATCATCGACAAGGACGAAGCGACCGAGCTCTTGACCGCGGTTTTGCCTGGCCTCGACGCCCGCGATTTGCGCGAGCGGCTCGGCTCCAAGAAAGGCTTCGTTTGGGTGAAGCGCGAGGTGACGACGCATCAGCGCGACGAAGTCTTCCATCTCGGACTGCCGGGCGTCGGACTGATCGCCGAAAATAAGCGCGTTTATCCCAATGGACCGATCGGCGCGCATGTGCTCGGCTTCGCCAATGTGGACAATCAGGGCATCGCTGGCATCGAGAAATACATCGACGGGCAGGGCCTCGCCGATTTGCACGGCGCCGGCTTCGGCGTGACGCCAGAGGAACTCAAGCCCGTGTCGCTTTCGCTCGACATTCGGGTCACGCATGCGTTGCGCGACGAACTCGAAAAGGGCGTAACCCACTTTAAGGCGAAGGCGGGCGCCGCGGCGATCTTGGACGTCAACACCGGAGAGGTCATCGCGCTCGCGTCGCTTCCCGACTACGATCCGAACAAGCCGACGGAAGCGCTCGATCCTATCCACATCAACCGCATGAGCGTCGGCGTTTATGAGATGGGCTCCACCTTCAAGGCGCTGACCATCGCGATGGCGCTCGACTCGGGCAAGGTCAATCTGAATTCACGGCTTGACGCGCGCGGCGTGCTCTCGTTCGGGCGCTTCAAAATCCATGACTATCACGCGCAAAATCGCGCGCTCACACTGCCAGAGGTCTTCACCTATTCCTCCAATGTCGGCACCGCGCGCATGGCGATGGGGCAGGGCGTGGAGCGGCACAAGGCGTTTTTGCGCAAGATGGGCCAGCTCACGCGCATGCGCACTGAACTGCCGGAAAGCGCGGAACCCATCGTGCCGAAAAATTGGGGCGAGTTGAACACCATGACCATCGCTTTCGGTCATGGCCTTGCGGTGGCGCCGCTCCAGGCGATGATGGCCGTCGGCGCGCTGATGAATGGCGGCTATCTGATCACGCCGACCTTCATCAAGCGCAGCGAGGAGGAAGCGAAGGCGGGCGCCGAACGCGTCGTGAGGCCGGAGACGAGTGAGGCGATGCGCTATCTCATGCGTCTCAACGCCGAAATCGGCACGGCGCGGAAGGTGAACGTCCCCGGCTATTTCGTCGGCGGCAAAACCGGCACCGCGGAAAAGGTCGTTAACGGCCATTATTCGAAGAACCGGCTGTTTAACACTTTCATGGCCGTCGCGCCGTCCGACAAGCCGAAATATCTGTTCCTGACCATCATGGACGAACCGCAGGGCTTGCCGGAAACCGGCGGCTACGCGACGGCGGCCTATAACGCGGGACATGTCACGGGCGAGATCATCGAGCGCGTCGGTCCGATTCTCGGCCTTGCGCCGCGTTTCGAGCCGCCGCACCAGCCTTTCCCGCTCCTCGCCAAATTAGGTTATGGCTATGCCAATGTTCCGGCCCGCGGCGGCGGAGGACATTGATGCTGCTTTCGGAACTGCTTGCGACGCCAGACCTTGAGCCCGCCTTGCACGGGCTTGCCGTCTCCGGCCTGACGGCTGACAGTCGAATGGCGCGCAGCGGCTTCGCCTTTTTCGCCATCCCGGGCCACGCCGGCGACGGCATGTCCTATGTCGCCGACGCTAAGTCGCGCGGCGCCTGCGTCGTCGTCGCGCAGCGGAGAGCTGACAGCCCGCTGCCGCTTGTCGTCGTCGATGACGTTCGGCGCGCCCTGGCCCTCGCCGCGGCGCGGTTCTTTTCTCGTCAGCCGTCGACGATCGCGGCGGTTACGGGAACGAGCGGCAAGACGTCAGTGGTGGCCTTCTTGCGCCAGATCTGGGCCGCGCTTGGACATGAGGCGGCGTCGCTCGGCACCGTCGGGATTGTCGATTCTCGCGGCGCGCATTATGGAGCGCTGACGACGCCCGGACCCGTCGAACTGCACAGAACGCTGGACGAACTTGCCGGACGCGGCGTGACGCATCTCGCCATGGAGGCGTCATCGCTGGGGATCGATCAGCGGCGGCTCGACGGCATGCGCGTCGACGTCGCGGGCTTCACCAATTTCTCGCGCGACCATCTCGACCATCACGCCGACATGGAGGACTATTTCGCGGCGAAGATGCGGCTCTTCGACACGCTGCTGCACCCTGGCCAGACGGCGGTGATCGACGCCGACAGCGACGTTGCTTCCCGCGTCGTCGAAATCTGCCGCGTGAGGGGACTCACAATTTCGAGCGTCGGTTCGAAGGGCGAGACGATAAGGCTCCTTTCGGCGACGCCGTCCGCCTTAGCAACGTCGCTGCGGCTCCGCCATAATGGCGCCGACTATGAGGTCAATCTGCCGCTTGCCGGCGCCTTCCAGGTCTCGAACGCGCTCGTCGCCGCGGGGCTGGCCATCGCAAGCGGCGATGATCCGGGGCGAGTCTTTGCGGCGCTCGAAGCGCTCAAGGGCGCGCCGGGGCGGCTCGAACTCGTCGGTCAGCGTAACGGCGCGCCGATTTTCGTAGATTACGCGCATAAGCCTGACGCGCTGGAGAAAGTGCTCGCCACTTTACGGCCGCTGACAAAAAAACGCCTGATTGTCGTCTTCGGGTGCGGCGGCGATCGTGATCGTGGCAAGCGCCCGCTGATGGGGGACATCGTCGCCCGCGCGGCGGATGTCGCCATCGTCACGGACGACAATCCGCGCAGCGAGGACGCCGCCGCCATTCGCGCAGAAATTCTCGAAGGAACCCGCAGCGGCGCGGCGCACATCATCGAGATCGGAGACCGGCGCGCGGCGATCGCCAACGCCGTCGCGGGGCTTGAAGCGGGCGATGCGCTCGTCGTGGCTGGAAAGGGCCACGAAACCGGGCAGATCATCGGCGACCGCGTTTTGCCTTTCTCCGATCATGAGGCGATTGCGCAGGCGCTCAAGGAGAATCATCCATGACCAAGAGGCCGTTATGGTCGGGATTGGCGCTGGTGGGCGCGCTGCGCGCGCGTGCGAGCGGCGGCCTTGCGCGCGAAGCCGCCGGCGTTTCCATCGATACCCGCACCCTTCAGCCCGGCGATCTGTTTATCGCGATCAAGGGCGAGACGCGCGATGGTCACGACTTCGTGCGGATGGCGTTTGAGAAAGGCGCGGCGGCCGCGGTCATCGACGAAGCGCATGCGACTGAGCTTTCTGGCGCCGGACCGCTTTTCGTCGTCAGAGACGTGCAGCAGTCGCTCGAGTCGCTGGGCGCGCGGGCGCGCGAGCGAAGCGCCGCCTTTATCGCCGCCGTCACCGGCTCCGTCGGCAAGACCTCGACGAAGGACATGGTCCGGCTGATGCTGTCGCGGTTCGGCGATACGCATGCCTCGGCGGCGTCTTACAACAATCACTGGGGCGTGCCGTTGACGCTCGCCCGAATGCCGGCGGAGTCGCGCTTTGGCGTGTTCGAACTCGGCATGAATCACGCGGGCGAGATCGCCGCGCTCGTCGCTCAGGTGCGCCCCCACGTCGCCGTCGTGACCCGCATCGCGCCGGTTCATCTCGAATATTTCGGATCAATCGAGAAGATTGCGGACGCCAAGGCCGAAATCTTTTCCGCGCTCGACGGCGGCGTCGCGATCATCAACCGCGACGATGGATTTTACGAGCGTCTCGCCGCGGCGGCCGCGCCGACCGCCAGCCATGTCTTTGGGTTCGGGGAGACGGAAGGCGCGCATGCGCGGCTCCTGTCTTACGAGCCCGCCGACGAAGGCGCGCTGGTCGAGGCGGAAATTCTCGAGCGGCGACTACGCTTTCGCATCGGCGCCCCAGGCAAGCATATCGCCATGAACGCGCTCGCGGCGCTGCTCGTGGGCGTCGTTTTCGACGTGGATTTGGAGGAAGCTGCGGCGGCCTTCAGCGAATTCACGCCTCCCTCCGGACGTGGACAGCGCGAGAAAATCGTGACGCCAGACGGCGCGTTTACGCTTATCGACGAAAGCTACAACGCCAACCCGACCTCTATGCGGGCAGCGCTGCAGCTGCTCGGCGGCGCGGCGACAGGACCTGGAGGCCGGCGCATCGCCGTGCTCGGCGACATGCTGGAGCTCGGGCCGCAGGCGGCCGAACTGCATGCCGAACTCGCTCAGGACCTCATTGGCGCGAAAGTCGACCTGCTATTCACCTCGGGGCCATTGATGTCACGCTTGAGTTACGCTGTGCCTGATTCGATGCGCGCGGCGCATCGGGCGACGCCGCTGGAGCTGGAAGAGGCCGTTCTCGCAGCGGTTCGTCCCGGCGATGTGGTGATGGTGAAAGGCTCCAATGGTTCGCGGATGGCGCGGATCGTCTCGGCCTTGAAAAGCGTATTCGCCCCCGAAATGGCGAACTGAGGAGAGACGATGCTAACCCTGCTTGCGGACTTCTCTTATCTTTACAGTCCGCTAAACGTCTTCCGTTACATCACTTTTCGCGCCGCCATGGGGGCGGCGACGGCGCTGTTCTTTGTGTTTTTCTTCGGTCCGGGCGTGATCGCCGCGTTGCGCATCAAGCAGGGCAAGGGCCAGCCGATCCGCGAGGACGGACCGGCTTCGCATCTCGTGACCAAAAAAGGCACGCCGACGATGGGCGGCCTGATGATCCTCTCGGGACTCGTCGCGGCGACGCTGCTCTGGGCGAATTTGCGCAACGCCTATGTGTGGATCGTGCTCTTTGTCACCGTCAGCTTCGGCCTCATCGGCTTTTATGACGACTATCTCAAGGTGACCAAGCAGTCGCACGCCGGCTTCTCGGGCAAGATGCGATTGGCGCTTGAGTTTATGATTGCCGGCCTGGCCTGCTACGCGCTGATGGAAACCGGCGGCGACAACATGACGAAGCTCGCCATCCCCATGGTGCGGGGCTATGTCGCGACGCTGGGTCCGCTCTTCATCCTGTTTGGCGCCTTCGTCATCGTCGCCGCGGGCAATTGCGTCAATCTTACCGATGGACTCGACGGGCTCGCCATCGTGCCGTCGATGATCGCCGCCGGCGCCTTTGCGATCTTCGCCTATCTCGTCGGCAATTCGATCTTTTCGAATTATCTTGGCGTGAATTACGTGGCCGGCGTTGGCGAATTGACGATCGTCTGCTCGGCCTTCATCGGCGCAGGGCTCGGCTTTTTGTGGTTCAACGCGCCGCCCGCACAAATCTTCATGGGCGACACCGGCTCTCTGGCGCTCGGCGGGCTCGTCGGCTCCGTGGCGGTGGCGGTGAAGCAGGAGTTCGTGCTCGTCATCGTCGGCGGCCTTTTTGTTATCGAAGGCGCGTCAGTCATCATCCAGGTCGTCTATTACAAGCTGACCGGCAAGCGCATCTTCCTGATGGCGCCGATCCATCACCACTTCGAACAGAAGGGGTGGAAGGAGCCGCAGATCGTCATCCGCTTCTGGATCATCGCCTTCGTCCTGGCCCTGATGGGCCTCTCGACCTTGAAGCTGAGGTGACGATGACGCCGGTCGAGACATTCAAGGGCAAGCGCGTCGCGCTTTTTGGCCTCGGCGGTTCGGGTCTGTCAACGGCCCGCGCCCTTATCGCCGGCGGCGCGCAGGTCGCCGCCTGGGATGACGGCGAGGCCGGCCGACTCAAGGCCGTCGCGCAAGGCGTAGCGCTCGAGGATCTCGCGGCGGCGGATTGGAGCGGCTTCGACGCGCTCATTCTCTCTCCCGGCGTGCCGCTGACCCATCCCGAGCCGCATTGGACGGTGCAGGCGGCGAAAGCCGCCGGAGTCGAGATCATCGGCGACGTCGAACTGTTCTGCCGCGAACGCGAAGCGCGCGCCGGGGGATCGCCTTTCATCGCCATCACCGGCACAAACGGCAAATCGACGACCACGGCGCTGATCGCGCATATCTTGCGCGAGGCCGGCCGCGACGTTCAGCTCGGCGGCAACATCGGCGTGCCGATTCTCGACCTCGAGCCGCCGTCCGATGAGCGCATTCACGTTATCGAATGCTCGTCGTTCCAGATTGATCTCGCGCCCTCGCTGGCGCCGACCATCGGCGTGCTGATCAACATCACGCCGGATCATATCGATCGTCACGGGACAATCGAAAATTACGCAGCGATTAAGGAGCGGCTCGTCGCCGCGGCGGAAGTGGCTCTGATCGGCGTCGACGACGCCTATTGCCATGCGATCGGCGCGCGCCTCGTTGAAGCCGAGTCCCCCGAGCGGCGCGTCGTGCCCGTCTCCGGGAAGCGTGCGCTCGACTGGGGGTTCTATGTCGAGGATCGAAGCGTTTATTTCCGCGAGCAGGGACATCCGCCCGAGGAAGCTGAGCTGATCGGTTCGCTCGACGGCGCGCGCGCGCTTCGCGGCGCGCATAATGCGCAGAACGCCGCCTTTGCCGCCGCCGCCGCGTGGGAATGCGGATTGGACGACGACGAGATCTTGCGCGGATTGTTGAGCTTCCCCGGCCTGCCGCATCGGATGGAGGAGGTCCGGCGCATCGAGCGCACGCTTTTCGTAAACGACTCGAAGGCGACCAACGCCGACGCCGCCGAAAAGGCCTTGGTGAGCTTTACCGATATCTACTGGATTCTCGGCGGCCGATCGAAAGAGGGCGGCGTCGAACCGCTGCGTCCGCATTTCTCGCGCATCCGCAAAGCCTATCTGATCGGCGAGGCCGCCGAGAATTTTGCGCGCACGCTGGAAGGCGCGCTGCCTTTCGAACATTGCGGAACGCTTGACGTCGCGACGACGCGCGCGGCGCTCGACGCGCTCGCCGAAGGCGCGCCGGAGCCGGTCGTGCTGCTGTCGCCGGCCTGCGCCTCCTATGACCAGTTCGCCAATTTCGAGGCGCGGGGCGACGCGTTTCGCGGCCTCGTCGAAGGGCTTCCCGCCGTGATCGCGGCGCGAAAAGGAGAGCTGACATGATCTCGCGCGCCGAACGATCCTTATTCTCCGACTGGGCGTGGACAGTGGATCGCTGGCTGCTTGCAAGCCTCGCGCTGCTGATCGTCGCGGGACTCGTCTTCGCCATGGCCGGCAGCCCGCCCGTCGCGGAGCGGCTGCATCTGCCGACCTTCCACTTCGTCAACCGGCAAGTGCTGTATCTTCTGCCGGCGCTCGTCTTGATGATTGCGACGTCGTTTCTTTCGCCGCGTCACGTGCGCCGACTGGCGCTGGTGATTTTCGTCGTCTCTCTCGCGCTTGTCTTCGCCACCATCTTCTACGGTCAGGAAGTGAAGGGCGCGAAGCGATGGATCTTCGGCGTTCAGCCGTCGGAATTTTTGAAGCCGGCCTTCGTCGTGCTCGTCGCCTGGGCCTTCTCCGAAGGGGCGCGTCGCAAGGATGTTCCAGGCAATCTGATCGCGCTTCTGCTGCTGCCGATCGCGATCGCGCCGCTGATGCTGCAGCCTGATTTCGGCCAGACGATGCTGATTTCGATTGTCTGGGCGGCGCTGTTTTTCATGGCCGGCTTGCACTGGATCTGGGTTGTCGGTTTGGGCGGGGTTGGCGGCGTCTCGGCGCTGCTCGCCTACAAGTTCGTGCCGCACGTCCACGCGCGTATCGAATCCTTTTTGGAGCCGCCGCCGCCGGTCGCAGGCGTGCCCGCGAATTTCCAGTCGGAGACGGCGCTTGAAAGCTTCATCGCAGGTTCGTGGTTCGGCAAGGGCCCAGGCGAAGGGGTCATCAAGCGAATCCTGCCCGACTCCCACACCGATTTCATCTTCGCGGTCATCGGCGAGGAATTCGGCGTCCTTGTCTGCATCGCGCTTGCCGGGGTCTTCGCCTTCGTCGTGGTGCGGGGGCTGTTTTCGGCGGCGCGCAACAGCGATCCCTTCTGCCGTTTTGCGACGGCGGGACTCGTGATGCTGTTTGGCCTGCAGAGCTGCATCAATATGGCGGTGAACGTGCATCTCATGCCCGCTAAGGGCATGACGCTGCCCTTCGTCTCCTATGGCGGCTCTTCGCTTATTTCGCTGTCGCTCGGCATGGGCTTTCTGCTCGCCGTCACGCGTAAGCGGCCGCGGTCCC